>NZ_JAYTLQ010000002.1:0-355164 GCF_043729335.1 Crenothrix sp. | reverse complement strand
AGCTTGTCGAACCATGATCGGCTTAACCGCCCACCCTTCGACAGGCTCAGGCCGAACGGTTAAGCCTTGCACCGTGTCCCGCCTTAAGTGGGTAGCCGGTTTTTCTATTGGCCATTCGTTTTTAATTATAACTGTAAACTCACTAAAATTCAGGAGTAATCTCGAACTATCGAACCTATTTAACATACCATAATTTTACTTTAGCAAAAAACATGCCAATAAATTATATGATTACAAATCAGGCTGTTGAATATTACCTAGGAACCGAAAAGCTTTTATTAAATAGACTAATGTAAAAAAAGCAGTCGACTATTTTTATCGAGGGATTTTGAAGAAGAGCGCGATAAGATGCGGCCAACGCAAGGAAGCGTATCCCTTAAAGCCTATTTTCCAACTTCCGATATCCAATCGCCCCATGTAAATGATTAACCGTAATATTATTCAATTTGTATTGAATGGAAAATCAACCATACAATGCACGATGGCCCCACTAAACTTTATTGCGTGGTGTAGACATCACCCATTTGCCGATCTAGATTAATTTGCATGTTAGCCGATGCAATTTCAAGCAAACTGTCTTTCACAGTATAGTTGCCTTTGCCCTTAAACCAAGGCAACACCTTGGCAAGATGCCACAGCGTGGTACTGCCCTCATGAACAGGCGTTGGAAAAGAGGCTTGATATTTAATGTGCAGATTTCGGATATTTTGGCGACTACATCCCAAAATATCGGCAATATCGGTCAAGCCCACAAAATCGGGAGTAGCTTCGATTAGCTTCGCTTGCGGGAGTACTTTTTGTACATCGCTTAATGCACTTAAAACAGCTTCTGATGCCGTTTTTGCTTCTCTGGTGAAATTCATAGCCATACGTCCAGGTCGGCCAATACCAATAATGGCATCATCGCATCCTGCCTCATACAATTGATCCAAAAAAGTGTCTGGCTCGCATTCAAGGGCAGAAATATCAAACTTAAGAGTGAAATCATAATCAATCATACTTATTCCTCACCGCTAAGGTTTTGTGTTTTGTGTATCAGACAGTTATCGACGATGCGTCGAATTTGCTTAGCGTGATTTTCCGGTTTTCTGGGTGTACTCCAGATACTTGCCCTGCAAAATTCACCGCATCGACAGTCTTTATTATTGTAGGGGCAATACATTTGACCCCACGCATGAGACCCATCTTCCACAATCCGCCAACCATTATCCGAAGCATACTGCAAAGCGGCCGCGATTTCTTTATGGGGATGGGGCATGAGTTATCTCGTCAATTTTCCATGATAGTAGAAGCGATAGTTGATTGTCAAATGACAATTAAAATAACTCAATAAAGTACTCTACAAATAAAGTGGCAAAGCCCATTCGCCCATCGTAATTATAGTCGGAAGTAAGGCTTAACCAGCCACCGCCACGATTGGGCTATTAGGATTGAACAGGAACAGTGGAAATGCTTTAAGGTGTATGGTTTTGTAATTGCTTACACATGGAGAAGCCGACGCGAACCAATATCATTATTGATGACACATTGATGGCCGACGTTTTAAAAGTAACCGGAGTAAAATCTAAGCAGCAAGAGGGGATTAAAGCCTTTAAAGGCAAATTAAGCTGGGAAGGTGATCTGGAGCAGATGAGAACTGATCAGTGATTTTAATTGATTCCAGCGTCTGGATCGATTTCTACGGCCAAGGGATGTTATAAATATCCTGAACTTACCCAAAAATTAGGGTCTTAAGGTGTAAGTGCTTCTTGTATTAGAAGCTCTCTAAGCCTATTCGAGCCAACCCTTTGAAACAGCCTTTGGCATTAAGGCGATAACGAAGGTTTTTAGATAAAAGTATTTGCATAAGAAAACTTCAAAACTGACTTTACTTTTTAATGAGAATTGTTATCATTACCCATAACAATACCTTTAGAGAACCAAAATGTATATTTGTATCTGCAAAGCCGTTACCGATAAGCAAGTAAAATCTGCCATTGCCGATGGGCATACATCGCGTCGGCAACTGAACCAATGCTTGGGAGTGGGCAGTGTGTGTGGAAAATGTAGCCAACATGTTAAGCAGTTGCTTGATGAAAGTCGCATGGAAACTTGTATAATGCAAATGGTGGCATAATCTACACTTTGACTAATGCGCTAACTACAGGGGAATATCATGAAAGGTGATGCTAAAGTCATTCAGCTTCTAAATCGGGCACTGGAAAATGAATTAACCGCCATTAACCAATATTTTTTACACGCGCGTATGTATAAAAATTGGGGCTTTCAAAAACTTAACGAAAAGGTTTATCACGAATCCATTGATGAAATGAAACATGCGGATCAGTTGATCGAACGCATTTTATTTCTTGATGGCTTGCCCAATTTGCAAAGCCTGGGCAAAATATTGATTGGTGAAAATCCGCAGGAAATGCTGGCCTGTGATTTAAAGCTTGAGTATTTAGCCGTTCCATTGTTGAAAGAAGCCATTGCTTACTGTGAAAGCATCAGTGATTACGTGTCTCGACAAGTTTTTAGTCATATTCTCGAAAGTGAAGAAGAGCACATTGACTGGTTGGAAACTCAGTTGGCGCTAATTGAGCAAATTGGTATTCAAAATTATTTACAATCACAAATGTAATTGGGTTTTGTTTAGGCTGAGCCATGAGACAAATAAATCTTAACATGGCGTAAAAACAGCTGACCGTATCGTCCGGTCTATAATAGACGATCAACCCTCAATACCTCCTTAAAAATCCCCATAGCTGTAACTTTTGGATTTGCATGTTTTTAGCGGTAATATCACATTCTATAATTATTGCATTTAACTGCCTTACCTATCCAAAAGCTGGTTAAAAAGCATTGATACATTTAAGTATCTGTAAAATAATTTATGCTCAAAGCTAGGCAAACCCTAAGTGTGTTGCATCGTGCGTGCTTTAAACGACCCAAAAAATGAGCCACTTTTACTTGGATGCCAACCCCCATAAACAAGGAAAAATACCGTGAAATTCATCCATGCCGCCGACATACACCTGGACAGCCCGTTAACAGGATTGAGTGCTTATGCCGATGCCCCCATAGCAATGCTGCGCACGGCGACCCGCGATGCCTTCACCAATCTCGTTACCGAAGCCATTGAGCAACAAGTTGATTTCATGATAATCGCTGGCGATTTGTATGATGGGACATGGAAAGACCATAACACCGGCATTTATTTTTGCAGCCAAATGGGACGCTTGAAAAAAGTGGGGATTCCGGTTTATTTGCTGTTCGGTAACCACGATGCCGAGAGTGAAATGACCAAAAAGCTGCAATTGCCTGATAATGTCTATACATTTGATACGCGCAAACCCAATACTTTTCGTCTTGAGTCGCTAAAAGTTGCTTTACATGGCCGCAGTTTTAAGGACAGGGAAACCACCGAAAATCTGGCAACTGGCTATCCAGCGCCGATACCCGGTATGTTAAATATTGGTGTGTTGCACACGGCACTGGAGGGCAATTCCGCACATGCAAATTATGCCCCGTGCAGCCTCAGTGAACTTCATGCCAAGGGTTATGATTATTGGGCGCTAGGCCATGTGCATGACTACCAAATTTGGCAAGGGGCATCGACCGTAGTTTTTCCGGGCAATCTTCAGGGGCGGCATATACGCGAGACTGGTCCGCGTGGTGCGGTGCTTGTAACAACGGATGAATCGGGTATCCAGAATATTGAACGGCTGCTTGTTGATGTGCTGCGCTGGCACAGTTTAGAAGTCAATGTCACCGAGTGCAATGTGCTCGCCGACGTGGTACACAGCATAGGCAAGGCACTTGACGCATTGGTCGAAAGCGCTGCCTCATCGCTTCCGCTTGCAATTCGGGTCAGTGTTATCGGCAAGACTTCTGCACACGGTGATCTTTTTGGCTTGGAGTTACAACTGCGTGCGGAAGTCTTAAATTTGGCGGCTACGATTGGGGGCGAGCGGCTTTGGATTGAAAAGGTCAAGGTGGAAACCTCTGCTTTAGATGACGGCGCGGCGGTGAGGGCGCGAGCCGATGCGCTATCAGATTTGCAGGAGGTGCTTGAGGCGGCTGAAACCGATCCGGTTTTTCTGAAAAGCTTGCAAGACGAGCTATTGGGCTTGGTCAACAAGGCGCCGTTGGAACTGCAAGCGGATGTCCCGTATTTTAAGGACATTCGTGCGGGTGACCTGGCTGGCCTAGTGCGCGATGTGCGTCCTGGCTTGGTTTCTCATTTAGCAAACGCGGAGTAGTTTAGTATGCGATTTCAGCGTTTAGACCTGATTAAATACGGCAAATTTTCCGACCGCTGTGTTGAGTTTCCCGCCGCCAAACAAGATTTCCACTTAATTGTTGGCCCCAACGAGGCGGGCAAATCCACGCTGCGTTCGGCGATTATTGATTTGTTGTTTGGCATGCATCCCAAATCGCAGCTCAGTTTCTTGCACCCGCTCAAGGAATTGCGCCTAGGTGCTAGCATTGCTAACGCACTAGAGACGCTTGAATTTCACCGGACAAAAGCGCAAAAGCAAACCCTGCGCTCGCCGCTGGATGCTGTGCTAGCAGACAATGTATTGAGCCAATTCTTGGGGACGGGTGACAGGAATTTCTTTGAGAAAATGTTTGGCCTAGACCACACCATGCTGGTCAAGGGCGGCGAAAGCATCTTAAATGCCCAGGATGATGTCGGTCAGGTGTTGTTTCAGGCGGCAGCCGGTGTGGCGGGACTTGGCAAGGTGCGTGATGCCTTGTTGGCGGAAGCTGATAAGCTTTGGGCACCCAGAAAAGCCAATGACCGTGCCTATTATGCTGCCGCAGATCAGCTTGATAAGGCGACGGTCGCGTTAAAGGAAGCCACTGTCAGGACTAAAGTGTGGGCTGATGCCAATAACAAGGTGGAGGAGCTACACGATAAAATCACCCGTGAACGCGAGCATCATCAACAGTTCCAAGGCAAAAGGAATAGCCTTGAGCGGGTACGGCGGCTGGCACCGATCCTCATGTCACTTAAAACAAGTGAACAGGCAATGGCTGAGCTGGGTGACGTCATCGAACTGCCTGCCGATGCCGCCGCCACGCTTGCAAAAGTGGAGCGGGAGCTGGCTATTGCACAAGAGCGCTTGGCATTGCGCACCGCTGAAGTTGAAACCGCGCAGGGCGAATTAGGGGAAATTGAAGTCGATACTGCTGTGCTGGACGTTGCCACCGATATTAGCAAGCTTGACGAACTGCGCCTGCAATACGGCAGTTATGAGATGGATATTGAACGTCAGGAGCTGACAAAATCCGCACTCTGGCGTGATGTTTGCGAGGCCTGTGTCCAGTTGGGCTGGCAAGCTGAATCGCAAGCAGCATTGGCCAAATGCGTGCCGACACCGCTAGTCAGACGCGAACTTAACAAGCTGGCTCATGATTTTAGCGGGCTGGCGCAGGGTGTGAAAGCTGCCGAACACGCTGAAAAGGCCAAGCTGACTGAAATTGAATCGTTAGCACAGCAATTGGCTGCTTTGCAGACCGGTGAAATCAAGCCTGCACTGCGGGCTGCATTGGCCAGCGCCAGATCGTTAGGGGATCCTGATGCGGCTAGCCTTAAACAACAAACGGCTTTAACCAAGACGAAATCCTTGTTAGAGGATGCGCTGCAAGCGTTGGGACAATGGCGTATGGCGCTGCCCGATTTGACGGCATTGAAGCCACCCAGCCAACAAACTTTATCGCGGTTGCTGCAAGAGCGGCAAAGTCTCGTCGCTGAATGCAAGGCTACGGTAAAGCAGCGTGAAGACCAGAAAACCAAGGTCGCTGGCCTTGAGCTGAGTATTTTGCAATTTAAAGAACGCCACCATCCTATCACGCACGAAGACGTTATCCAGGCACGCTACGAGAGAGATGCATCCTGGGAGGCGATCAAAACCGGCGAGACAGCCTTGTCTCAAGCGGCGCAAGCCTTTGAGGCCACGCTGCTCCATGCCGATGCCATTGCCGATACCCGCCTTAACAACGTGGAGGCGGCAACCCAGTTGCAAAGCCTTAATCACCAGTTTGAGCGGGAAGTGCAAGCCCTGGCGACGATTGAAAACCAGTCTCTCCACCAAAGCGCGGCGCTTGAGCAGTTTGATGGCCAATGCTTAGCTAGGATGCAGGAAGTTGGTTTGACAGGTCTGATACTGGAAGACACTGGCGATTGGCTGGCAAAAAGAGACAAGGCACTGGCCGCCGCAACAGCTTGTCGGGATGCCCAGGCGGAATTTACAGCAATTTCGGTGAAGGTCGCAGAGTTCAGGCTCAATCTAGCCAAGGCCTTGCAGGAAGCGGCACAGCAGGTCGCAGATCATGACAGCTTGTCTGCTCTGTGTGTACAGGCGGAAAACTTTATTCAGGACATTGACCGCGCCAAAACCCGTCAGCAAACACTGTCTGGTCAATATCAGGCTGCTAAAACGCAAGCAGTGGCCTTGCAGCAGGCCGCTGAGGATGCCAAATCTGAGTTAAAGCATTGGAATCAAGCTTGGTCACAGACACTCGTCAAAGCCGGATTATCGGATGATAGCGATATAGGCAGCGTTGAAGGCGCGCTGGCGCTTATCGACCAGATTGAAAACAAGCTAAAAGATATGCGCTTGCTACAGGAACGTATCGATGCGATGACTGCCGAGCTGGCACAATTTGCCGTTGATGCCGACCGATTGGCGCAATTGCTTGCACCGGAATTGAAAACGCAGCCAGCAAGCCAGATAGCCCAGGTATTGGCAAAACGCTTAACGCAGGCCCGCGCAACCGCCACGGAAGCCACCCGATTAACAAAAACACTTCGCGATGCCAAAGCACAGGTGGTGATCGCCAATGACTCAATACGGACGGCATCTGCAAGCCTGAAACCTATGCTGGAACGAGTTGGCGTCGATTCTAATGTGTTATTGGCCGAAGCGATTGGCCGGTCTGACCAGTACCGGCGTTTAAAGGTAGCTATGGAGGAGGGCAGGGCGTGTCTTATGAGTGAAGGTGATGGCTTGGCACGAGTGCAGCTGGAAGCTGAGATTGATGCGGTTGAGTTGGTTCAGCTGGTCTCTGAGATTGCCCAAATTGATGCTGAAATTAATGACATAAGGGAGCGGGAAAGGGTGCTTTTGGTGGATCATACCGATGCGAAACGGGTGTTGGCGGAAATCGGCGGTTCCGATGCAGCGGCGCAAGCAGAAGCACAGCGGCAAGAGGCGCTGGCCAGAATGTCGGATGTGGCGGAACGTTACATTAAGGTGTTTACGGCGGGGCGCTTGTTGCGTTGGTCGATAGACCGTTACCGCGAGGAGAAACAAGGGCCTTTGTTGGCGCGTGCCAGCCTGCTTTTTTCAGGGCTTACGCTGGGGTCTTTCCAGCGTTTGAGTGTTGATTTTGACAAAAATCCTCCGGTTCTGGAAGGGCAACGTGCGGATGGCAAGCTGGTCGGGATTGCTGGCTTGAGCGATGGGACACGCGACCAGCTGTATCTGGCACTTAGATTAGCCTCTTTGGAAATGCACCTGGAGCAGGCGATGCCATTACCGTTTATTGCTGATGACCTGTTTATTAATTACGATGATGCAAGGTCAAAAGCAGGGCTTGAGGCACTGGCGGGCTTATCTGAGCGCACCCAGGTTATTTTTCTCAGCCATCATGACCATTTGATTCCTCTCGTTCAGGAAGTGTTTGGTGGGCAGGTTAATATTGTTGAAATGGCTGTGGGGTGAAAGTTTAGTTTATACACCTTAACGCGTATTTAGCTAGCAAAATCTGTGTCTATAAGTATTGTTTAGTGTCCAAGGGATATTAAATTTTGCTTGAATATTAATGCCGCTAGGCTTATATTTGCAACCGCTCACCTACCAATGTGTAGAAAGAGGTGGCCGTATCGTCCGGCCTATAATAGGCGACCAATTTCTTCATGTCAGTTCTATTCACAGTTATAAACCTCTCGATTCTCTAGCATGGAAATGATTTTAATATACAAATAGATTTGGCCTTAAAATCATTGATGCTCGTACTATTTTATCTATCTAAATTAATCTGTTCATTTTTTAGTCGTCAATTTTTTAATGCTTTTATCAAAATCGCTTTCAAAGTTATGATCTTGCACCACCCTGAATTTTTCATATTCCCGTATCGCTAATTTTTCCGCGACTACATGCCTAATTTTCCCCGCATCCTGCAATATTTCATAACCATTAAACTCTAAAAATGCATCTAGTTTTTGTATCCAGTCCGCCATTTTCATGGGAACATTTCGAGCTGCTTGAAGTTCGGCATAATCAAGGTACATGGATACAATCATTTCCAGTTCTTTGATTTCCTTTTCGATCAAATAATTTTTTGCAACGGATACATCACCTTTTAAAATCTTGCCGTTGGGTGCATTTTTCCACGTTTTTAATCCCATATTGGGTAATTCCGCATCAGCGCGGTTATGAATGAGTTCAGCGGCGGTTTTGCCGGTAATTGCCCATTCCAATTTATTTTGCACGGTTTTATAAAATGTCAGTGTCTTCGGGTCATCCTTGGCATAATCAACGCTACATTCTTTATAAATGTCGGTGATTTTTTGATAAAAACGCCGCTCACTGGCACGAATTTCTCGGATCCGTTCCAATAACTCATCAAAATAATCTTTGCCGAAGCGCTTACCTTGTTTTAACCGTTCGTCATCCAATACAAAGCCTTTAATGATAAATTCTTTGAGCGTTGCCGTTGCCCAAATGCGGAATTGGGTGGCGTTATGGCTGTTTACACGATAGCCTACGGCGATAATGGCATCCAGATTGTAAAAATCGATTTCACGGGTTACGTCACGATTACCTTCACGTTGAACTATTCGGAATTTCCGAATAGTTGCATCGTATTCTAACTCTTTGGATTTATATATATTTTGCAAATGTTCATTGATTGTCGGAACCCTAACATCAAACAATTCAGCCATTTTCTTTTGGCTTAACCAAAATGTTTCCTCCTCAAAAATGACCTCTATCTTCACTTTGCCGTTGGCATCGGTGTAAAGCAGGATGTCGTTAAATTCAAATGACATGGTTACTTACCACCCAAAATTAACGCATCAAGCAAATCCCAGCGTTTTTCTGTAATCATAATAAATTGGCATTTACCATTGGATAACTCCGCCCATAGGTTGCCTATCAATCTATCGGGTTCAGCTTCTTTCCATCGGTCTTTGCCTTTATATTCCACGATCAAAATTGAATCATCTGCCAATTTACAAATAAAGTCTGGATAAAACCGCCCATTAGCTTGTTGGAAAAAAAATGAGCTAGTTTGTTTTCGTGCCAAGTTTCGCGCCCAAAATTGGATTTTTTCTTTTTCTGCCAGTCGTTCTAAATGACAGGCACATTCAAATTCTTCTTTAGAATCAAAATCACCAATTTGTGGGTAATAATGGTGTTTAAATTCGTGATATCCGTATTCGCTGGTGCTAGGGTCGTAATAACTGCTTGGGTAATAAATTTGTGGATGAAAGTCGAATAGATAGCTGTCACCCACACAAACCATTTCCCGTACCTTGTCACTGAACAAAATATGTTGATAAGCACGTGCTGCCGCTTGTTTCCGTAATTCATTTATTCGCTGTTCAAGCATCAATCTAATATAAAATTTTTGTTGATTGATGTGCGCCAACTGAAAATTCTCTAATAAGCTTTGTATCCAATGACTGACAAAAGCCAGTTTACTTTCGTGCGTAATTGTGGGATCAGGTAAGTTACGGCAAAACCATGCGGCTAACTTGGCATCATTCCAATGTTCAGGCTTATAGACCAAATCCAAATTATGCTGCAAGTTTGCCATAAACTTTGCAAACATTTTGCCCTGTTCTGTAACATCTAGCACGCCACTTTCAGCACTCTTTAATCGGTATTGTAATTGGCTGATTTGATCCGCTGTTGGTTTGGCATCTAATAACGACAAATCCCAAGGATAATCGAGCATTTCGGTTTCATCAAACAGCTTTAGCTCACCCTGAATATAAACCGCCAATTGTGGAACGCTTATAGTTTCGCCCCGTTCCGAAGGGGATTGGAAAAAAGTAATTGCCGAGGTGCGGCTTTGTTCAGCGGCTTGTTCAATAGCGTATTGCGCGGGTAACTCATTAACCGTGGCTTTTAATTCCTCAGTTTCCTTGAGTGTGAGCGGCGCGTTAATGGTTAAGGTGCTGGTATTATTATTCCAAGTCACTTTTTCTTTTAAAGGCTTGGAAATACCTTTTAATACTGGTTTGGCTGTTAATTGCACACTGACAGGTTCGCTTTTAACCCGGCCTTGCAAGCGTTCCCAATCAAATTGTTCAGGTTTCGTGGCTTGAATAAAGTCTTTTAGGTCTTTACGGTCAAAGCCTGCACCGCTCACTAAGCGATCACGAAGAGCTTCCGCCGTTTCTGAAAAATACTTCGACACCACAAACGCATAAGAACGGTTTAATTCGGGTGTTTTGCGGTGGCTTGCATCGGGTTGGCGCAAAATCCGGCCTAGCAATTGTTCTACCGCCGTTGCGGAGTGGATCGCTGCCATGCTGACTAGAATATAAGCAAATGGACAATCCCAACCTTCCGCCAAGGCTTTTTGGGTAATTACAAATTTAACCGGACACACGGGATCGGAAATACCCAGCGGATAATTGGCCTCGCACTCACGTAAACCTCTTTCTTCGCCCGTTGCAATAACGATTTCATCATCAGGAATAGCATGGTTAGTGATCAACTCATCGCGGACTTTATAAACATCGAGCGTTTCATGGGCGGAGTTTTTGGGTTCTGCCTGAATTAACACGATAGGCCGTAAGTATGCTGCACCTTGTCGTTGTTCCTGTTCTGCAAGAACGTGTAACTCATTGCGGCAAGCCATAGCGTCCGCTAAACATTGTTGCCAATTGGGTTCAGTTTCTAAACGGATCGGAAGCTTGATCATTTCCTCCGTTTTCAACTCGATCGCAGATACACTATGCAGCACATTTGACGGCGTTTTGACCATATCGGGCGTGGCGGTCAGTTCCATAATGCCGCTAGGGTTGAATTTAGCCAAGGTGTCAAAACCCAGCTCCGTGCGGCTGTTATGCGCTTCATCGACAATAATAAAAGGGCGGCGTAAGCGCAAAACATTGGCTAAAGAATACGCCACCGTGTCATCGTCCCTGAGTAATTCGTTCCGCTGTTCGGATAACAACGATTCAAAATGCGACATTAACGCGCCATTGTTGCTGTAAACTTTGCGGCCTTCCTCGTTTTCCACTTGAAATGCTTGCCGTGTGGCGACCAGTATTGTTGTGGATGTGTTCAGCGTGGCAGCGGTGACGCTTTGCGCTTCATCCAACCCCAACACAGTAATATCGCCAGACTCACGTAATGCAGCGTGTAATGGATGGTTTAAATCCTTCAAGCCTTTTAGGGTTTGCTCTTTGATTTGATTGGAAGGCACTAGCCACAAAATCACGCTGTAGTCAGAGCGTAACAAATGTGTATTAATCAGTTTAACGCTTTTTGCCGCTAACCACGTTTTACCGCCGCCCGTGGGAATGCGTAAACAAAAATACGGCATATCTTCGGCAAAGCCTGATAAGCTTTTATAGGGTAAATTGGTCAAGCTATAAAAAGCCAGTGATGGGCTAGGTAACGCATGACAAGCCTTAAAATAGTTTTCGACGCTGGTTAAGGTCTCCGATTGATAGCCTTTGGGTTCAAAATATTTCATGGCTATACATCCAGTGCGTAAGGCGTTTGTTTAAAGGTAATCAGTTGTTGTTTCAGCCAGTTTGTACCACCTTTTACCGCCGCTGCATAAATGACTTTACTTCCATTAAATTCTGGTAAAAGGTTGAAAATGGTAGGCGTTAGCACATTGCCGCCGTCTGGCGTTTTGTCCTTTAAAATGCCGTTGTAAAGCAAATACACGGCACGCTCTTCAAACACGCCCAATAATGGCGTATCGGCGTTGCCTGTGTAGCCGGTTCCAGTTTCTTTAAACCAGACAAATTCGGCTAATTGGGTAAAAGTGACATCATCCCGTACTTGTCCATCGGCGGTGAATAAAGGTTCTTTCGATAATCGGCAGAATTGAAAACCGCTGCCTAAGCCTTCAACTTGTTCACCTTTGGTGTTGGTATAACCTTCAATCACTCGTTGATTTCGTTCAGCGGTGACAGTTTCGGCTATGGTTTTGTCCATTTCTACCAGAATGAATTGGCGAGTGCCACCGTCCTCTTCGTTTTGTTTTAGTACCGCGTGACCAGTAGTACCAGAGCCAGAGAAGCTGTCCAAAATTAGTGAATCTTGGTCTGAGGCTACTTGCAATATACGCTGAATTAACCGCGATGGCTTTGGTGTAGGAAAAGATTTGTCCCCAAAAATATCTTTAAGTTCTTGATTAGCGACATCTGTATGAGCCGCAAACTTATGATCCCAGAAATTAATAGGGGGCATCCCATCTCGTACTTCCGATAAAAAACGCTTGATTGTGGGTGTCTTACCTTTTCCGTCTTTTCCCCAGTACAATCGATTTTCGGATAAATAAACCTCATAAGTTTCTTTTGATGTTCGCCAAGCTTTTCGGCTTGGACGCAATACCTCGCCAGTGTTTGGTTGGATAATGTCATACACCAGATTAGGACGCTCATCGGGAGATAATGGGTTCAAAAACGGAATTGCCTTCCAAGAACCACGAGGATCATTGTCAGGGTTTGTGTAACGAGCGTGAGCTTCTTCTTCCTTTTGGACAAGATTTGGAGTAAAGACTCCCGATTTTGAATAGGCAATAATATGTTCTACGACAGTTGTAAAAGAGACTGTGTTGTTGCTACGAGTGTACCGCTTTTGCCACTCAATTTGCGCGACAAAATTGGTTCTACCAAAAATTTCATCCATCAGAAATTTGAGGCTAGCAACCTCGTTGTCATCAATCGAAACAAAAATCGCCCCATCTGCACTCAAAAATTCCCTAAGCAACACCAAACGCGGGTACATCATGCACAACCAGCGATCATGGCGGTCTAAAGTTTCGCCTTCTTTACCTACCACAGCGCCTAACCATTTACGAATTTCAGGGCTGTTAACATTATCGTTATACACCCAGCCTTCATTACCCGTGTTGTACGGCGGATCAATATAAATACATTTCACCTTACCCGCATAGCGTGGCAACAAGGCTTTTAGCGCGTGTAAATTATCGCCCTGCACAATCAAATTGCCGCTGTCACTATCACCACAAGATAATTCCGGTACAAGCTCCAACAAACGGTAAGGTACATCTTTATGGTGTTTTTCTACGGCAGATTTACCTATCCAATTCAAGGTGGGCATAACTCATCCTGTAACGTGGTTTTAATTTAAAGGGGAAGTGTGAGCTGTTTTATCACAATTGCAATTTCTGTTTAATAATTATAAATTATTGGCACAGCACTTCATCAGACAATAAAAAACCCGCCAAGCCAAACAGCTTGCGGGTTTTAGTAGGATGGCAGTTAGTGCATGCCTGATAATTTCAACACTAATGCGCTGATTAACATGGTTTGCAATAAACCAACAGCGACTACCCATCGTATTAATTCGGCTTTAGTGTCGGCAATTTTTAATTCAACATCCTTAATCCGCGCCTCAAGTTTCAATTCCAACTCTTTCAAATCGTGGGTATCAAAAGTAACGGTTGCCATTGCTTGGCCTATTTGTAATATGTGTTTATTAGCGATAACTTACGGGGTCTTTACAATTTTCTACCCGCTTAGTGCATACCGGATAATTTCAATAACAAGGCACTCACTAACATAGTTTGCAATACACCAACACCAACAACCCAGCGTATTAATTCGGTTTTGCTCTCAGCAATATCGCGTTTGGTTTCAAGCCGTAATATTTCAATATCTTTTTTTAAATCAATTTCTAATTGTTTGATATCACGCTTAAGATTCAACTCCAGCAACTCAACATCTTTTTTACTGGTAATGTTTTCCAGGTCGTAATCATGCAGCGCTTGTTCCAGTGTATTTTGTGCCGTGGTTTTTTGTAAATCGGTCAGTATTTCGGCCTGTTCTTCACTAAAACCCACACCTTTTAATTTTTTAACAAATTCATGCGTATCGAAAGTAACGGTTGCCATCGTTTGGCCTGTTGGTAATGAATATTTGTTAAGGGTAACTATAGGAACGTATTGGCTATTATGTCAATGGATATATTGGAGAAAACCAAAACAAACTGTTATAAAATCAGTGCCAATAATCTAAATGGTTGCAGCCATAAAAAAACCCGCCAAGCATAGCTTGCGGGTTTTTGGTGTTTGGCGGAGAGAGGGGGATTCGAACCCCCGATACGTTGCCGTATACACACTTTCCAGGCGTGCGCCTTCAGCCACTCGGCCATCTCTCCAGCTATTGCTAGCCAGTAATTATAAGTTATCTCTTTTCTTTAAGCTATGGATATATTTCAGGCCAAGGTATCCAGTTCAGTCCAGCGCAGAAAAACTTCTTCTAGTTTATCTTGTATGGTTTTCAACTCATCCATTGTTTTGGTGACGGCTTTGGCCTCTTTTTTATAAAACTCTGGATCATTAATTTGCTGGGTTAAGGCTGCCTGTTTGTTTTCCAAATCTTCAATTAAACCAGGTAAATTATCTAGCTCATGCTGTTCTTTAAAGCTGAGCTTTTTCTTTTTAGCAGGCAGAACACCTGGAAGATTGGTTTCCTGTTTTACAGGCTTTACTGTTTGAAGGGCTTTTTTTGCAGCGATTTGTTTTTGCTGGGTGTCATAACTGAGCCAATCACTGTAACCGCCAATAAATTCATCCACCGAACCTGATCCATCCAGTACCAGTACGCTGGTGACCACGTTATCAAGAAAAGCACGGTCATGGCTGACGATTAACAATGTGCCGTCATAGTTAACCAATTTTTCTTCCAGCAATTCCAGGGTTTCCAAATCCAGATCGTTGGTCGGTTCGTCCATAACGATAAGATTGGCAGGCTTGGTAAATAAACGCGCCAGCAATAAACGGTTTTTCTCGCCACCGGACAAGCTTTTTACCGGTGAGCGCGCTCTGGCGGGCGCAAATAAAAAGTCACTTAGATACGACATGACGTGGCGTTTATTACCGGCAATTTCCACAAAATCATTGCCATCAGCGATGGTATCCACCACGCTCATTTCCGGATCAAGTTGATCACGTAATTGATCGAAATAAGCTATTTCAAGTTTAGTGCCTTGTTCTACTTCACCCGTATCTGGCTGAAGCTGTTGCAACAATAATTTTAACAACGTTGATTTTCCAGCACCGTTAGCGCCTATCAAACCGATTTTGTCACCGCGTTGAATAAGCGTGGAGAAGTTCTTAATGATAGGTCTGTCCGCATAGCCAAAGCAAATGTCTTTCACTTCAATGACTTTCTTACCTGAGTTTTCGCCTTTATCCAGTGCCAATCGAGTTGTGCCTTGAAGGCCACGGCGTTGTGAGCGTTCTTTACGCAAGGCTTCCAACGCCCGAACGCGGCCTTCGTTACGAGTACGGCGGGCTTTAACGCCTTGGCGTATCCACACTTCCTCATCGGCCAATTTTTTGTCAAATTCGGCATTTTGATTGGCTTCGTCTTCCAGTGCGGCGGCTTTACGGACTAAATAATCATCATAAGTGCCTTGCCAGGACACCAGATTGCCACGATCCAAATCAATAATACGGGTGGCCAGTTTTTGCAAAAAGAACCGGTCATGGGTAACAAACAACACCGCACCTTGAAAATTAAGCACCTGCTCTTCCAGCCAGCTAATGCTTTCAAAGTCCAGATGGTTAGTTGGTTCATCCAGCAATAATACTTCAGGGTCGATAACCAAAGCTCTGGCTAAAGCCACCCGGCGTTTCCAGCCGCCCGATAAATCATCAATTTTCAACTCGCCAGGCAATTCCAAACGGCTTAGAGTGGATTCAACCCGTTGTTGAAAATGCCAGCCGTTGTGGGCTTCCAGTTTATGCTGCAAGTCGCCTAGTTCATTCAGGGCATTGCTGTCATCAAAATCCATCGACATTGTTAGCGCGTGATAACGGGTGATCCATGTGCCCAGTTCACCTAAACCACCGGCGACAGCATCGTAAATAGTGGCGTTATCTTCAAAGGTGGGTGCTTGCTCCAGCCAGGCCAATCTTAATTCAGGTTGCCGCCAGATATCGCCATGATCTGCCAGCACATCGCCGGCAATAATTTTCATTAAAGTGGATTTGCCTTCGCCATTGCGTCCTAATAACCCCACTCTTTCACCGGCATCCAGTTGAAAATTCGAATTTTTTAATAAGGCGTGCAACCCATAAGCGATGGAAATATTGTTTAAGCGTAATAAAGGCATAAGGAGATTTATTCAGGATGGGGTAGCGTAATGGATGGCTATTATATCATTGGACAATGACTTAGTGCCTGAACGGAAATTGTTCAAAATTAAGTCTGTTTATCTGTTCAGAAAAATTCAATTTGATTCATTATCCATTCAGGTTCGAGTTGATATGCTATAGCCATAACAAAAGATTAGTCGTACTTTTTAAATAATTTTTGAGTATTGAATAAAATCTACGTGCTATTATTTTGTTTTAATGAAGTATTTTAAGGAGGTCAATCGCAATAACTTTCTTTAGTTTCAATCTAATGACTTATTTTTATTGCGGCCACACATTTATGTTGTCGCTTTTACATTACTTAGGAATATATTATGCAAAACAAAAAACTGTTATTGATGTCAATGTTGCTGGTTTCTGGCTCAGTATTTGCCGATGAAACACTTTTAAAAAGCGCTACCACAACCTCTGAGACTTTAAATAAAGTAGAGGCCGTAAAAGACGCCGTGGCTAATCCAGCTGATGCAGCGACAAGCGTAGTTAAAGAAAAGATGACTACCACGACTACTGAACAAGCTGCGCCCGTAGTTGAAGCCCCAAAAACAGATAGCGCTACAAAAGTTGAAACAACTAAAGAAGTCACCAAAACAGAAGATAGTAATTCTACTACTGCTAACCCAGAAACTGCAGCCGTTACTACCACTACCAAACACAGTAAAAGTAAAAAAGTAAGTAAAAAACATCGCAGACGCCATAATTAATTCCACGCTATTTAGCTAACACGCAGAAAACACAGGCACATTGGTCATTAGCGTATTAACTATTGCCTAAGAGGTTAGGTGGTGGTGTAATACCAATGGCTAATGTGTTCGTGGCTGCGTGTTCAGTTCTTAAGATTTCTATTAAGTTACTTCCGCATTCATCCCCTCAAAGCCTCTCCGTTTATTGCTGTCAGAGCAGTTATAAGCCTCATTAACACCCTCTTTTTGTGGTGCGTTCTTTATGTCTGTAAAAAAATATCTCCTATTCTTTATTTTATTTCTATCGGCTTTATCGATGATAACGCTGTCGACGGCAACTTCTGCTAATACTCCTATTAAACCTCAACCTCGAATTGTAGGTGGGCAACCCTCAGTTTTTGGCCAATGGCCGTGGATGATTGCTTTGGTTAAAAAAGGTTCGGATAATAATCAAGGGCAATTTTGCGGGGGGACTTTAATCAGCCCAACCTGGGTGTTGACTGCCGCGCATTGTGTTGAAGGTCGGATAATAGATAGTCTTTATGTGGTTGCCCATGTGCGTGATCTTAGGAACGATAAGGGACAAAATCTGGCGATTAAGCGCATATTGATTCACCCTAAATACAATGCAGAGACCATCAATAATGATATTGCTTTGGTGCAGTTAAAAAAACCCGTGAGTTCTGCGCGAGTATTGCCTTTGTATACAGACACTTCGTTATTGGTTAATGTGAATGCCACCATTATTGGCTGGGGGGCGTTATCAGATAGTGATGCGCATTTTGGGCAATACCCTGAGATATTGTACGATGCCACGCTGCCAATTATCTCTAATGGCCTGTGTAAAAAAGCATTTGGGGCAGGCGAAATAACCGACACTATGCTGTGTGCGGGGTTTAATAATGCCAAGGCCGATACCTGTAGTGGTGATAGTGGTGGCCCATTAGTGATTAAACTGAACAATCAGTGGCGTTTGGCGGGCATCACCAGTTGGGGATATGGCTGTGCTAATTTGGGTTACTACGGTGTCTATACACGCATTTCCAAATATATCGCTTATATTAAAAATGTGATAAAAACCAATTTTGTGGTGGTGGCTGACGTTAATAAGGATAAAAGAGTTAACGCGCTGGATAAAGCAAAAAAAGACCGTGATTTAAAGGTTACGTTTCAGGCATGGGTAAAGCAATGCTGGCAAAAGAAATTATCTTGCGCGAACGTGAACGCTGACGGTGTTATTAATCAACTCGATTATCAATTGCAAAGTAAGCGTAGTGGTGATGCTTTTAAATACTGGCTCACGGTTTTTTGGCAACCTGAAGTAAGTTAAGTAACGTGCACGAAATAACTGCTTCGACAAGCTCAGCACGAACGGGAGCGGTGTTTTATGTTGTTCAACTTATTTCATGCACGTTACTAAGCATCTACTCCACAGATAGGGTTTGTGTGTCAGTTAAGTTGCTATCATGCTGTAAACAGCGCTCATCAGAACAAGGATGCACTTCAACGCTAATGTGCGCTAAATAGTTTTTGCTGCCGTGTAAATTAAATTGTGTCAATAAGGCCTTGTAATATTCGGGCGTTTTAGGTGTATGTGACACTATTGAAAGAATCACCGCAAAATGCCCAGGACTCACGCGCCATATATGCAGGTCGGCAATGCGATTGTCGGCATCTGCTTCAATAGTTTCCTGGATTGCTGCCTTGTAACGTAGTGCAATGCTTTTATCCAATAATATCGGCGCGGTTTCTTTGATAAGGCTATATGCCCAGCGGCTGATAATTAAGGCACCGACAATACCCATAACCGGATCTAGCGCATTCCAGCCATAGTATTTCCCGGCAAGTAAGGCAATGATGGCCAGTAGTGATGTTAAGGCATCAGCAAATATAGTTAAGTAAGCCGCTTTAGGACTCTGCTCGTGTTCAGGTATTTGTTCAAACTCATCTTCACTGTCATGTTCAAAAGTATCGGTGTCGATATCAGTATGAATATGATTTTTGAGTAAAACAGCGCACAGCACGTTAATGCACAAGCCAACCACAGCAACGACAGTCGCTTCATCAAAACGAATAATGTGAGGGCTTAATAAGCGCTGAACGGATTCAATGAGCATCATTAAGGCTACTATGCCTAAGGCCACAGCACTGGCAAAGCTCCCTAAAACACCCACTTTGCCTGCACCAAAGGCGAAGCTATGGCGCTGCGCGTGTAATCTTGAATAACGGTTGGCAAATAGCGTTATTGTAAACACGGCAACATGGGTTGCCATGTGCCAGCCATCCGCCAGTAAAGCCATGGATCCAAATAGAACCCCTGCCGTTATTTCCACTAGCATAGTGAAAAACGTGAGTAACAAGGCTAACTGGGTGCGTCGTTCGCTTTTTTTGGTAATGACCACAAAATTATGCGGATGCTGCAAGTGATTAAGTGTGTCGTCGTGCATAAAAAACCATTGCTTTGCGCGGTCAGTGCAGACTGAATACGCAGTTAATGTTAGGGGAGGGCATACGCTAAAAACACATTATTTAGACGCTGTTGTGCTAAAGCCAGGTAAAAACTTATCGTAACCGGCTTTTCTCTCATCGTCTACAGGAATAAATAAGTGGCCTGCGCAATTAATGCAACGGCTTAAATGGGTGAGGTCAGGCTTGTCATCAAAAGCTTGATTTATTGCGAGGCATTAGGTTTTTTGGCATGGCATCGTCGCCAGGTTTGCTCGCACGAGGGGATGCCGTTTGGTCTTGTGTTACCTGTGCGCGGGCAGACCATATTTTTTCCAGATAATGGTCGCGTCCGGAATTAGAACGGTAGTATTTATAACGTAAAGGGTTTTTTTTGTAATAATCTTGGTGGCTGGCTTCAGCGGGATAAAAATTTTCCAGTTTTTTTATTTCCGTGACGATAGGCGAGGCAAAACGTCTTGATTCGTCCAATAGTTGGCGAGAGTGCTCGGCCTTGGCTTTTTGTTGGTCAGTTTTATAAAAAATCTTGGTTCGATATTCGACACCCCGATCAACAAACTGGCCTTCGTTATCGGTAGGGTTAATCATACGCCAGTAAGCATTGAGCAGTTTTTCATAGCTGACCACCTCAGGGTCATAATAAACCTTTACGCTCTCCACATGGCCTGTACCGCCGTTTGAGACTTGTTCGTAGCTGGGATTAGCGACATGGCCATCACTAAAACCAGAAACGGCTTGGTAAACGCCCGGTAATTTTTCAAAATCTGCTTCTGTACACCAAAAACAGCCGCCGGCAAATACCGCAGATGACAAATTTTCAAGATTTTCAGCGGCAACCTTATCCTGTTTATCGGTGTAACCCGTAATAATGAGTAAAACCGCAATAAAAGCCAAGGCAAGGAGTATGGTTAATCTCATAGTGCGTCTCTTTTTTGCAAAAGGGTATTGTACCGATTTTGTTGTAGATTATTTATCGGTCAGACAACAGGGTTTTAGTATTAGTTTTATAAGCCGCTAAATTTATAAAAACTAATCAGATGTTTTTCGCGGTAGTGATGAGGAATAGTTGAAAGTTTAAGCGCTGTTGTTCAGCTTACACGGGATTTTGGCATCCATTAATAACAGTTTGTTTGGGGGTACAATCTGTTTTAAAAATGATAAGTCTATTGGGTTATGTGATTTGTAGTGGGTGCGGAACGGATGATAAGCATTAAAAATTTGCTTTGACTAGCGAGATTGGGGCTAACAAAAAAGCCCGACTAAAATAGTCGGGCTTCTTTATGCTTACAGCCAGAATTTCTTACAAGTGAACAGAAGTTGAACCTTCTGGTCTTTGTTTAGTTCCATCTTGTGGATCTAAACAGCCAGATAAACCAACAACCATCATCGCTAAAGCCAAAAGTGATAAAACTTTTTTCATAATGATATCCTCCAAAGGGGTTTAATTTATTTTTATATGTGCGTTAATCAATTCAGCACGAGCATTTTATATCATGACTCAAATATCGATGCAATAATTAAAGATAGATTGCCGGTCGCTAATCGTTATAGTGCATTCATATTGGCAGGCAAATCATAAGAAATAATTTTATTTGTCCACGTTACTGTACCAACCGTAACCCACGGTGCGGCCATGTTTTTGTGTAATTGATCGTAAACCCAATGGGTCGGCGCATCGATCTTTTTGAGTTTTATTTGAAATTGAGCATTATTAAGATTAATTCCGATTTGCTCACCCCAAAACGCCGTCACTTTCATAATGAATTTACGCACTCGCTGGTCATTAATGGTCGGGGTAATTGCAATGTTAGCCCACATGGACTGAACACGTCCCCAATTGGGTGCCAGTAAACGCCCTTGTTGATTTACAAACGGCAGCCATTGTTCGTTGCCATTTTTATCCAGGTAAGTGATGGCTAAAATGCGATGATAATTGGCAAAATGGTCGTGCAGGTAAAGTGCGTGCGGTGCAATGCCCAAAAAAATGCGCGATATCATTAAAAGTGCGTTACTGCCTTGCGCAATAGCGGCAGTCACCGGGTGCTGGTTAAGATTGATTTTAAGCCGATAAATTAGCCCATAGTGTACCGAGCAGTTTATTTGCAAGATCAGCAGTGCTACCGTTATTTTAGTAATTTTTCTGGCTAAGGTTTTAGGTTTTTGGGCGCCATACTGTTCAAATAGAGCGTGGTACCAAGTGCTGTTTTTTAAAGGCTCGGGTAGGGTGCAGCGGGTATCGCAGGTAAGCCGTGTGCGTGAGTCGGCAATGGCTCGGTATTTTGCCTGGGCTAGTTGGTAAATGCCAGGCAAGCGCAATATCAATCCTACCGGAAATAAATAGCCCATCTTTAAACAGATCTGGATGTACGTGTTAAGGCCTGAATAGATGTTGTTGTGCTGATCTAGCGCGTACAAATCGGTTAATAGTGTTTGATTGTCGATATGAGCCAGGGCGCTATATTCTGAAGCGTGATCTTGTGCATTTTTAAAAGTGATGCGTTTGAATATATCGAAGTGGTTAAGCGTTAGAACAGTACGGCTACATAAAGGACATTGTCGATCATAAAACACCGTTAGCACAGGCTGGTGCGCTGTAAAGCGGTTATTAAGGCATTGCCACCAGGCAAATGGAACTAGCATGGGATATAAAGCTAGCATGGCTAAGCCAAAGGGATAAATATTGAGCGATAGGGTAATCCCCAGATGCAACCCAATGCCCACCAGCAAAAACACAGGGCGTAATCGGCGCTTGAAGAAAAAGAATATGAAAGTGAGCTGAAAAATCATGATGGTGTAACCAATCATTTTTTGCAGTAGTTCATTATTCAGGATGACCGACATATCCAGTGCCGAAACAAAGTACGGCTGTGTTGAAGGCAGCCATGCGCCAAGGCCATTGCGCCAATGCTCGGCAAAAATTTTGTGTACATCAGAATCAATATACAAAAAACCAAGGCACACAAAAATGGGCAGGTAATAAGCCAGCGCTGAAACAGTTGGTTTTGGATAAGTGCTGTAATGAACGAAAGGCGTGCTGAGCTTGTATCTAAGATTATCGATAGAAAATGCGCGTTCACCGGGCATGAACAACAGAAAAAAACCGGCGCCGGTCATGAAAAGGTCAAAGCCGCCGTCAAAATCGCGTTGCATTGTTGTAAAGTTGACGAAAACCAGCCAGAAAATGTAGTTACAGGCCACTGCAAATTGATAGCGGTAGCCAATAATAATAAACCCGATAACGATTCCCCAAAGACACAAAAAAAATGTAAGTGTAGGGAATTCAACGTCGATGTAAGGAATGGGGTCAAAAATTAAATGGTTGAAATAAAAAATAAAAATTATTTCTTGTAAGGCAACCAAGCCATAAAAAATGCGGAATAAGCCTATTCCTGTGGCGGGTGCCTGCTTACCGGAAAGCGCTAAAATTTTTGAGTATAGAAGTGCATACATCTCAGAATCTGTCTGTAAAAAATGTTCGGAAATGTAGGATAAGGAAAGGCGTGGTGCTTGCTTTATTTAGATGTGGATCAAGATAATTTTATAATGGCTTCTACCAATCCAATAAGATTGGTAGTTGCCATAAAATATGGGAAAATCGGTTTTCGATTTATTTTGGTTCGTCGTCTGGATGTGGAGCAAAAATCCACTTAACGAGGGCATAAACTGCTGCTATAACCACTACCGCGCCAACCATACCTGCCGGCGTTCTTAATGTTTCGACGAGATCTAAAATGAACCCCATGAGTGTCTACCTTACTAGTTGTTGTTTTAAGAAATTGCTAGTTATCGTAGCAAGCCGAGCATAAATGATACTTGAGACGCCATTAAAGTCAAGATTTATTGCTGCTGAGTATTTAAAAAATTTGCTTTATATCGATATTAGGTTAAGGTGAAATTTAAAACTCGATAGTCAATGTGATATAGTTTACGATCGTCTTGTCCAGACAAATCCAACAGCTTAGGAGCAAAAAATGATAAAAAAACGCGCTGCACTGTTATTCTCATTAACAACAATTTTTTTTGCACTTTCGGCTCATGCTGATGTCTTTCTGAAGGATAATACCGATATACTCGGTAAATGGAAAGTTTACGCCGAGTCTGGTAAGTTAGACGGTGAGAAAAAAAAGCTTATCGTCGAATGGGATTTTAAAAGCGATGGTACTCTTGAAACAAAATCCACCGATGGCGGCGGGCGAACTAAGGAAATGAATATCGCTATTAAATACTCAGTTGCTGATGGTGAAATACAAAAGCAGGAAATTCCTGGGCGAGACAAATATGAGTCATGTAAAGTTGTTGAGAAAGATGGCTCAATCATGACTTTAAAATGCAAATATCTTTACTATTTTCTAGCAAAACTATAACAATTTAAGAGGGGTGTAGCTATGATTGGTGCTTTAATAATGATTTTTTCGATTCTCTGGGTTTATCAGTCTGCAGTCAGAGGCAAGGTAAATAATCCAATAATTTGGGTTATTGGTTGTGCGGCGGTTTTTTTCGCTTCTCAAACCTTACTGATTTGGGGCAGTGTCGATATTCTAGAGACGATCAGAGGCGGTGAGGCGGATGCCAATTATGAGCGTGACTTGGCAAGTATTGGTGACAGAAAGAATATGGGCGGCTTTCAGGGCGCTAAAGGTACATTTATATCTGTATTCATGGAATTAATGCCCCCAGTAGTAGGTTTTTTAGCGATCGCGCTTATTCGTAACAAATTTATGCTGAGAGAGCCATTTACGATTGGTAATTTGTTTGGCGGCCTTAAAGAAATGTTCCAAAGTATCAAACAAAGCTTTAAAGTTCCTGAATAAAAAACGTAAAGTTATCGCTTAAAAAAAGCCCAAGTCAGTTTGCTTGGGCTTTTTTGTAGAGGGCGTTACCCTAAATGAGCATAGAAACTATAAAAACGATAATGCCCACAAAAATGACGATAGCAAGTAGTCCTGCAATGATATAAGTCGACAGTGAAGCTTGTTCAAACTGCTTTTTATGCACCTCGCTATTTTGTACACCTAGGGTAGCGTATACAATATCTTCAATAATCTGAATAATCTTCGGTTTTCTCATATCCGTCTTGGCAAATTAAAATATGATAGTGCTTGGCGGCTTGCTAATCAATTATAAAATTCCTGCTCAAGTTGAGTTTGTGGCACTTGATGGGAGAATGTATGCATAAAAATAAAACGTTTGCCTACGCACTTTAGAACCCTACTTCGGACTTCCAGCACAATGAGCAAAACAGCGGTATTAAAACAGCAATTATCACAAAGGATTCTGTTTTTGGATGGTGCCATGGGCACTATGATCCAAGGCTACAAGCTGGAAGAAAAAGATTTCAGGGGCGAGCGTTTTGCCCAGTGGGAGGTTGACCTCAAAGGCAATAACGACCTATTGTCCATTACTCAGCCGGATATTATCAAGGCCATCCACAGCGCGTATTTTGAGGCCGGTTCCGATATCGTCGAAACCAATACCTTCAATTCCACCAGCGTATCGATGGCCGACTACCAGATGGAAAGCCTGGCTTACGAACTGAATTTTGCAGGCGCAAACGTCGCCAAGCAAGCCGCCGACGAATACACTGCCAAAACCCCCGATAAACCGCGCTTTGTCGCAGGCGTGTTAGGCCCAACCGCCCGTACCGCGTCGATGTCACCGGATGTCAACGACCCTGGTTTCCGCAACATAACATTTGATGAACTGGTGGTAGCCTACACAGAAGCCACACGCGGACTGATAGACGGCGGCGCGGACATTATCCTGATCGAAACCATTTTCGACACCCTGAATGCCAAAGCCGCGATTTTTGCAGTGGATGAATACTTTGAAACGATCGGCTACAAGTTGCCGGTAATGATTTCCGGCACCATTACCGACGCATCCGGCAGGACATTATCTGGCCAAACTGTCGGTGCGTTCTGGAACTCGTTAAAGCATATTGAACCAATTTCCTTTGGCTTTAACTGCGCGTTGGGCGCAACTGAATTACGCCAATACATCGCGGAATTAGCGTCTATTGCTGATACTTATGTTTCTGCGCATCCCAATGCCGGTTTGCCGAATGAATTCGGTGAATACGATGAAACCCCCGAACAAATGGCTGTCGAGCTTGCCGATTGGGCACAAAGCGGCTATCTGAATATTATCGGCGGCTGTTGCGGCACCTCGCCTGCCACCATCAAGGCCATCAGCGATGCTGTCAGCCATTTCCCGCCGCGTGTTATTCCTGACATCCCCAAACAATGCCGGTTAGCAGGATTGGAACCGATGTTGATCGGCCCTGACAGCCTGTTCGTCAATGTCGGTGAGCGCACCAACGTCACCGGCTCTGCCGCGTTTAAACGCTTGATTATCGAAGGCGATTTTGAAACCGCCTTGGACGTTGCCAAGCAGCAGGTGGAAAACGGCGCACAAATCATCGACATCAACATGGACGAGGGCATGTTGGAATCCAAGGAAGCAATGGTACGGTTTTTGATGCTGATTGCCGCCGAACCCGACATTGCCAAAGTGCCGATCATGCTGGATTCGTCCAAATGGGATATTTTGGAGGCAGGGCTAAAGTGCATCCAGGGCAAGGGCGTGGTCAACTCCATCTCTTTGAAAGAAGGCGAGGAAGCCTTTATCAAGCACGCCAAGCTGGTACGCCGTTACGGTGCGGCGGTGATCGTCATGGCGTTTGACGAAGAAGGCCAGGCCGACACCAAGGCCAGAAAGGTCGAGATCTGCCAACGCGCTTATAAAATCCTCGTTGAACAAGTGGGCTTTCCGCCCGAAGATATTATTTTCGACCCGAATATTTTCGCCATCGCTACCGGCATCGACGAACACAACAATTACGGCCTGGATTTTATTGAAGCCACCCGCGAAATCAAACAAACCCTGCCCTATGCGCTGATTTCCGGCGGCGTGTCCAACGTGTCGTTTTCGTTTCGCGGCAATAATCCGGTGCGCGAAGCCATCCATGCGGTGTTTTTATACCACGCCATTAAGGCCGGTATGTCGATGGGTATCGTCAACGCCGGGCAGTTGGCGATTTATGAGGACATCCCCCACGACTTGCGCGATGCGGTGGAATCGGTGGTGTTAAACACCCACGATGGCAGTGGCACCGACAAATTACTGGAGCTGGCCGCCAAATACCGTGGCGATGGCAGCAGCAGCGAAGTCAAGCAGGAAAACCTGGAATGGCGCGACTGGCCGGTGAGCAAGCGTTTGGAGCATGCGCTGGTCAAGGGCATCACCGACTATATCGACGAAGACACCGAACAGGCACGCTTGGAAGCAGAACGCCCGTTGCACGTCATTGAAGGCGCGTTGATGGACGGCATGAACGTGGTCGGCGACTTGTTTGGTGCGGGCAAAATGTTCTTGCCGCAAGTGGTGAAATCGGCGCGGGTGATGAAAAAAGCCGTGGCGTATTTAATGCCCTTTATGGAAGCTGACAAGTCCGCCGCCGACCGCCAAACCAACGGTAAGATCTTGATGGCCACGGTAAAAGGCGACGTGCATGACATTGGCAAAAATATCGTCGGCGTGGTGTTGCAATGCAATAACTACGAGGTGATTGATTTGGGCGTGATGGTGCCGTGCGAAAAGATCTTGCAAACCGCACGCTTGGAAAATGTCGATATCATCGGCTTAAGCGGCCTGATTACGCCGTCTTTGGATGAAATGGTGCATGTCGCCAAAGAAATGCAGCGCCAGGGCTTTACCATCCCGTTGATGATCGGCGGTGCAACCACCTCGCGTGCCCATACTGCCGTTAAGATTGAACCGCATTATAAAGGGGCAACCGTGTACGTCACCGATGCCTCGCGTGGCGTGGGTACGGCCAGCAATTTGTTAAGCGGCGAGCTGAAGGATGAGTTTGTCAACAGCATCCGCAAAGAATACGAAGAAGTGCGCGAGCGCCACAAAGGCAAGGAATCCAAGACCAAGCAGCACCTACTGGAAGCCGCGCGGCGCAATAAATTCAGCTGGGGCGATTATGAGCCGGTCACGCCGTCGTTCTTGGGTGTTAAGGCGATTGATGATGTGTCTTTGGCGACCTTGGTGGATTACATTGATTGGTCGCCGTTTTTCCAAACTTGGGAAATGGCAGGCAGTTACCCAAAAATCCTGGATGATGTGGTGATTGGCGTTGAGGCCAGAAAGTTGTTCAACGATGCCAAGGCCATGCTAACGCAACTGGTTGATGAAAAATGGTTGCAGGCTAGGGCGGTTATCGGGTTTTTCCCGGCTTACAGCGAAGGCGATGATGTGGTGGTTTATACCGATGAATCGCGCAGCCAGCCCTTGGAAGTGCTGCACCATTTGCGCCAGCAAAACGTGAAAGCGCCCGGTCGTCCGAATTATTGCCTATCTGACTTCATAGCGCCGATTGCAAGTGGTAAGCCCGATTATATCGGCGGTTTTGCCGTGACAACCGGTATCGGTATAGAAGAAAAGCTCCAGCAGTTTGAAAGCGACTATGATGATTACAGCTCGATTATGCTAAAGGCGTTGGCAGATCGGTTGGCGGAGGCGTTTGCCGAGTATATGCACCAGGTGGTTCGGAAAAATTACTGGGGCTATGCAGATGATGAAGCCATCGACAATGAGCAGTTGATTAATGAGGCGTACCAAGGCATACGGCCTGCGCCGGGTTATCCGGCTTGCCCTGACCATACTGAAAAGGCCAAGTTGTTCGCCTTGTTGAATGTGACGGCAAATACCAGTATTGAGCTGACCGAAAGTTTTGCGATGTATCCGGCTTCTGCGGTGAGTGGCTGGTATTTCTCGCATCCGCAGTCGCAGTATTTTAATGTCGGCAAGATTGATAAGGATCAGCTGGAAGATTATGCGCGGCGTAAGGGGATGGCGCTGGATGTGGCTGAGCGGTGGTTGTCGGCGCATTTGCATCATTGATTGGATGATGAACTAAGCTGTTTATCATATGTTTTTTGTATGCTATTCAAACCCAGATAATAGCCTGTCCCCATTAAAACAAGTTATAAACATATGTACTTTGCGCAAGTAAACTTCATATTAGCCATCTTGGTGCGAAGTCATCGTGACAAAAAAGCACGAAGCAGCGAAAATAGGCAATTACTAGCAAGCCTCTCTCTGGAAACAAATAAATGAGCGACTTTATAAAAGAGATAAAGGAATCGGTCACTGTTTACAACGGTGACTGTTTTGCATGTCTTGCCGATGTCGAAGATCAATCTGTAGACCTAATTTTTGCTGACCCTCCGTACAACATCGGAAAGAAGTTTGGCGATTTTCTGGACATATGGCCTTCTGATAAGGACTACGCCGAGTGGTGCTATAAATGGCTAGAAGCGTGTATTAAAAAATTAAAACCAAATGGAAGTCTATACGTCATGACAAGCACGCAGGCAATGCCATATCTCGACTTATGGTTACGAGATCGGATTACCGTTTTATCGAGAATTGTCTGGCACTACGACAGTTCAGGAGTTCAGGCAAAAAAATATTTCGGCTCATTGTATGAGCCAATTATTTTTTGTGTCAAAGACCCAAAAAACTACACGTTTAATGCTTCAGATATAGAGGTTGAGGCTAAGACTGGAGCAACTCGCAAGCTCATTGATTATAGAAAAGATATCCCGACACCTTATAAAACAACAAAGGTTCCTGGTAATACATGGTATATGCCTCGCGTAAGATATCGCATGTCTGAGTATGAGGAGCATCCAAGCCAAAAACCAGAAGCATTACTAGAGCGAATCATCAAAGCCAGCACCAACCCCGATGGTTTAGTACTTGATCCATTTTCCGGCACATTTACAACATGTGCGGTAGCACAACGTCTTGGCCGAAGGTCAATAGGTATTGAAATGCAGTCAGAGTATTTCAAAATTGCACTTAGAAGGCTGGGTATAGCCGATAACTTCAATGGTGAATTATTAAAACCGATTGATAAAACATTCATCCGTAAAAATGGGAATAGCGTTAGGCAATCTTGCGTACAACAGGAAGATCTTTTTGATGTCAAAGTTTGAAATAACTAATCATTCGTTTACCGCGTCAATAAATTCAATACTTGATCATCATTTTGGAGAGTACGCTAAAGACGTATTTGAAGCCAGTCCTCTACTTGGCTATCTAAATAACAAAACAAAATCGGCAAATCGTGGTTCCAAGGCACGGGGCGCTTTTGCAAATCATTACGCGCTGTATGTAATAATTGAAGATTATTTAGAGAAAGGATTCCTGAAAGGGGAATCCAATATCCCATATTCAAAATACGAAGGAGCAAGGTTCTCTGACCTTTTTCGTAGGCAACGCGAATTGCCTTTTGGAACAAAATTACAGAATCACGGCCTAAATGCGCGTCTAAATGATGAATTTAAGAAATTCTATCCAACCGTTGGCAAATCTCCAATTGTTCGGGACGTGGCGAGTCAGCGATATTGGATTCAAGAAGATTTATTACAGGTATCAATACGTCAAAAGAATGGTGAAGATGTTACATACAACATAGCGGAAGCAATTATTGAAGTAATTGACGCGTATGTGGCTACAAAAAAAGCTGCTTTTGAAGGATTCCTTGAATCTTGTAGAAAAATTGCAGATCTTGGAAAGGTGTATCCCGCGCAAGCTATTGAATTCGTAATTCAGCAACTGATGCCAAATGTTGATGCTCGCGTCTTTGAAATAGTTAGTTATGCCGTACTAAAGGCTAAGTATGGGCAAGAAACCATTTGGATCGGTGATGCAAAAGAAACGGTATCTGAAGAAGCGCTAATCCTCTATAAAACAGGCCGTACAAATGCAAATGATGGTGGAATTGATTTTGTTATGAAACCGCTGGGTAGGTTTTTCCAGGTAACGGAAACGATTGATGTAAGCAAATACTTTCTTGATATTGACAAAGTTCAACGATTTCCTATCACATTTGTTGTTAAATCAGATGAAACCGCAGAGCAAATACGATCCGCTATTAGAGCTCAAGCCATAACAAAATATAAAATTGAAGCTGTTGTTGAAACCTATATGAAGGCCGTTGAAGAAATAATAAACGTTAAAGATTTAGTCGGGGCCTTTACAGAAGTCGTTAAATCAGGATGCCTTCAAGAAGTTATGGATGAAATAGTTACACAGAGCAAGGTTGAATTTAATTACAGTGATTATGAAGACTTGGACTCTGAGGATTTTATAAGATCATAAGATACGCTACATACTAGGATATGTGTTAAGGCACGAAGCGCATCATTCGAGAAAACCCGCGCAACCATGCGCCACTTGTTAGCTATCAGCATATTTGCATCATTGCTTGGCTAATGAACAAAACTGTTTTCATGCGCGGTTTGTATATTATTTAACTCCAGACAAGCCTGCTTCAGATTGACATAGATCGCAAGTACTTGTACAGTTATCCTGTACTTTTTATTTCGTGTGATCCCCATGACAATCCAAACCACTTATACCCAAGCACGTGCTAATTTCGCCACCTTGCTAGATTCGGTAACAGACGACAGAGAAGTGGTCATCATCCAGCGACGTGGAACCGCAGATGTTGCGTTAATTGCTGCTGATGAACTTCAAAGTTTGCTTGAAACGGCACATCTTTTACGTTCACCTGTTAATGCTGAACGCCTGTTTGCAGCATTAACCCGCGCACAACAAGCAACTACGCCATCCCAATCACTGTCCGAATTACGGGCTGAGGTAGGCATTGGTTAAAACACCTAATCGGGCAAGTGTATTTCAACCAGAATTCCGTGAGGATCTTCGGTTTTGGGTGCAAACCAATCAACGGGTTGCCCTTAAGATGCTTGAATTGGTTGAAGCCGTTATGCGCGATCCGTTCAAAGGCATCGGTAAACCTGAACCGTTGAAGCATCTTGCTGCTGGTGTTTGGTCACGCCGTATTACGGAAGAACATCGTTTGGTTTACTTAATAACAAATGATCGTATTGATTTTCTGCAAGCACGTTACCATTACACAAAATAAGGCAGGCGTTTAATTCTATGGCGAAATGTGGTCATTATGATAGGGAAGATGATTTTAATACCCCGTTAGATGTCTTGTGATTATTCCCTCAACCTCATCTAATCCACGCGAATTGTACGCGTATCTCACTGCACAGCAACAGCCATGAACCATTAAAATAAAATGTCTAAAGTCCACTTAATCCTACTAGAAACTTCCGGTTGCCACTTGTGTGAACTGGCCTTAGCTATCGTGAACGAATACTGGCTAAATGACCATGATGTATCTATCACAAATATAGACATTGCCGAATTTCCAGAATGGCAGCCTAAATATGCCACGCGCATCCCCGTTTTATATCATCCCGAAACCCAACAAGACTTAGGCTGGCCTTTTGACATAGTCGATATTAATAATTTTATGACAGGAATAAAAAATGACTGAGCACTTCCGCATTGAAAAAGACAGTATGGGCGAACTTGCCGTGCCGACAAATGCCTTATATGCCGCGCAAACTCAACGGGCCATCAATAATTTTCCCATTAGCGGCTTAACCATGCCGCCTGCTTTTATTAAAACCGTGGCATTGATCAAAAAAACCGCAGCCAGTGTCAATATCAACTTAGGTGAACTCGATGCTGTCACAGGCCATGCCATCATACAGGCGGTAGAGTGCATAATAGCTGGCCAACATGCTGAGCAATTTCCGATTGATGTGTTTCAAACCGGATCGGGTACCAGCACTAACATGAACGTTAATGAAGTGCTGGCCAACTTAGCCACTAAAATTGCCGGTAAAACGGTTAGCGCCAATGACGACGTCAACATGGGGCAAAGCAGTAACGATGTGATTCCAACCGCGATTCATGTCAGTGCGGCGCTGGAATGCCATAACCGACTTTTGCCCGCGTTGCGACATCTGGCTGAAACGATTGAGCACAAGGCGACATTAGTAGACGATGTTATTAAAACCGGTCGCACTCACCTTATGGATGCCATGCCCGTGAGGATGAGCCAGGAGCTGGGTGGCTGGGCACTGCAAATACGTAACGCCATAGACCGTATTCATGCGACTTTGCCCAGGGTATATAAATTGGCGCAAGGCGGGACAGCTGTCGGCACCGGCATTAATGCACACCCTGAGTTTGCCAAACAATTTGCCGATCTTTTAAGCCGGGAAACTGGTTTGCCTTTTCAGCCTAATGAATCATTTTTCGAAAGCTTAAGCACCCAGGATGCTATCGTAGAATTATCCGGCCAGCTTAAAGTGATTGCGGTCAGCTTAATGAAAATCGCCAATGATTTGCGCTGGATGAACAGCGGCCCACTGGCGGGATTGGGCGAAATTGAACTCACTGCCTTACAACCTGGCAGTAGCATTATGCCAGGCAAAGTCAATCCGGTGATTCCGGAAGCTGTGGCCATGGTGGCCGCGCAAGTGATTGGCAACGATGCCACCATTACCATTGCTGGGCAATCGGGCACATTTCAGCTCAATGTCATGCTACCGATAATTGCTTATAACATATTGCAAAGTATAGATATTCTGGCTAATGTTAGTACGGTGCTGGCTGATAAAGCCATTGCCGGCTTTACGGTTAGAGCCGATAACTTGCAGCAAGCCTTAGCCAAAAATCCTATTTTGGTGACGGCATTAAACCCTATTATCGGTTATGCCAAAGCGGCTGAAGTAGCCAAAGCCGCGTATAAACAAAAGCGCCCCATTATTGATGTCGCTGCCGAAATGACAGACTTGTCGGTGCAAGAACTGGAAAAGCTCCTGAATCCGGCACACTTAACGCAAGGCGGCATAGGTCAATAGCATCTTTGCAAGTGGGCGCATTTTTAGTGCTTAAAAATACATGGCTATGATTAATACCAATACTCTCGCCTGTTGCTATGGACAAGGTATAATGAAAGAATAGGAATTTATACCTTTCACTCAGTTGTAAAAACATTTTTCTCGCAGATTTTATTTTTTCCGAGTGGGCTAAAATTGTTTTTTGTGACACCTTTGGAGTTATTTAATGCGCGTTATTCTTTTAGGCAGCCCTGGTTCTGGTAAGGGAACTCAAGCTCAATTTATTACCGAAAAATACGGTATTCCTCAGATTTCAACAGGAGATATGCTGCGGGCGGCAGTTCGTGCGGGTACACCTTTGGGCGTAGAAGCTAAAAAAGTCATGGATAGCGGCGGCTTGGTTTCCGACAGCATTATTCTGGGATTAATTAAAGAACGCATTACTCAGGACGATTGTGCCCACGGGTTTCTACTAGACGGGTTCCCCCGTACGATTGCCCAAGCCGAAGGACTCAAAACAATGGGTGTTAGCATCGATACTGTGATTGAAATTGTAGTGCCCGATGAAGATATTGTTAAGCGTATGGCAGGGCGGCGCGTGCATCTGGCTTCAGGACGCACCTATCACATTGAATTTAATCCACCGAAGCATGAAGGTGTAGATGATGTTACCGGCGAGGCTTTAATTCAGCGCGATGATGATAAAGAGGACACCGTGCGGAAAAGGCTTAGCGTGTATCATGAGCAAACCAAACCCTTAGTCGGTTATTATTCAGCCATGGGGCAGGGCGTTAAATTCAGTTCAATTATAGGTGTGGGTAGTGTCGAAGATATTACCGCAAAAGTTTTCGCTATCCTGGCATAAAGGTATTTAATTAAGATGACTAAGCTTTATAACATTGCCGTCGTAGGCGCAACCGGTGCCGTTGGCGAGGCCATGCTTTCCATTTTGGAAGAGAGGAATTTTCCGGTTGACCAAGTCTATGCCTTGGCCAGTAGTCAATCGGCAGGTAAAAGGATTCCGTTCAAAGGATCTTCTTTAGTGGTTAAAGATTTGGCTGATTTTGATTTTTCTAAAGCCCATATCGGTTTGTTTTCGGCGGGCGCTTCTGTTTCTGCCGAATATGCACCTAAAGCTGCGGCCGCAGGATGTATCGTAATAGATAATACCTCGCATTTTCGCTACGATGATGATATTCCATTGGTAGTACCAGAAGTTAATCCTGAAAAAATTGCCGATTACACCAAGCGCGGCATTATTGCTAATCCGAATTGCTCAACAATTCAGATGTTAGTGGCTTTAAAGCCCATTTATGATGTCGCCGGAATTGATAGGATTAATGTCTGTACTTATCAGGCGGTTTCCGGCACAGGTAAAAAAGGCGTTGAAGAAGTGGTCAAACAAACCGCCAAGCTACTTAATGGCCAACCTATTGATCCTCCACGCGTGTATCCTAAGCAAATTGCTTTTAATGTGTTGCCGCAGATCGATGTCTTTATGGAAAATGGCTATACTAAAGAAGAAATGAAAATGGTCTGGGAAACGCAAAAAATCCTTGGCGATAAAAATGTTAAAGTAAACGCAACAGCGGTGCGGGTTCCTGTTTTTTTTGGACACTCTGAAGCCGTGCATATTGAAACATTAACCAAAATTGATGCGGTGGCGGTTAAAGCGTTATTAGAAAAAGCCCCTGGCGTAACCGTGGTTGATGAGCGTGTCAACGGCGGGTATCCAACGGCTGTGACCGAATCCTCGGGCAATGATGACGTGTTTGTGGGACGTATTCGAGATGACATTTCTCATCCACTAGGTATCGATTTGTGGGTTGTGGGTGATAACGTCCGTAAGGGTGCCGCGTTAAATAGTGTGCAAATAGCGGAAGTGCTAGTAAAAAATTACATCTAGGCTAAGCTTGTTTATATATTTGACTTCAGGTGGTACAAGATTGTGGTAGATTTTTGTTTAGGAGAGCGGATGTGCGCAAATTAACTAAAACTCTGGCTGTGATGTCGTTATTAGCTCCGGCTAGTGCTTATTCGCTGGGGATAGGTAGTATTAAAGTGCACTCTGGGCTTAACGAAAATCTTAATGCCGAGATTGCTCTGATTAGAGCCGCAAATGAAGATGTAGCCGATATTAAAATTAGCTTGGCTCCCCCGGCAAAATTTGATGAAGCAGGTATACCTTGGTCGGCTTTTTTATCCAAGATCAAGCTTGAGCCGGTTGTAAAAGCCAATGGTTCTACGGTCATTAAGATCAGTTCAAATGAAGTCTTAAAAGAATCGTTTTTGGATTTTTTACTGGAAGTAAGCTGGCCTAAAGGGAGCTTATACCGTGAGTTTACTGTGCTGTTAGAGCCGCCGGTATACCAAAAAGTATCGACATCCCCTGTTCAAACTTATCAAAGTTTCGAAGAAGCGCCGCAGCCAGTTATTCAACAACCAAGGCAACGTGTTGTAACGCATCGTCCGCGTCATCGTGCTGTGTATGTGGATCGCAGGCATAACGTTACCCGCAAACACGATACGTTATGGAAAGTGGCGGAGCGCGTTAGAAAAGATGGCGAGCCAACTGTTGAGCAAATGATGATAGCCATTTATGAGGCTAATCCACAAGCGTTCTACAAAAACAATATTAATGCCTTACTGCCAAACAAAAAGCTAGATATTCCTAAAAAGGAGGATGTTTTAAGCTTGCCTCAAGACCAGGCTCTGGTTGCGTTTAATGAGCAAATGCGTGCCTGGAAAAATAACGAGCCCGTTCCAGTCAATAAAGAAGTGGTTGCGCCTGCGGAAGAGACTGTTGTAGATAAGCAGTTAACGCTGGTTGCACCCACTGATGCTGCTGTCGCTAATGATTCAACAACAAGTGTTGCCCATGATTCTGCATCTAAACCTGATAAAACAGCGGATGAAAAATCTAAAGAAGGTGATGCCAACGGCCAAAGTGGCGAAGCGGAAAGCGGCGTCAATGTCGTTGCACCTGACCAAGATGTAAAAACTGACAAAGTGACAGAGCTTGAAAAGCAGCTGGCCACTATGCAAAAGAATCTGGAGCAGAAAGAGCAGCAGCTAAAGATTATACAAAATGGTGGCAAACCTTTGCCCGTTGTGCCTGAGAATCAAACGCCAACTAATGCTGCTGAAGTGGTTTTACCCACCCTTAAAAAGCCTGAACTGCCTAAGCCTTTAATTGTTAAGCCAGCAATAAAAACTCCTACACAAAGTCCTTTGGTAGAGACTCCAGTTACTGACACTACGCCAGTTTGGTTAGTGGGAATTGGGGGGGGCTTATTAGCGTTGATTGGCTGGTTATGGTGGAGAAAACGCAAATTTAATGAACAGTTTGATGGCGAGAGCATGTTTGCGCCTTCGAGCATGATTAAGCCTGATCAGGCCGCAATCAGGCCGGTCAATAAGGCAGCAACTAATACGCCCAGCGCAATTGCAGCGGGTTCGATAGAAGATAATTCTTTCCTGAACGAGTTTACAGCCAGCGATTTTGAGGTTTTTGATACTTCACATGTAGAAATCGACCCTATTTCAGAAACAGATGTCTATCTGGCTTACGGTCGTTATCAGCAAGCCGAAGAGCTTATGCGTCAGGCGATTAAAGATCAGCCGGATAATGACGAATACAAACTGAAGTTACTGGAAATTTTTTGCGCTACTGAGCGTAAAAAAGATTTTGTTAATTACGCGACAGAATTGGCAGCGGCAGGCAAAAAGGGTCAGGCTGAGTTTTGGGCAAAAGTCACTGAAATGGGTGAGGAAGTCTGGTCAGATTTGACGCTAACTTCTGGCGGCGATATGTTCATTCCTGAGAATGATGCGGGCATTGAAAATATTTATACGCACTTGGCGCCGCCTGCTGAACAGGGCGCTGATGATACAGTTGCAGTGCATGATACTGATCTAATTGATAATGACAGTGAGCCTGAAGAGCATAGCCATTTTCATGTCGCTACTTTTGACAGTGATTTTGAAGAATCATTAATGGGAGCTGAGTCGGAGCTGTATGTTCCATATGATGCTGATGAGGGTATGTCAGAGTTTAATTTGAATTCCGATATAGACAGTGATGCTGTCGACCAGGAAGTGCAAAATAATAACAGTATAGAGTTTGATCTCGGTTCGTTAGGCGGCAGTGCGAAAAACAATACGGTTCAACTCGATAATACTCAGCAAGAGCCCGCAGATTTTTCACCGGATAAAACCGAACTGACTCTGGATGATGCACATGAAGTTGAAATGTTTGATTTCACTTCTGCGCACGATAATCTCGAAGCCTTCGATGAGTTTAGCTTAGATAGCCAGTTACTTAGCCCGGATAATAAAAGTCAAGATACGTTAGAAATAGATAAATCTTACCCGCTGACACTGGATACAGACCCAAAGAGTTATGAAGTAATTGATGACTTTGATTTTGATTTTGATATGGATGCCACATCTGCTGCCACACAGTCAAATACGCAGTACTTGGATGAAGCTGATGCCGGTTTTGATTTTATGGATCTAGATGAGCTGGAAACAAAGCTGGATTTAGCCAAAGCCTATATTGACATGGGTGATGCGGATGCGGCTAAAGGGATTATCGCGGAAGTCCTTGATAAAGGCAACGCTGATCAAATCAAAACGGCACGTAACTTGTTTGATAGCTTGGTATGACAATGAGCTTTGTCTCGGAAGTGGTTTTTATCATGAATAAAGTGCTTGGTTGTATTTTTGATTCCGGCATTCGTGTTGTAAGGTGAATAAACGGCCTCCTTGTTCTTATTGGCCTGAGATAGTGATTTAAATACCCTGGATTGAACTAAAGAAGCTTGTTTGTTTCCTGCTTAGGAAAGAGGCGATTGTTCTTACATACACAGTGAAATAAGCAATGAAAAAAAGACGCAAAGATCCATTAGGTGTGGCTCTTTTAGGCATGGATGAGCGGTCTTGTAAATTAGTGGCACGGTTTTTTGGGGGTCATGTGAGGGATTTGCCGAGGTTGTTGACGAGGTTGATGCTCGTGTAGATATTATTGATACTCATTTTTCCCATTCAGCACAACTGCTGGAAAATAGCATGGCGCGCAATCCCCAGCGGGCTATTATTGTATTAACAGCCGGTACAGCAGGGCGAATCGATAGGGATAATGTGTTGTATCTCGATAAGCCGATTAAAACCGATGAGATGATGGATGCTATCGATTGGGCAAATGACATTAGCCATAGTAGAGTTAGGCGCAAGCCTTATTTTGACCGTGTGCAAATTTCCGAATTTGCCCGTGAAATCGCTAAACCCAATAAGCCAGAAGTACCTTTGCCGGAGATTAAGGCTGTTGATACGCCACAGTCCCCAGCAGTATTAAAAACACCCGCTGACTTCAAAGTAAATGAACAAGAAAAGCTCATAAATCTGGATGAGCAGCACAAGAAAGCCAAGTACAGCTCCGCGATCACTATTGAGGAACCGGATTTTAACGATTTTTTTGGTGTTCTCCCTGAGATTAACCTTAATGATATTCATGAGCGTCATCTTGCAGCTTATGACCCCAAAAAGTATTATCAAGGCTATGTGCAGTTCGCTTACAAGTCTGCTGGGGAAAAAACCCAAATTTTACAGTTAAGCAGTTCGGTTTGGAACACATTGGTGGTGCTGCCTCATTCTCATGAAATTTGGCTAGATACTAATGACGACGTACTAAGAGAAAAGGCTTGCGTTTGGCTTGATTTGGGCACTATGAGCATAACGCCCATCGATAAGGAAATCACTCAAAGCATGGGCAACTTAGAAAAAATTCAGGATATGAATGCTTTTCTTTGGAAGCTGGCACTTTGGACATCTAAAGGACGTTATCCAAAGGCCATTGAGGTTGATAGACCTATTTATTTGCAACAATGGCCCGATCTGACTCGCTATATTATAACGCCACATGCCTTACGGATCGCTGCCTTTTTGGTGAGCAGGGGTCCTGAAACAATGATTAATGTTGCTACCGTATTAGCTATTGAACTGCGCTATGTTTATATTTTTGTCAGCGCAGCTCATGCATTGGGTTTGGCAGCGCAGGCAAAAAGACAAATGGATGCATTAATTCAAGTCACATTGCCGGTTATCCCCCCCGCTAGAAAAGGCATATTGAGTAGAATTATCAATAAGCTCCGAGGAGAATAATGTTTAAATTCAATTCTAAATTATTTGGATGTATGAGAAAAATTGTATAGTTTTCTCAAAAACTATATTTAAAGTACTGCTATTGACCTACAAAAAACCATGATTCAGCATAAGATAATTTTCACAGGCCCGGTTGGTGCGGGTAAAACTACGGCGATAGGTGCGATCAGTGATGTGCCGCCCATCAAAACAGATGCGGCAGCCAGCGATATGACTAAAAGCCGAAAAGCCACCACCACCGTTGCTATGGATTACGGCATCATGAACGTTGGCGGCGGCGAAAAAATTCATCTGTATGGTACGCCAGGCCAGGAGCGTTTTGATTTTATGTGGGATATTTTAGTGACAGGAGGTATTGGTCTGGTTTTATTGCTGGATAATACCCGTGCCGACCCCTTTCAGGATATGCGCTTTTTTATACAGTCTTTTCGTGAGTTTATCGATAAAACCGGTGTTGCGATTGGCGTCACGCAGATGGACTTGAATAACCGTTTTACGATCAACGATTATCATACCCATCTAAAACCCTTCAAAATTAATCCACCGGTTTTTTCTGTGGATGCACGTGAAAAACGTGATGTATCTTTGCTGGTACAGTCTTTGATGTATTCACTTGATCCGGATTTGAGCTAACCATGCTTTGTGCAGAGACGTAAATCTTGCGTCTCTACATCTGTGTTAACGGGTACGTCTATTCCGGGTACGTCTATTCTTTGGTAAAGTTTTTAGCATAAGATTCTAAGTGTGGAATATCAATGCGATAGCCTTTAATCATAATATGCCAATACAGCCACGGAAAACCGGTGGTTTTGCCCAGCCACCAAATAAAACGGTTTTTTCTAGGATCCAAAAATGGAAACGATGGCGTGACTTTGCCACCATAAGAAAATTCTGCCAGCATAACGGTATTTAAGGACGTTGTGAGGGGGCAGGAACCATAACCATCGTATTTGTAATCTAGTGGCTGATTGCTAATAAGATGGAGGATGTTATCCACAACAATCGGAACCTGCTTACGTACCGCCGCTGCGGTTTTGGCATTGGGTGTTGAGGTTGCATCACCTAAGCCAAAAATATTCTTATATCGGTTATGTTGTAAAGTGTTTTCATTGACATCAACCCAACCCGCTGCATTTGCCAGTGGGCTTGTCTTAATAAAATCCGGTGCGCTTTGTGGCGGGGTGACATGAATCATATCGAAATTTTTAATCACCAACTGTTTATTACCGTCACCACCCGTGGCCTCAAAGGTAGCGGTTTTGGCAGCGCCATCTATCGTGACTAAGTTATGATTAAATAGCGTGTTGATACCATAGTCGGCTACCACTAGGCTGAGCGCCTTAGCAAAAAACGGCACACCAAACATGGCAGGGCCCGCATTTAAGAATTCAATGGTCATTTTATTGAGTATGCCTTTTTGACGGAACCGATCGGCAGCGAGGTACATAATCTTTTGCGGTGCTCCTGCGCACTTAATGGGCATGGGAGGCTGGGTAAAAAGCGCAGTACCGGATTGCAGGTTACGGATACATTCCCAGGTATATTCCACGTAATCCGCTGAATAATTACTACAAACGTTATTTTTTCCCAGTGTTTCTTTTAAGCCTTTTATTTTATCCCAATCGAGCTGTAAACCAGGACAAACCACAAGATAGTCATAGTTTAGCGTATCGCCAGAGCGCAAAATTACTGTATTAGTATCGGGTTGAAAGCTTTCGGCATAATCTTTTATCCAGGTTACGCTAGGATGGATCAGGTCTTTTTCATTTTTAGTGGCTTGTTTTAATGTATAAGCCCCACCACCTATAATGGTGAAGCCAGGTTGATAATAATGCTTTTCGGCAGGTTCAACTAAAGCAATATTAATAGTGGCATTTTGGCGGCGCATGTTATTAGCGATGGATACGCCCGCGGCACCCCCGCCGATGATGAGTAGGGTATGATGTTGTTGCGACATAAATTCCTCCGAAATATTTATTGTTATGAGAAGAGCATAGAGGGCAGAGTGCGGCAATGGCCAATTAAGCGGTTAATACGAGTTTTAGCAAAAATGCGTATAATGCCGTAAACACCCATTAGTCTACATTGTTTAGTTTATCAACAACGGTAATTTTTCTATGAAAAAATTTTTTCTGATTTCTTTTAGTGTTTTATTGCTCGCAGGCTGCTCTGAAAAAAAAGCCTATGAACAAGCACTTTTGGAGCGCATACAAAAAGAGCAAGACGTTAAGGATTACAACATAGCACCCGAAGCCATGGCTAAGTGCGTGTTCGATACGACCTCGACCAATATGCCTGGATTTTTCACCTACGATCCTTATAGAAGACTGACCTATGAGCGTTACACAAAAATGCTTAATGCAGAGAAAGCTCCTGATCCTAAAAAAGCTTTTGAAGAATTAACGACTTTATTTGGTTCTCCTAAAAATCTCTCTGAAGCGCACAGTAATTATACCGAAAGTGTTATGGAATGTTACTCGCTGATTACTGATACCCGCACAGATGAATTGCCGCCCGCCGAATCTGCACCTGCACCTGCACCTGCAAAATAAACCAATCTGGCATCTTGACCTCTAAAAAATTGTAGATATCTCAGTAGGGTCTACGCATAATAAAACAATTATTTTGCAGTTATACCCTTTAAGACGGGACAATGTGTAAGTTTTAAGCCTTTGTTCCGTCTTGGTAGGTAAGCGAAAAACAATATTTTTTACAGTGCTCTCCGCACAAATTCAATTTTATGCCTATAATTGAAGCCATGATGTAAGTAATAAAATTTTTTATTACCCTCTCAGCCGGCAATGCGTTACGCGTATCAACTATGCTCAAAAAACCATTAAGTGGGTCAGGATTTACCCTGATTGAACTGATCACCACTTTAACTATCGCGGGTATATTAACAGCCATCGCCGTACCTACGTTTAATAGCGTCATCAGCAGTAATCGTCTGACCGCCTATACCAACGAGTTTGTAACCGCATTAAATTTAGCACGTAGTGAAGCCATAAAACGTGGCAGAAAGGTCACTATTATACGCAAAGGTAACGTCGATAATGCCTGGGAAAACGGTTGGGATGTTTTTATTGATTCCGATAACAATAATACTCTGAATAAGGATGATGGTGATGCAAACTTATGCGAAGCGCCTGGCGGCACTGCGACAGAAGATTGTTCGTTACGTACTTATTCGGAGTTGCCGACAGGATTTACTTTAAGAAGCAATAATAACATTCCTAAAACGATTAGTTTTAGCGCTATGGGAAAAAGTGTTAACGGTACGTTAATTCTGTGTGATACCAATAGATCTAAACCTGATCGTTTGAAAACGGCAAAAGTCATTATTATTACTACGACAGGGCGTGTACGCATGGGTATTGATCCTGATAAAGACGGCATTCCTAACGATCCCAATGGTATAGAGATTGATAAGTGCACGCAGTAGAGAGACCTAATGAACAACAATACCGGTTTTACCTTAATTGAAGTTTTAATTGCCATGATGATTTTGGCGGTGGGTTTGTTAGGACTGGCGGCATTACAGGCGAGCAGCCTTAGAAATAACCAGAGCGCTTATTACCGTAGTCAGGCAACCCAACTGGCTTACGATATCGCCGATAGAATGCGTGTTAATGTTGCAAGCGCAGCTACTTATACCGTTGCAGATAGCGCCAATGTACATGACAGCTGTTTAGCCATAGAGGGTTGTACACCAGCAGAGATGGCAGAGCACGATCTTTATGAGTGGAATACGGCCATCCAGTCTATTTTACCCAGTGGCACGGGCACAATAACTGGCGCTACGGTGGCGGGTGTTAGCACCTATAAAGTCGATATTAACTGGGATGATAACCGCGATGATGCTGTTGATGACAACGATCCTAGCTTCTCGATGAGCTTTCGCTTGTGAAGCACGCTTTTTACCAGCGCGGATTTACCCTGATTGAAATTATGGTGGCCATGTTGTTAGGCGTGTTTTTGTTGGGGGGCATATTGCAAGTTTTTCTGCACAGCAAACAAACTTATCGCACTCAAGAGGCCTTATCGCGATTACAAGAAGATGGCCGCTTTGCCATGGATTTTTTGATCAGAGATATCCGTATGGCGGGTTTTATGGGCTGTAGTAGCCAAACTGCACCTGCCAGCACGTTAAGTGCGTCAACGGATTTTTTATATCGTTTTGACAAAGCCATTGAAGGCTTTGAATCCACTTCTGCAACAGCATGGACACCGGCCAAAGACCCTTCAATCACTTCTCCTCTGGGTGGCTCTGACATTATTAGTATTCGCCGAGTGGATGACCAAAGTTTTACTGTAACGGCTCAAACCAGCTCTACAGATGGGCTTACCTTAGATAGTTCTGCTACAACAACAAATTTGAAAGCCGCTGGATTTTTAAAAAACACCCCCACAGGTGGCAATAACTGTGCTATTGCCTTGGTCACAGATTGCTCTATGGCCGCCATTTTTCAGGTGAGTGGCATAGCTGGAACGGTACTTACGCATGCCAAAGATGGCGCGTGTACACCGAAAAATGCGCTAGATAATCTGGGTAGAACCTATATAAGGGCTCAAGTTTACTCACTTAGTACAATTAGTTATTACGTTGGCGAAAATCCAAATAATCAACCGGCGTTATATACTAAAAAGGGTGCAAAAGCTGAGGAGATGGTTGAGGGCATTGAACAAATGCAGATTTTATACGGTGTAAATACCGATGCTAGCGCGGATGGAACACCCAATTATTATGTTACTGCGGATAAAGTTAAAGATTCTGATTGGCCTAAGGTAATGAGTGTACGCATTAGTTTATTGGTGGTCAGTATAGACAATAATTTAACGGATAAACCGATCAGCTACACCTATAACGGCCATTTAGTACAACCTGATAAAGATGATCGGCGGCTAAGAAAAATATTTACCTCGACGATCGCCTTACGTAATCGCTTGTCTTAATGCGAAGCTATAAAAGCCCTAAACATCAATCCGGCGTGGTGCTGGTTGTTGGGTTAATCATTTTGTTAATATTGACATTAATAGGTATTAGCGGCATGCAAACTTCTTCTATGGAAGAAAAAATGGCCGGTAATGTACGTGATCATAATTTGGCTTTTCATGCCGCTGAGTCTGGCTTGTCGGCAGGTGAGCACTACTTAAGAGTCACCGTGCCGTTACCTGCGTTTAATTGTATTAACGGACTTTATCCTGCAAATGGCACAGGCTGTGTTAAGCCTAACGTGCTTTCAAGCTCTGTGTTAATGCCGCCTATTTGGGAAAACATTGATTGGAGCACAAAATCAATAAAATACAACACGGATGGTGATACGGCAACCATTGATTTAAGCAGCCTCAGTGCTGATCCGCGCTATGTTATTGAAGATATCGGCATGGTTTGTACCACGGCTTTATCGCCTTGTCCTTCGGGCAACCAAAAAAAAATCTACCGAATTACCGCGCGTGCGGTGGGAAGCTCAACCGATACGGTCGTTATCTTGCAGTCAACTTTTGAGCTTTAAAAATCTGCGAAAAAAATCTTATTGGCACGACAACATCCCGAATAATATTCCCCTTGGAGATTTGTAATGAACACTGTTAAGTCTAATTGCTTGCCGATCTCAAAAGTTTTGTTGTTTAGCTTCTTAAGTCTGATGAGCATATTTTCAGTTAATAGCAGTTATGCAGGCCTGTCTCAATCACCGCTTTTTTTGACGGTATCGATTGATCCCAATGTTTTATTTAACATGTCAATAGAATCGCCGATGGGCGGTGCAGCATACAACGATCAGCCGGACGGTAATGGCTGTGCTGGCAGAATAAATGAGGATGGTGCGGTAGGTATATGTTATTCAAAAGAAAATACTTATCTTGGCTATTTTGATCCTGACAAATGTTATCTCTACAATAGCACTGGTAAGCGGTTTGAGCCAGACGGCAACACTATAAATAACGTGCATGAATGCACCGCTCAATATAGCGGCAACTTTATGAACTGGGCAACCATGACGGCAATGGATATGTTCACCTGGACGATGACTGGAGGTAACCGGATTGTCGATAGCGCGGATAACACCACGGTTGTTAGGCGAATGCGCAAGCAAAATAACGATGATTGGTTTCCCTATAAATTAATTACCGCCGCCAAAAATGTTGCGCCCTCTACCGTTACGCCCTGGAGCGATAGCAAAATTTTTATTTATAACACTGATTTTGGTGTCAAATTTAGTGCTGCCCGGAGCGGAAACGAAAAGGGCGTCATGAATGTTGACATCAAGGTCTGTGATAAAAACAAAAGCCTGGAAAGCAATTGTGTCGCTTACGGTGCTGGCGCGTATTACAAACCTGAAGGTTTGGTGCAAAAAAATGCCGATCATATCCGTTTCGGCATTACCAGTTATACCAATACCGATGGTAATGGCATCGATGGTGGCGTACTGCGCTCAAACATTAAGTATGTGGGTGCTTTAAAACCCAATGGCTCTGGCGGAGTTGTCGATAACCCCAATAAGGAAATTAAGGCCGATGGCACGCTTGAGTTAAATTCTAACCCAGGTGATGCCACTTCAAGTGGCGTCACCAAATCGGGGGTAATTCCTTACATTAATAAATTCAGTGATGTTTCTTATAAAGCTAACGATCCGGCAAGTGAATTGTTTTATGAATCTATTCGTTATTTTAAAAATCTTGGCCCTACGCCTGAATATTTAAAGGGCGAAAACGGCGGTTTTCCTATCCTGAAGGCAGATCGTTGGCAAGATCCTATGTTAGCCAGCTGCCAGAAAAACTTTATTGTCGGCATTAACGATGCTAATCCCTGGATGGATAAAAAGCTCCCGGGCAGTTTTTTTACCGCAGCCACTTTTAATGCGCGCAATATTTCTCAAGATTATGGCCAGCCCAGTAATGCAGATAGCGCGATAAACGTAAAATCCTTGACCAATAAAGTGGGGGATCTTGAAGGCTTAACCAATACCAGCCAGTGTATTGGCTGTACATCAGCTAACTGCGATATGCTTGCCAGCAACAAAAATATTCCAGGTCTTGGCGAAGTGTTCGGCACTTGCCCCTATACCGGTAAGGATAATGCTTATTATATTGCGGGTCTGGCTTATTATGCCAACACGCAAGATCTTAGGACGGGCACTGGTTTTGACGGGGAACAGACGGTGAATACCTTTATGGTAGATACCCAGGAATACAATGCAGCGCCATTGGTCGGCAAGATGAATATGCTGTGGCTGGCCGGAAAATATGGTGGCTTTAACGATTTTAACCATAACGACATACCCGATAATAAGGTAGTTGATGCCACAGGGAAAGTGACTGCTCCGTCTGAATGGGATGCAGATGGCAATAATGAACCTGATAACTATGTACTTGCCACTAATCCTAAAAAATTGATAGATGCCTTAAACCAGGCATTCATTAAAATTAATGCGCAGAGTTCGTCAGCCTCCGCGGTAGCGGTTAATACCACGCGCCTGGATACGGGTACGCAGGTCTACCAAGCCAAATTTAACACCGAAGACTGGCGCGGTGAATTGCAGGCTTTTAATGTCGATATCAATACCGGCGGTATAACACCTGCCTGGGAAGCTTCGACAAAGTTTCCGTCTCCTGGTAATCGTAAGCTCTACACTTTTAACCCTTTAGCAGTGGGCGGGGCACGCGGGGTCGTGTTTAAGTGGGATAGCTTGACGACAGATCAAAAAAACTATCTCAATGAAAGCAATAAAGGCAGTTTACGGGTTGACTGGTTGCGGGGCGATGATACCGGTGAGCAAAAAAAGCCTGGCGGCGCATTTAGGAACAGAACTGGCATCTTAGGTGATATTGTTAATTCTGATCCGGTTTATGTAAAAAATGAAGATTATGGCTACGCGGATTTATCGGGTGTAGAGGGAAGTCGCTACAAGGATTTTAGGGTAAGCAGTACGTATAGTAATCGTAGACCTATGATATATGTAGGCGCTAATGACGGGATGTTACATGGTTTTGATGCTAATAAAGCCGGCGGCAACGAAATGCTGGCTTATATACCCAATGCCTTATTTCCTGAATTGAGCAAGCTAGTGTCACCTCTTTATACGCATCAGTATTACGTTGATGGCGCCACCAGCGTGGGTGATGTTTATGATGGCACACAATGGCATACACTGTTGGTGGGTAGTACGGGTGCAGGTGGACGTGCGGTATTTGCGCTGGATGTTACCAATCCGGATACGTTTGGCAGCAGCAATGTATGGTGGGAGTTTACTAATACGGACGATGCTGATTTGGGTTATACCCTGGCGCAACCTTCTGTAGTCAGAATGCAAGATGGCCACTGGGTTGTGGTTGTCGGCAATGGCTATAACAGTGATAACGGCCATGCGGTATTGTTTGTTCTTGACGCACTAACTGGCGCGATATTGAAAAAACTAGACACGGGTGCTGGAACTGCGACAAATAAAAATGGGCTGTCTTCGCCTATTGCGCTTGATACCAACAACGATCATAGCGTGGATACTGTTTATGCCGGAGATTTATACGGTAACTTATGGAAGTTTGATGTTTCCGGGAACATAAGTAGCTGGACGATTGTAGATAACAAACCCTTTTTTATTGCTTGCACCACATCGGGTACTGTTTGTAATGCGGCCAATCGTCAACCCATTACCAGCAAGCTCAACGTGGGAAAAGTGGGAGCCAGCCAAAACGGCATGGGGATTATGCTGTACTTTGGCACGGGTAAGTACGTTGAAATTGGCGATAATGTTGTCAGTGGCAGTCCACAAGTACAGACTTTCTATGGTTTATGGGATAAGGGCTCAGCCATAACCGATCGAAATATGTTACAAGCGCAAACTATCGATTATGAAGGATCTGCTACGACTGTTAAGGGAGTTGCTAGTAACAAACCGGTGCGTGTGGTGTCTAAAAAACCGGTATGTTATGCGGCTACCAGTTCGGGTTGTACGGCAACCAGCACATTAAAAATGGGCTGGTCGTTAAATTTACTTAAGCCCGGTAATATTGCCGAAGGCGAGAGGGCGGTTAGTTTTCCACTTGTGCGCAGGGGGTTAGTAGTGTTTTCAACAGTGATTCCTAATGCCGATGCTTGCAGTTCCGGCGGAAAATCACGATTGATGGAAGTTGATGCACTAACGGGTGGGGAATTTAGTGCGGCGGCTTTTGATGTTAACGGCGATGGCAAAGTTGATGGCAGTGATAAAATAACCGTTGCTGGCGTTGAACATTTTGCGGCGGGTATTGATGTCGGCGTAGGGATTATTAAAACCCCGGCAATTATTGAGGCGCAGGCTGCACAGGTTGATTTTAAATATGTCAGTGGCTCGACGGGAAATATGGGTACTGTTTTAGATCTTGGCGGAGGCGGCACAGCAGCAGGAGCCGGTATTCGCAGGTCATGGCGGCAGCTGAAATAGTCTGCTACTGGCTATGTATTTGGATGTGCAATGACCTATAGTGCATTTAGGAAAAGTAAAATATGAAACAAAAGCAACAAGGTTTTACACTGATAGAGCTAATGATTGCCGTCGCTATTGTGGGTGTATTGGCCAGTATTGCCGTGCCTAATTACCAAAAAAGCGTCATGAAATCTAGGCGCGCTGATGCCAAGGGTGCATTGGTGTCGTTGGCTAATGCTATGGAGAAACACTATACCGAAATGGGCAGTTACTGTGATGCAGCTGATGCAAGTGTTCCTGGTGGAGAGAATACTTGCACCATAGGAACAGTTGAAACAGGAATAAATGACACAGGAGCGCCTTTAATTTTTGCAAAGGCAAGCCCAGTAGATGGGGGAACAAAATACTACGATTTAACTATTAGCGCAGTAACGCCTAATAGTTATACTTTGCAGGCAACACGTATTAATTCCAGCGCCCAGGCCAATGATGACTGTGGTGATTTAACATTGAAACACACCGGCGAACGAAATATTGACAAGGCAACAGATGGCATTACAAAAGATCTATGCTGGTAAAAGCTAACGATAATGCTTGACGCTAAACGCTGCGCTGTTATGCTGACTAACAAATAACGCCAGCGTTATTGTAAATTAATATACCGTGTGCGAACGCCTTAATAAAACCTGAAAACACATGAATCTGGATCAAAAAAAAGTAAATGGCTATTGTGTATTATTTGTGCATGAAGATCGCATTGACGCCCATAACTCCGGTGAACTAAAAACTTATCTTTTGCATCAGATAGAGCAAGGTCAGATACACATTATTGTTCAGCTTGAAGATGTGCGCTTTATAGACAGTTCTGGCTTGGGTGCGTTGCTATCGGGACATAAAAATGCCATTACCAAATCGGGTAAATTGGCGTTAGTGAATGTGCAAAAGCAGGTCTTATCCATGTTTGAATTGACCCGCTTAAATCGCGTTTTTGAAATTTATGCGACTGTGGATGAAGCATTGAACAATGATACCTAGAGGTCGAGCATGGGCGCTGAAATTATTCAGGTAGACGTCATTATCCCAACACAGACCAAATATTTGGAGCTGATTGGTCATTTGGGTGAGCAAATTGTGCAAAAAATCGATACTTTTGCCGCCGATAAAGATACCTTGGCCTATCATTTAAATCTGGTGCTGACCGAAGCCACCACCAATGCCATTAAACATGGCCACCATAGCAATCCCCAGGATACTGTTAAAATCGCTATTCATATCCAAAATGACGCCTTAAATATTAAAGTTTATGACCACGGCCCGGGCTTTGATCTTAAAACAGTCTTGTCACCGGATTTAGATAACCCGAAAGAAAACGGCATGGGTTTGTTCTTTATTCGCTCACTGATGGATAAGGTCACTTATACCCAAACCGATGACGGTAATGTCCTGGAAATAGTTAAATATCTGAGGCCGTCTTGTGAACAGCGAAACGGTAGCTGATTCACTGCTTCCCTGGGATGCTGCTTTCCAGCATCTGACGCTCAGAGCGCTAGGCGACACAGCGGCTAAACAGCTATACCAAAAATATCTTCCCGTTTTAAGCTCTGAATACAAACATTTAGTTTCACCTCGTTACGCACTTAAAGATGTGTTACATCTTGAAAAGCTCAATAATAACGATATCCATCAAGTGAGCCTGCTCAATCCTGGTCAAGATGCTGAACACTACCGTCTGCATTTTTACAGTCAGTATGAACATTATCTGGATGAATATATTCTGGCACTGGAAAATATGTCATTGCGGGTTATGGATCAGGTGCAGTTTCGCATTACCACTGACGGCGTGACTCAGTTTATTAAAAGTTTTACGGTTAAGGCGGCCAATGGTCAAAAGCTAGCTTTTTGCCGTTTAAAGCATCGCCTGATAGACGCTATTTCGGGGGTGATGAATAGCTATATTGAAAATGATGCACTCAATAAGTTACTCATATTATCGGGACTTTCCTGGCGGGCCATTGATGTTTTACGCGCGTACCGGAATTATTATTTACAGATTTATCATTTAACCACACGAGCCAGTATTAATCATGCGCTCATCCATAATCCTGAAATTGCTTTGTGTTTATTTGTCTATTTCGAAGCACGGTTTCGACCTAATCCTGAATGGAGCGATACGGGGATAAGAGAAGAGCAAACCTTGTTTCCTCTGCGCCTACAGTTGCTGGAAAGTATGAAGGCGGTTACTGATCTTAATGACGATCGAGTTTTACGCACCTTTTTTAATTTAATTGATGCGACCATGCGCAGTAACTTTCATTTGCAGCGCGACTGGCCTGATTATTTTTTGTCATTTAAAATAAATAGTTTGGGCATTATAGATATGCCTTCGCCTAAACCACAAAACGAAATTTATGTCCACGCCATACATATGGAAGGCATTCATTTGCGTGCCGGTAAAATTTCTCGTGGCGGTATTCGTTGGTCTGATCGTCATGATGATTTTAGGGTTGAAATACTGGGGCTGATGCAAACCCAGGTCAGTAAAAATGCGCTGATTATCCCAACCGGCGCCAAAGGCGGTTTTGTTGTTAAACATAACGGCTCCAAAGTGGATTTTAAGGTCGCCGGCAAAAAAGCTTACATCACCTTGATACGCGGCTTGCTGGATTTAACCGATAACTACCAAAATAACCAGATAGTTCAGATACCACAACTTGTCTGCTATGACGATCCTGACCCTTATTTAGTGGTCGCCGCCGATAAAGGCACTGCACAGTTTTCAGACACCGCTAATGCCGTTGCTGCGCAATATCAGTTTTGGTTAGGGGATGCGTTTGCCAGCGGTGGTTCGCAAGGTTACGATCATAAAGCGTTAGGCATTACCGCACGTGGGGCATGGGAATGTGTGAAGCGTCACTTTCGAGAGCTGGATAAAGATATTCAGGCCGAAGCCTTTACCGTCATCGGTATTGGCAGTATGGATGGCGATGTCTTTGGCAATGGTATGTTGCTGTCACCGCATATTCGCTTATTGGCGGCTTTTAGTGGTCAGCATATATTTATTGATCCCAATCCTGTGGACAATAATACGGCATTTCAAGAACGCAAACGCTTGTTTGAATTACCAAACTCTACCTGGATGGAATACAACACTGCCTTGATTTCGTCAGGCGGCGGGGTTTATGCCCGCTCAGCAAAAGACATTCCTATTTCGCCCGAACTCAAAAAATGGTTGGGTATACGCTACAGTGTTTTGGATGGTGAATCATTAATCCGCTATTTATTAACAGCTCCCGTAGAATTATTGTGGTTAGGCGGTATTGGTACTTACGTTAAAGCCAGCAGTGAAAAACACGAAGACGTGGGTGACCACAGTAATGACAACGTGCGCATCAATGCCCTTGATCTTAAAGCACGTGTTGTCGGTGAAGGTGCTAACCTGGGTTTTACCCAAAAAGCGCGGATTGAATATCATTTAAACGGTGGCCGCATTAATACCGATGCTGTCGATAATTCTGCGGGTGTCGATACTTCCGATCATGAGGTCAATTTAAAGATTCTGCTGACCGGTTTGCACAATAAAAACCTGATCAGCGACCCACAAAGTTTGTTTGATGAGCTGACCGATGAAGTCTGTCGGCAGGTGTTAGCCAATAATATCGCGCAAAGTTTGTGTTTATCATTGGAAGAAATGCGTAACAGCGAAAACCCTGGCTTATTTTTGCAAGTGGCAGAAAAGCTGGAAGCTAATGACTTTCTCGATAAGGTTGTGGAGTCTTTTGCCTCTGACAAAGACATTCTGAGCCGTCCCCAACAGGCTTTAACGCGTCCAGAGTTAGCGGTACTGATGGCGGCGAGTAAAATGTATTTAACGCACACCATAAAGATAGAGTCTGCGCAATTACCAGATGATGTGGGCAACATTTATTTAGAACAGTACTTTCCCGAACAAATTAACACGCGCTATAAAACTTATTTAGCCCAGCACCCTTTGGCTCAAGAAATTAAAGCGACGGTGCTGAGTAATAAAATAATTAATCAGGCGGGCAGTGGGTTTTTAAATGTTCTAGAAGAGCATGAAGGCTTAATCGTGCTGGATTACATCAATAGCTACCTGAATTTTGATAGGGTTCTGGATGGCGCTGTCCTCAGGCAAGCTATTTATGCACTGGATAATCAACTGGCCACTGCTAAACAATATGGGCTATTGCTCCAGTTAGAAAAAACATTGTTTAATTTGTGCGAGTGGACACTGGGGCAAGATAAAAAAAGCCAGGTCAGCGCGTTAACTATTATGGGATACAAACGCTATCTGGCTGAGTATAGCGATTATGTAAAACAATTTAATGGCCAATATCAACAACATAAAACAGCTTATCTGCAAGACGGTGTTCCAGACGCTATTGCAGAAAAAACGGCCTTGTTGGGGTGTATGTCGGTATTTCCCCTGATTGTAATGGTCGCGACACAGACCAATCATGATATGACAGCGGTGTTAGAGTTGTTTCACGAAACCAGCCATTATCTGGATGTTGATAGCATTGCTGCGCAACTCGCACTGATTCCTATACAGGGAGATTGGGAGCGTAAAATTGTCGCTGAGATAAATCAGGATATAACCCGTATTGTGGGTGTTCTTGTTAAGACGATCTTGTTAACGTCAACAACAAGCTGTGCCGATTACTTTGAAACCGCCATAGCTAAACAAAAAATCAAGGAATATTGGCGAATACATCAAGAGCTGCATAATAATCCGCCCATTACTTTAGTTCATTACCTGGTATTGAATAAAGCATTAGCTAAATTACTGTAACGTCAGTTACGCTTGAAAACCATGAGGGTAATATCATCCTTAAGCGCGTCGCGTTGACAAAATTGCTTTAATTCGCTTAACAAGGCATCAATAATGGCTTGTGGCGTTTGCCCACAATGCTGACTAAAAATATCACTGACGCGTTCCAGCCCAAAAAACTCTCCTTCAGCATTTTCTGCTTCCGTTAAGCCATCAGTGTAAATCAATAACACGTCGTTTTTGGCCATTAACACGGTTTTTTCTTCAAATGTTACCTGTTCACGCACGCCCAGTATTAAACCATCGGCATCTAAACGCTGGCATTGAGATTGACCGGCACTCAACAATAGCGGGGGCGGATGTCCTGCATTAGCAAAGCGTAATTCATGACGGACGATATCATATTGCAAATAAAACAAAGTGATAAAAAAATCGCTATTATCCAGGTCTTTAAACATGAATCGATTCAGGGTGTCAATGATGTGTGCAGGTGATTGGGTGCTATTCGCATAGGTTCGGATAGCGCTACGGGCCGCAACCATAAACAACGCAGGCGCAAATGAATGGCCGGACACATCGGCAATCACCATGTCTAACTGGGTGTCAGTACGGAAAAAATAATCAAAATAATCGCCACCGACCAGATTGGCCGGTAAACAATAACCGGCGATTTGAAAATCTTTGGTAATAATAGGCGCTGAGGGCAGCAACGAGGACTGAATATGTCGGGCCATATTGATTTCGCTCTGTGCAATTGCCAAGCTAATTTGTACCTCACGGGTATGCTGTTCTGCGGCTTTTCTTGCGGTAATATCATTGACGAAACCGCTAAAAATATAGGTATTGCCCAATTTTAAGGGGGCAATGCTTAATTCCACCGGAAATTCTGAGCCATCACGACGTTTGGCAATATGCTCAATGCGTCGATTTAAGATTTCCCCGTGGCCGGTCTGCAAAAACTGTTGCAAGCCTTGTCGATGAGCACTATGAAAACGGGATGGGATAATCAGAGAATCAAGCCGCTGACCGATAGCTTCTTTATTAGACCAGCCAAACATATTTTCAGCTTGGCGATTCCAGTCAGTGATAATGCCGTAAGAATCCATCATGACAATAGCACTCAAGGCGCTTTCAATCACTAAGCGCAAGCGTTTTTCGCTGTCTAATAACGCGTCTTCAAATTGTTTTTTACTGGTAATATCGCGGTCAATACCACGCCATTTTAAAAGCTGGCCCGTAGGGGCGAAAATAGGAAGGCCAGTTGATTCCGTTAATACTGGGCGACCATCTTGGTGGCGATAGTTGTTGATAAGATTATAAAATGCAGTTTTTTCAGTGGTATAGTCTTTTTGGTTGGCCTTGTCTTGGGGTGTTAAAAAGGTCGTGTAGTGCTTACCGATGACTTCTTCCGGTGTAAAGCCAAGAATTTTTTTAACGGCGATACTGCTGTAGGTGTAATAGCCTTGAGGATCTTGCTCCCATAGCCACTCACCGGCTATATCTGCCATTTGCCGAAAGCGCTGTTCGCTGTCTATTAAGGCAGTTTCAAAATCTTGGCATCGGTTCGGTAGTTTTTTTGTCATCGCCATGGCATTATTGCACTCATTGTTTACCTTAAGGTAGGCACGGTAATCCTTTTGTAAGTTATAAAGCTGTAGCTAAAAGATGATTGCGAATCGTCATTAACATCTTCACGATGGGTTTCAAGCCAGTCAGCTTTATTCCAGTTGGGGAACACCGTGTCCCCATCAAAGTTTTTGTTGATTTCTGTGACATAAAGCGTATTTGCATAAGCTAATGTAGCTTCGTACAAAGCTGAGCCGCCGATAATAAAAACTTCTTGGTTATTGTGACAACAATTTTTTAGAGCGGTTTCAATAGTGTTAAAAACTAAGCACCCGATTTGCTGGTAGTCAGGGTTTCTGCTGATAATAATGTTGCTACGACCTGGCAAAGGCTTGCCTATAGACTCGAAGGTTTTTCGCCCCATTATTATTGGTGACCCTAGGGTTATTTTTTTAAAATGCTTTAAATCAGCCGACAAGTGCCAAGGCATTTGACCTTTGTGGCCTATCACGCCATTGCTGGCCATTGCGACTATGAGTGCTATTTTCATGTAGATGTTAGAAAATGTTGGAGGATGTTTTAAGTATAAATATTATGCCAACATATTGGGTGCAAGTATCTTTAAAAAATGTTGTATGTGGCTTTTTTATATAAGCTATTTGAAAAAAGATATGGGTACTGGGCTTTAGTTTTTAGATTCACAAAGCTTCATAGGTCTTTATGAAATTCCCCTGAACTCTAGGTATAGTATAAAAAAGTTAAAGTGAGTTCTGCAAAGAAGTTGCAAGATACGCAATGAGAAAATATGTACTCCTGGGTTTCAAAATAGAACAAGAAAAATCTTTGTTAAGAAATCAAGGCAGTATATGGATAAATGTCCAAAATATTTGGCATCGCAAAAGCAATCTAAAATATTGGAAGGGCATTTTTTGGTGTGGAATCAGGTGTATAGTGCTGATAAAATTATGGGCAAAGCAGTGCTTTTTGTATCAGCATTTTTGGTTAGGGGTTGTTATATTTGAACAGTTGGCGCTGAGAAGAAATCGCGGGGGATAATATATAATCAAGTGTCGAGAAAGGCAGAACCCGCCAATAAAACAAATCGATTTATTTCGAGGTTCTACCATTTTTTGCATAGTGTATTAAAAGTAACTTACTTTGAGCGTTTCACGGAATACACGCCGTGGGCTATCACTAAATTTGGCTGGTTAAAGCCCATCTAGCCCCGTCAGGCCATCTACCGTCCAGTTCTTAGGATCAGCAATACCCTCTTGATTGTCACCGTTATCATAAGTTATGCGACAGGCGTATGTTTTTGGATTTGATGCGTTGCCAGCAACGCTAAACTCAGAATGAATAATGTACTGATAATTGCCAAAACCCCATGCCTTAAGTGGCTTATCTGGGAAGCTTACATCAACTTTATCCCCAAGTTCTGATTTTATGTAACTATTGCAGTGATTAAATGCAAGAGCCGTGAGGGGGGTTGATATGCTCTGTGTTTGAGCTTCATCTTTGCTCTCAACGAGAAAGGCGTCCGAGGCAACTACTTCGAGAACCAGTGGGAGCAGTACAAGGCGCATGAAGGCTATTAATGCGCCTAGCCCCACAAATAAGAGTAAGTATTTTTTCATAAGTTAGGTGTTTTTAATAATTTTTTTAGTTGAATTAGAATGCTCAATTTACGTTGATAATATCAGAAATCAAGTAGTTAAAGATAATAAAATTTGGAATAGCGGGGGTGAAGTAAAAATTATTTAATTCAATGAATGAATAGGCTTGACAAGGTAGTTCGAACTGGTAGACTTTGGAAGCGCCAAATTGATTTGGTGTCTCTTGATGGTGATAATAATCATATTCAAGTGGGTAAAAAGGACTTGTTACTATCGACACTGGCTTATTAGCCAGGTTCAATTCATTTTTAGGAGATAGAAATGGCAGCTACAACTGAATCAGTGAAAGCTGATGCTGCGGAAGCACCGCTGTTAAATAAAAGAAACTTGGTCTTTGCAGTCGCAATTTATTGCGTATTTTATGCATGGGTCCGTTGGTATGAAGGCGTTTATGGCTGGTCTGCTGGCTTAGATTCTTTCGCACCCGAATTCGAAACATACTGGATGAACTTCCTGTACATTGAATTCGTTTTAGAAGTATCAACTGCTGGTATTCTATGGGGTTACCTGTGGAAATCTCGCGATCGTAAAGTGATGTCAATCACTCCAAGAGAAGAGTTGAGAAGACATTTCCATCATTGGGTTTGGTTAGTTGCTTACGGCGTTGCTATTTACTTCGGCGCTAGCTACTTCACTGAGCAAGATGGTACTTGGCATCAAACAATTGTTCGTGACACTGACTTCACACCAAGTCACGTTATCGAATTCTATTTGAGCTACCCTGTATATATTATTACTGGTGGCGGCGCTTTCTTGTATGCAAAAACAAGATTGCCTACCTACCAACAAGGTAACTCTATCCAATATATGGTTGCGACCGTTGGTCCATTCATGATTCTGCCAAATGTTGGCTTGAATGAATGGGGTCACACCTTCTGGTTCATGGAAGAGTTGTTTGTTGCTCCTTTACATTACGGCTTCGTATTCTTCGGATGGTCAGCTTTAGGTGTATTAGGTGTTGTTGGTATCGAAGTTGCGGCAATTGCCAAGCTTCTGAAAAAAGACTTAGCTTAATTTTAATCTAGTCTTTGCTGTAATAACTATCTCCTTGGTTGCTCCTAAATCTCCTAGATTTTGGGGCAACCTTAAGAGAAGATAGTTTTAATAAAAATAATTTAATCCTTTTTGGAGGTAAAGCTATGAGCGCATCTCAATCAGCTGTACGTTCACGTGCTGAAGCGGTAAAAGTTTCACGTACGTTTGACTGGCTAATTTGTTTTACACTGTTCTTTGTTGTACTTGGTGGTTACCACGTTCACTTTATGCTTGTTGCAGGTGACTGGGATTTCTGGGTTGACTGGAAAGATAGACGTCTGTGGGTAACAGTTCTGCCAATTATGGCTATTACTTTTCCAGCAGCTGTTCAAGCAGTTCTTTGGTGGCGTTATCGCATCGCATTCGGTGCAACTTTCTGCGTAATGGGTTTGTTATTCGGTGAGTGGGTCAACAGATATTTCAACTTTTGGGGTTGGACATATTTCCCAATTAACTTCGTATTCCCATCACAATTAATTCCAGGCGCTATCGTTCTGGATGTTATATTGATGATGTCTGGAAGTATGCAGTTGACTGCGGTACTTGGTGGTTTGGCTTTCGGTTTGTTGTTTTACCCAAGCAACTGGCCAGTTATTGCTCCATTACATCAACCTGTTGAATACAACGGTATGGTAATGACTTTGGCTGACTTATTAGGATACCATTACATCAGAACTGGTATGCCCGAGTACATCAGAATGGTTGAGAAAGGTACACTAAGAACCTTTGGTAAAGACGTTGCTCCAGTATCAGCGTTCTTCTCTGGTTTCGTGAGTATCATCGTATATGTATTGTGGCATTTCTTTGGTCGTTGGTTTGGAAGCACCGCTTTCACAACTGCATCATAAGAAACGTTACTGATTCGTTAAGAATCATTGAATTAAGAACATGTACATAAAAAACTGGTCAGAGACGATTATTTTATAACGGCTACTGGCTAGATACTCAAAACCTATAGATTCTCTATTATAGAGGAGGATATATGAAAATGATTAAAGACAAGATTGCTAAATTGTCCTTTGTCGGCGTGTTAGTTGGCGTTACAGCAGCAATGTTTTATGCTCCAACAGCAGCAGCTCATGGTGAAAAGTCTCAAGCAGCGTTTATGCGTATGCGTACTATTCACTGGTATGACTTAAATTGGTCAAAAGATACCGTAGCTGTTAATGATACAATGACTGTTACAGGTAAATTCCACGTTTTTAAAGGATGGCCTGAAACTGTTGATTTACCAGAATCATCTTTCTTGAACATCGGTACACCAGGTCCTGTATTTATTCGTGCAGGGTCTTGGATCGGTGGTCAGTTAGTTCCACGTTCATGTAGCTTGGAATTGGGTGAAACCTACGAATTCAAAGTATTGTTGAAAGCACGTCGTCCAGGCGATTGGCATGTTCACAGTATGATGAACGTTAAAGGTGGTGGTCCAATCATCGGGCCAGGTAAATGGGTTACCATTACTGGTTCTATGAAAGATTTCAAAAATCCAATTACAACTTTGACCGGCGTAACTGTTGATTTAGAAAACTACAACATTGGTAACATCTACTTCTGGCATGCTTTCTGGTATGCAATCGGTTTGGCATGGATTGTTTATTGGTTGCGTAAACCAGTATTTATTCCACGTCATCTTGCCGTTGAAGCAGGAAAAGCTGACACGTTGATCACTCCAACTGACAAAAAAGTTGGTATCGCTTTCGCTGTTGGTACAATGGCGATCGTTGCAGCAACTATGGCTAGCACAAACGCTGAATTTCCAATTACAACCCCGCTACAAGCAGGTTTGTTACGTGGTATGAAGCCAATTGAAATGCCAGCTCCAACAGTCGCTGTTAAAGTTGACGACGCTACTTACCGTGTACCAGGCCGTGCCATGCAAATGACATTGACTGTTACTAACAATGGTGATTCAGCTGTTCGTTTAGGCGAGTTTAACACTGCTGGCGTACGTTTCTTGGATCCTGCTGTTCATGAAGATGAAACTGGATACCCAGATGACTTGTTGGCTGAAGAAGGTTTGACTGTTAGCGATAACAGCCCACTTGCTCCAGGCCAAACAAGAACTTACCAAGTTACTGCGTCTGACGCGGCTTGGGAAGTTTATCGTTTAGCTGACTTGATCTACGATCCAGACAGTCGTTTTGCTGGTTTGTTGTTCTTCACTGATGAAGGCGGCAACCGTCAAATGGTTACTGTAGATGCTCCATTAATTCCATCATTTATCTAATAAATGAATCTTATTGGCAATTTTTAATTGCCAAATAAAGAGGAATTGAAACCCTCACTACTCTTCTGGGTAGTGGGGGTTTTTTTATTCCAAAATTTTTTGATTTAAACATCGCTTTGCTTCAGTGGTATCACCAAATTTCGCTAGTAATCGGCTATATCTTTTTAAAAATGGAGACTTAAGTATTTGTGGCAAAGGATTGCTAACGATTATGGATTTTGCAGCTGATGATTTGTATTTTCACTAAAAACTTAGCGTTGTAATTCTCCTGCTATGCAATTTGCGTATTAATAGGTATTATTAGCAATTATACGCTGTCAACGTAGCTTGATATTTTTACAGAGGTTTAGCGTTATTCCACTATACTTTGTATGGACTAAGGCGTAGTTGAGTCAAGTTCTTATTAAAAAAATATAAACTCACTGGAGGTTAATTTATGGGTATTTCATTAAGTAAAGGCGGCAATATTAGCCTGTCGAAAACTGATCCCACGCTGAAAAATCTCATCATCGGTTTGGGGTGGGATGCAAGGCCCACGGATGGTACAGATTTTGATTTGGATGCCAGCGCCTTTATGGTTAAAGAAGATGGGAAAGTGCGTTCCGACAGTGATTTTATTTTTTACAATCAAACAACTTCTATCTGTGGTTCTGTGGAGCATACAGGTGATAATCGTACGGGTGCCGGAGATGGTGACGACGAAACAATTAATGTGTTTTTAGATAAAATTCCAGTAGATATTCAGCGAGTGATTTTTACTGTGACGATTCATGAAGCAGAAGCACGTAAACAAAATTTTGGTCAGGTTTCCCATGCTTATGTACGAATAGTCAATGGTGATTCCAATAATGAAGTGGCGCGTTACGACTTGAGTGAAGATGCTTCGATTGAAACCGCTATGATTTTTGGCGAAATATACAAACATGGTATTGAATGGAAATTTAAGGCTGTAGGACAAGGTTATGCGGGTGGATTATCTGCCTTGGCTAGACAATACGGCATAAATATTTAATATGATCCATTAAGGGTTAACACTTTTTATAAAATACGGAGACGGTTATGGCAATATCACTTAGTAAAGGCGGTAACGTGAATCTCAGCAAAGAGGTTCCAGGATTAAATAAAGTTGTAATTGGTTTGGGCTGGGATGCACGCGCAACAGATGGTGCCGCATTCGATTTAGATGCCAGTGCTTTTATGGTTAAGCTAGATGGCAAAGTTCGTTCAGACAGTGATTTTTGTTTCTACAACAATAAAGTCGTGGCTGATGGCGCCGTACAACATGCAGGCGACAACTTGACTGGTGCGGGAGATGGCGATGATGAGTCTCTTAAAGTGGAGCTAAGTAAAATACCTGCCGATTTAGATAAAGTTGTTGTTGCGGTCACTATACACGATGCTGCTACACGCAAACAAAATTTTGGCCAGGTTAGTCGTGCCTACATTAGAATTATTAATGAAGATGGCGGCCAAGAAATTGCCCGTTATGATTTGAGTGAAGATGCTTCAGTAGAAACAGCCATGATTTTTGGCGAAATTTACCGCGTGGGTGCCGATTGGAAATTTAAAGCGGTAGGTCAAGGTTTTGCAGGTGGATTAGGGCCATTAGCGGCTTCATTTGGGGTTAATGTTTAATTTGCTATAAACAGGATTATGCAAATTCGTCGCGGCCAGCGCTTGGCTTTGGCTGAGTTGCATCAGAATATTGATATCGAGTCATTTCAGATTGGCTTGTGTTTTTCTGGATTGCGAGAAGATGTTGATTTTGCTTGTTTTAGCGTAAATGCCCAGCAAAAATTAGCGGATGAGCGGTATATGACGTTCTATAATCAGGCCGAAAGCTCTTGCGGGGGTATTAAATTAGTTAAGTCAGAGCAGGATTTAATCAGATTTTTATGTCAATTGACGGTATTGCCAGCCACTATTGATCGTTTGGTTTTTACCGCAGTACTGAGTAACTCTGAAACCATACGGCAATTACATAATGGTTATTTACGTTTTGTTGTAGCTAATCAAGAACTTGCTCGCTTTTCGTTTTCAGGGTTAGATTTTGAAAACGAAAAAGCCTTGATAGTGGGTGAAATTTACCGCAGTAACAGTGGCTGGCGTTTCAGTGCCACCGCTCAAGGTTTCAATGGGGGTTTGGCCGCATTGGTTCAATATTTTGGCGGTAATGTTGAAGAAGAGATGCCACAGAAACCCCCTGAGCTGCCCCTTGAAAAAAAGATTGCCGCGGCGGCACCAAAACTAGTCGGTTTGGCTAAAAAAGCAGCGATCTCTTTGGAAAAATATTATTTGACAGCCACTGTAGCGCAGGTAGGCTTGGTATTGGATGCTTCAGGCTCAATGTACGCACAGTATGATAAGGGTAAAGTGCAGCAAGTCATTGAGCGATTGTTGCCGCTGGCTGTGCATTTTGATGACGATGGAGCGCTGGATGTCTGGGCATTTTCCAGCAAAGCTCTGGCGCTGCCGCCAGCTACGTTACAAAACTATTCTGATTATATCGCCAGCGCAGACTACGGTTGGCGTAATTGGGGCATGATGAGTATTAATAATGAACCCGAAGTAATCGAGCGGGTGATTCAACATTATGCCCATACAAATTTGCCGATATTGATAATTTTTGTGAGTGATGGCGGCGTAAGCCAAAATGCCGTTATTAAAAAATTGTTGGTCGATGCGGCTAAATTGCCTATTTTTTGGCAATTTATTGGTATTGGTGGGCGAAATTATGGTGTTTTGGAAAAACTCGATACTTTATCTGGCCGAGTCGTCGACAATTGTGGCTTTTTTTCGTTAGATGACCTTAACAGCGTAAGTGAACAAGATTTGTATGAACGTTTGTTGAGTGAATTTCCTCTCTGGCTGGAAGCGGCTAAACTTAAGGGTATCACTCGTTGAGTGTATACTCGCTTAGATTTTTTATTGTTGAGTCGCCGTGAGGCCGAGTTGATAAACTGGGTTTACCATAGGTAACCCATAAACTCTTGTATTAATTATCTACTTTAGGAGCATTTCATTCATGGGTATTAATCTACAAAAAGGTCAAAAAATTTCTTTGACCAAAGATTCTGGGGCTTCTTTAACAAAAGTTATTATGGGTTTAGGCTGGGATGCTAAAAAAACTGGCGGTGCATTAAAAGGATTTTTTGGCAGTGGCAGTGGCGATGCCATCGATTTGGATGCTTCATGTGTTATGTTTAACGAGCAAAATAAACTGGTTGATACTATTTGGTTTAAACAGTTAAAAAGCCGTGATGGCAGTATTATTCACACGGGCGATAACCGTACTGGTGACGGCGATGGCGATGATGAGCAAATTATCGTGGCGCTGGATAAAGTACCTGGCGAGGTTAAATCATTGGTATTTACCGTTAACTCATTTACTAATCAAACCTTTGATGCGGTAGAAAATGCTTATTGCCGTTTGGTGGATGGCACCAACAACACGGAAATTGCCCGTTATACATTAAGTGCACAAGGCAATCACACTGCGCAAATTATGGCCAAAGTGTATCGCCATAATGGCGAGTGGAAAATGCACGCGATTGGTGAAAATGGCAATGGTCGTACTATAGATAGCCTGTTGCCGCAAATCGTGATTCATCTATAGGTCGTGAGAATTTGGTTCAATAAGACTTTTTCAACCATCGCTGCGGTATTAAAAAATCTTCGTCAGTCGATACCGGCCGATGAAGTGACACTGATTTGTACGCAAACCTACACCACAGCCACAGTGTTTTTAGCGGCTGATGAGAACCATCTAGAGCCTTCGGATCTGGTGGGTCAAGATTATCTTGAATGGTGTGTGGTGTTTTGCAGTCTCCACAAGATTGATTTGTTTTGGCCGGGTAAGGAAGCGGCTTTGATCAGTGCTAATCATGCCCTGTTTAATGCCATTGGTGTACAAGTGATGTCAGTTGCTGATGCTACAACGCTCACTCTATTACATAATAAAGCCCATTTTTATAGTCACCTAGAGCCCAGTGTGGCGACTGTAATGGATTTTATTGCAGTTAATAATGCTGATGAATTTGACCGTGCTGTTAATACGTTATCGCTTAAACATGAAAAGTTGTGTATTAAACCGGCGGTGTCGGTTTACGGGCTTGGTTTTCGAATTCTAGATAGGCAGCGTGATGGCATCACTCATGTGCTTAAAGGGATTGAGTACCAAATACCGTGGCAAGAACTACGGCAAGGCATGGTGAATACGCCACAATTTGATACGCTGCTGGTTATGGAACATTTGGGCGGCGTTGAATGGAGCGTCGATTGCGTAGGCCGGCACGGTGAGCTTTTAGTTGCTGTACAACGAAAAAAATCGCCAATGGCAGGTCATGGGCAAACCATCGATAACCATCCTGAAATCCAGGGCATGGTTAGTCGATTAACTCAACGTTATCGGTTGAATGGCATATTCAATATTCAATTCAAACAAGGTGCGCAGGGTGTGCGCTTGCTGGAAATTAATGCTAGACCTTCCGGTGGCTTTGGTATGGCTTGTTTGTCGGGTGCTAACTTGGCACAGATGGCCTTGCAGTCTATAAAAGGTGAGGTGATTAAAGCCCCCGTTATCTGTTATGGACTGAGGATTAATGAAATTAGTACACCTGTGATATTGCCGGATTTGTGATATTTACTAGTACCGCACTCCGGCAATTTTTAGCGAATTACCAAGCGCGGACAGTTTTTCATGTGTCCGTGCTGGTAAGTAATTTTAGGGTGTTTTAAGCAATAATATGAATATTGGCCGCTGTCAATGCCGTACCGGAATCAACTCCAACTAAGTCAACAGCAAAAAATTGTTCCCCGCTGCCGTCCCTATCAAACGATAAAATACCGTTTTCCTGGTCATAGATAAAGCTCTGTGCTGCTGTGGATGCCCCATTAAAGGAAAATTGCGCAATAGTTAAGTTGGCGATACCGAAAGCCGATGCAGAAATGGCAATAACATCGTTTTGCGCCAAAGAAAAATCGCCAATTTTATCGGGGAAAGAATCAGAAGCGGAATTAAAAACAAAGGTATCTGCGCCAGTGGAGCCATATAAAGTGTCTCGACCTAATCCCCCTATTATCATGTCATCATTTAAGCCGCCGAAAATATTGTCATTACCACTGCCGCCATTAAAGGTGTTTTTTGCCGTGCTATTTTCTGCGGTCAGGTAATCGTTGCCTTCACCGCCCATCATGATAATTGTGCCGGTGGAGCCGGAAGCATCTAGAAAGTCATTGTCAGTACCGCCGTCTAATGTATTGGCTGCAGCGGATTGCCTAGCGTAAATGCTATCGTTACCTGCGCCGCCAAAAAGTTTATTGATGCCACTGTTGGCTGAGATACTAAGTTTGTCGTTGCCGTCATCGCCATTCAAAATGTTGTTACCGGCAGCATTATTAACTTCTATAGTGTCATTATCTGCACCACCATTGAAAGTATTGTTTCCTGTGCTATTAGAGGAAGATAGGCTGTCACTGCCAGCTCCTCCTTCAAGAATGTTATTTCCAGAAGCATTGTTATCAACGTAAAGGCTGTCATCACCTTCTCCGCCAGACAGCGTATTATTACCTGCGCCACCATTGAGTGTGTCATTGCCGATTCCACCTTTTAGGTCATCATCAAAGTTAGTACCGGTAATTTTCATTGCTTCTATGTTTGTGAATTTAATTTGGTTTGTGCCGGCAATAAAAGTACCGCTTGCGCCATCATTTGCATTGATAAAGACGGTTAAGGTGGTGCTGGCATCAGTATAATCGACGATTAAAGTATCAGATTGATTACCACCATCCACTGTTTGGGTGATTAAACTGGCGGCATTGCCCGCTGAAAGACTAATGCGATCGTCGCCTTCTCCGCCAAGCAGCATGTTAGCGCCTTTCGGGGCGACTAGGATTAAGCGATCGTTACCACCCATGCCATAGATTTTATTGTCGCCATTGCTATTATTCGCCACAATATAATCATCGCCGTCGCCGCCATTCAGGATGTTATCACCCGTACTGGAATCCGCGCGAATAGAATCATTATCAGCACCGCCCACAACATTGTTGTTACCACTCGCTGCAAAAAGGTTGAAGCGGTTATCGCCTAATGCACCATTAAAATAATTGTTACCCGTAGACTTTATGGCTGAAAAACTATCAAGCCCAGCGCCGCCATACAAGAAGTTATTGCCGGCTGCGTTGTCTACGTTTAAGGTATCATCTCCAGCCTCACCGTAAAGTTTGTTACTGCCTTCGTCGTCAATTAAGGTATCGTTATCATCGCCGCCATGTAATGTATCATTGCCCGCCCTACCGTCTAGGGTATCTTCTCCTGCAAGACCGGAAAGAATATTATTGTTAATATTGCCTTTCAGTATATTATCGAGACCATTCCCTGTACCCTCGGCAGGTGCATTGCCTGTTAGGTTAAGGTTTTCAAAAAGTGCACCAAGCGTGAGGGAAATAGTTGAGTTAATGGTATCAATACCGCCGGCATCGCTACCGAAGCCATCATCTTCACTGACGACATCGCTTTTATTATCAATATAATAACTGTCGTTGCCTGACCCGCCGAACATTTTATCTCCCCCAGTGCCAGCACCAGCGCCGCCAATGAGAGTGTCATTGCCAGCACCTCCTTTCAAGGTATCATTACCACCCAGACCAGATAAAACATCATTACCCGCACCGCCGGTAAGGATATTGCTGTTGCTATTACCTATTATTTTATTATTTAATTTATTGCCGGTGCCATTAACGATAGCTGTACCTGTTAATGTCAGGTTTTCAAAAAGATCACCTAATACACTTGAAAAAGGCGTGTAGAGGGTATCAATACCGCCCGCATCAGTTCCCGCATCGGTTTGTTCGCTGGCTAGGTCATCGGTATCATCAATATAATACTTATCGTTACCTGCGCCGCCAAACATTTGGTCAGCGCCCGTTCCGCCAACAAGTACATCATCGCCATCACCGCCTTTTAAAATGTCATCTCCGGCCATTCCGTAAACGTCATCGTCTCCGGCCGCGCCAGTGAGGGTATTACTCTGGGCATTGCCGGTAAGCATATTATCCAGATTATTGCCCGTGCCATTAATTGCAGCGCCACCTGTTAAAATGAGGTTTTCCAAAAAATTTCCCAATGTAAAAGATACTGACGACTTAACCGTGTCTGTACCTGTTGCATCAGTGCCATCAGTATTGGTTTCGCTTACATCATCCCCCAGGCTATTGATGATATAGGTATCATCGCCTGCGCCACCCAACAGCTGGTCATTGCCACCAGCGCCGTTTAGGGTGTCATTGCCTTCTAGTCCATAGATGATTTCATCATCGGGGGTGCCGATTAAATTATTGTCACCGGCATCACCAGTAATTGTCTTTATAGCCATTTTTTTCTCCAAATCATTGATTTTTAGTATCCTTGAGCAAATTGCAAGAATGACTTTTTTAGGGATAAGCCTCGATACTATCGAGCCAGAGTTTATGTTAAATCACTTTTTTGTGGGTGATTAATTGAAATCAACAGTTTTATTGCCTTGATAAAATTAGGAGAATGTACTCACTTTATCACCTGGGAGGCTTTACCAAACAAGCATATTGATGAATGTAAAGAAATGCAAAAACTTTATGCATAAATTGACTGGAGCATAGAATCGTAGGCAGCCCTTAATTAAATTATGCAAAATACACACCAAAAATGTAAATAATTATAAAATCAATTGGATAAATATTTCGTTCTCGGATATTAAGATATTTCTTATGAGTAATCGTAAATTAATATGACACTTAATGTTTGCAATTAGTGCTGAACCTTTTATATCTTGAATTGTTGACCAATAACATGTCCTTACATTAAGGAAGCAGACTTTTCCAGTGTAAAAATAGTAGACAACATCTTGGCTTAATAGGGTAAGCAAAACGGCAATGCTCAGTTAGCAAAGCGTGGTAATACCTTTGATTAACCGTTGCATGGCTATTTCGGCGCTGGCATGATTTAACATGCCATAAGAAATTCGCAAATAACAGCCATCGGTTAAGCCAAATGCGCTACCAGGAAGGGCAGCTATTTTAAAGTCACGAATCAATGTGTGTAAAACCTCTAAATCGTTACGGTCAGTATTTAGTTTTAACAAAAAATAAATAGCCCCCGCCGTAACCGAAGTCTGGCAAACATGCTCTAAACCTTGTAATTGCGTAATCATATAATGGCGAACTTCAGTTAAGGGCAGCAATTGATTTTTACAGTAAGCAATACCCGTTTGCAGCGCGGCTAATGCGGCATGCTGAGTGATCAACGGTGGGCAAATTAAATTGGTATCTTGCGCTTTCATTAACGATGGCACTAATTCTTTGGGGATAACTAGATAGCCCATGCGCCAGCTTGCAAAGCCATAAGCTTTCGATAATGAATAAAGGGAAATAGTGTGCGCCCCTGCGCCAGCAATACTGCCGGGTGAAAAATGTTGGGCATTATCATAAGTGAAATACTCATACGCTTCATCACTGATATGATACAAGCCATGTTGTTGGCACAACGCATTCACTGCACGTAAGTCCACTTCTGGATACACTGCGCCACTGGGGTTGTTGGGTGATACGGTGACGATGGCACGGGTTTTTGTAGTAATGGCAGCACGGAGCAGGTCAATTTGCAGTTGATAATCTCCATCCGTAGGCACAAAAATCGGCGTGCAATGTAACATGCGCACGGCCATCTCCTGATTAAAATAATAAGGTAGTGGCAAAATGACTTCATCACCTGGATCGACAATCGGTAGCAGCACATTCAAAAACCCCATATTAGAACCGGCAGTCACCATTACTCGGTAACCACGTTGACAATCGATAGCATTTTCGTTGAGCAATTTTGTATCAATAACGTTTAGTAAAGTGGGCATTCCAAAAGCTGAGCCATAGTAATGATCTGTCGGCTGAGTACCAAAATGTTGAATTGCTTGCATAACGCTGGCAGGTGGCGGATAGGAAACCATTCCTTGTCCCAGTGATAGCGTACCTGGGTTTTCGCGTATCCATTCGTTAACCACTGGAATAATGGCTGATTGTACCGACGGCATGGTTAAGCTATGGCGCATCATTTACCGCCTAATACGACTGGGGGTTGCGTCTCTAAAATGGATAAGTCATTCATGGTATTAATATTGGTAAATATGTCCGGCTCGGCACTAAAATCAACTTTTATCATCTGCTGCTGGATTTGCCATGTGCTCACTTTACGCTGACCACTGGCTAAATAATCATGCAGACTTTGCTGTAATATTGTGCGGACAGCAAAAAAAACCCCGTGTAGTTGGTCGCCTTCACAGGCAACAGCAATATCTGCCTTAGTTTGCATAACTGCCAGCAACAGTTTTTGGAGATGTTGCGCTTTAATTAAGGGGCAATCGCAGGGTATTGCCAGCAATACCTCGGCATCGGTAGCGTGCATTGCCGCTAAAACACCGGCTAGTGGGCCGTCAAAGCTAGCGGTATCATCGGTTATAACGGCTAAGCCAAGCTCTTGATAGCGGGTAATATTTCGATTGGCATTAATGATCAGTTGATCAACCACACACTGAGATGCAGCGATGGCGTAATGTATTAAAGGCTGACCATTATAATGAACCAGGCCTTTATCCTGATGGCCCATACGAGTTGCACGCCCTCCGGCTAAAATAACACAGGCAGTTTTGGAGGGATTGTTGATCGGTTGGGTGTTCATCGCGCTGTCGCTTACAGAAAGTGTTATGTCTATAGATCATACCTAACTGTAGCATTGTTGTCCGCTACTTTATAAGCGTCCCTTCTGGGTAAGGTATTAAATTTTCAGCTATTTGAATAGCGGGGATATTGGGGTAAAATCGGTCGTCCAAATCATTTCTGTAAGTTATTGGTGCAGACGGTAATGTGGATGCAGAGGTTCTTTGAAATTAAAATAATAATGAGAGGAGTTAAATGCTGTGAGCAAAATTTTAGATGAAGTATTAGCTGCAAACCAAGCGTATGTTGCGGGTTTTGGTGATAAAGGTGAGTTGGCATTGCCACCGGCCAGAAGTTTCGCCATCTTGACCTGTATGGATGCGCGTTTAGATCCCGCTAAATATGCCGGTTTGTCAGAAGGCGATGCGCATGTTATTCGTAATGCCGGCGGACGTGCCAGTGATGATGCGATTCGTTCCTTGGTTATTTCTTACAAGCTTTTGGGTACGCGCGAATGGTTTATTATTCATCATACCAATTGCGGTATGGAGTTATTTACTGATGAAATTATGCGCAGATTGTTAAACAGCAGCTTAAAAACAGCCTCTATTGATGCGGAAGGCTGGCATGATAGCGGTGATGGCCCAGGTTCTGCTGAGTGTAATTACATTGATTGGCTGACTATTAAAAACCAAGAAGCCAGCGTATTGGAAGATGTTTCACGGGTAAGAAATCACCCATTAGTGCCTGGAAATATTCCAGTTTACGGGTATATCTATGATTGCAAGACTGGTCGGTTGATTGAAGTGCCTGCGGCAACTGAAGCGGGTAAAGCTGCTGCTAATTAATGACAGTGTGGCCATGTTCGCGCCTTAAGGTGCGAACATGGTTGCTGCTTTGTCCACGAAAGGCATGAAAAAAATACAGTAAAGTCTTCATGTCTTGGCAATATATTCAGGGATTTTGGTGATCGACTGTTATTTTAAAGCCCCATACTTACTCCCATATAAGCTCTTTGTGGGCAAAGCCTTGCTTTGAGGGATACACAGCGATCCATAAATCACCCTTGCTAAAACTACTTGCCATATCCGGCTTCTACTGACTGATTGGGCTATATGATAAATCAATACAAATTATTTTTTTTGAGCGCTATCGTTCTTGCAGTTACTGTCGGTTGTGCAGCGACCACCGTACAGGAAAAACCCACCGAATCATCAAGCCAGTTGAATAGCTATCCGACAAGGGATCGTGTTGAATACGTTTTAAATTGTATTGCAGAACATGGTGGCCTTAACTATATCAGCCAATATGCCTGCGGCTGTAAGATTGATAAAATAGCTGAACAAATGAGCTTTGAAGAATTCGATACGGCAAAAACATTCAGTAATTTACGTGGTGTGGCGGGTGAAAGTGGTGCCGCTTTTCGCGATCCCAAACAATCAAAAGACTTGAAGAAAAGACTGAAAGAAGCTGAAGCATCGGCTGAGAAAAGTTGCTTTGTAAAATAGCGCAACTTCAGAATTTTCCAGTTTTAAACAGGTATAAAGCTAAGCATTGATTAGCGCAGAGCTTATGCTGTTTTAGATTCCGTCCTGCCCCACAAACTCAATCAGGACGGTAAAGAGACTAATAAGCCGTCACCCCTCTCCAGCAGGAAAGGGGCTTTCTTGCTTAACTTAATGGCAGTGCGCCTTAAGTTGGAAACCTTTTTTAAACTACTAGAGAAGGTTTAGACTTGACCATGTAGTGCTTCAAAGGCTTTTTGTGCTTTTTCTAGTTCTTGTTCCGCTTCTTGTAAAGAACTGGCTTTGGCATGTGCTTTAGCCGCTTTTAATATGTCATTTGCTTTTGAACGGTTTCTATCGACAACATCATTGGCATTTACTTCTTTGCTGGCATCAAGGGCGGCTTTAATCATTGGGGCAACCGCAGCGCCATCTGAGCCGCTTTTAATGGCGACAATAGCCTCTTTAATTTTACCGATAACCAGGTCAATAGCTTCATGAGGTCCGTAGGCTATTCTGCCCTCATCAACTTCAGCCAGCACAGTGGATGAAAATGTACCCATAGAAGTTGCAATCAATAAAGCTAATCCGAATTTTTTTAAAAGTTTCATGTTACAGTCCTAAATGTGGATGCTATTTTGATATTAATAAGTTTTTTACTAGGTATATACCAATTCATATTTTATTCGCATCGTAGAAAATTGCAATCGATCTGTGATATAAAACAAATCCACTGTTAATCTAAAAAACTAACCTTTAAAGATTGGATAAAAAACTTACGGAGCCGAAGGATTTGCGAAGAAAAATTGCTGGGTAAATAGTGCAAAAAACAGTGCTTCAGGTTGTGCTCATTGAGCAGATAGGCACTGGCTGCCAGAGGGAAGTGTGCTGCTTGGGGATGAAGAATACCCTCCTGCTTGATTAATTCAAGCAGGAGGGAGTCAAGCTAATCTAGGCAGGAATAGTCTTACCAAGTGCCATGTGTTATCAAATATCTCAAGTCTTCGAATTTTGTTGTTGCTGTAGCAAGTTCTGTACTGGCTTCTGTCAAATTGCCTTCTTTAGCGTGTTTTTTTGCAGATTTCAAGATGGTATTGGCTTTCATACGCGCATTGTCAACTTTGTCATTTGCATTGATTTCTTTGCTAGCATGTAGTGCTTCTAAAATCATACCAGAAACTTCTTCGCCACTCTTTTTTGCTGCAATGCCTTCTTCAGCTATTTTAATTTTAGCTTTTACTAAATCAATGGCTTGTTCAGGGCCGTAGGCAATTCTGCCTTCATCCACTTCAGCTAGCGCAGCGCCCGAAAAAGTGCCCATAGAAGTTGCAATCAATAAAGCTAATCCGAATTTTTTTAAAAATTTCATATTTCAGTCCTAAAGTTGTTGCTATTTGTTATTAAAAGTTTTTTTGTTGATGGCTATATACCGGTTCACATTTTATTCGTATTTTAAAAAAATGCAATCAAACAGTCACCTAAAAAACCAAGTGCTAATTTAAAAGAGTCATGAGCCAATTAACATCAAGAACATGCGGCATGGATCAATAGTATGTATCAGGTAGATTATTATTGTAATAAGGCAAGTAATTCCCCTTAATTTTAAATGATGAACCGAACTAATTAGCTGGATTCGAGCTGGATTCTAGCATGAAAAAATGAATAAAAGCTGAATGCATGCATAAGAATGAAGGTATCGTCACCTAGGTCTTGTCGTTTATTACTGGGCTTGTCGTAATAATCGGAAACCAATATCGTTGCTGCGCGTCATGGGTAAGCCGCTGAAACGACCGGAAGAGCGCAGGCTGATAGCATCACCTACCCAGCTACCACCCCGGTAAACGCGGTATTGCCCAGTGCTGGGGCCACCTGGATCTTTGTCTGGGCTATTGCTGTAATAGCTAGGATCGTACCAATCTTCTACCCATTCCCACACATTGCCGTGCATATCGTACAAGCCCCAATCATTGGCTTTTTTTTGTGCGACTTCGTGGGTATCGCCGCCGTAACCCTTATCGCCAAACCAGGCGTAATCACTTAACGAACTGGCACTATCACTAAACGAGTACAACGTAGCCGAACCTGCTCTAGCCGCATATTCCCATTCTGCTTCGCTGGGTAGGCGATAGAGATTGCCACCTTCTTTAGCATTCAGCCGTTTAATAAATTCTTGGGTATCTTCCCAACTGATTCTTTCTACCGGCTTGAAATGGCCTTTAAACTTGCTGGGATTTTTATCCATCAGCTCCTGCCATTGTTTTTGGGTGACTTCGGTTTCGCTTAGATAATAAGGTTTGGTAATACATGTTTTATGGCTGGGCATTTCTGCTTTGCTACTGGCTTGAATTTTTTCAATGGCTTGATCCAGTCCCATTTGAAAACAGCCTGGTTCTATTTTAATAAAATTGATGCCGCTGAAATTTTTGTGTTCAGCCGCTTGTGCAGCTTGTAAACACAGCGTACTTGCCAGTAAACTTAAAAACATGCCGGTTAACGGTGTTTTTGTTATGTTGTGAGTTTTCATAAACGCTCCGTGAGTTGTGTTACAAAAAAACCATGAGACGGCCGTATTACTGCGATAAGCTTTGAGAGTGAATAAAGAACTTTTAGTGTTAATGGTACACTAACTAAAACACATTACAACTGCATTGCTGCGCGTTATTATGAGCAGTTAATGTCACACAAAACACTACAATTAACCTCGATTTGAGACGGCAGAGCGAACTATTATGCTACTGAAAAATTTTGTTTTATTTCTATTGCTGCTTGTGCCAACGCTGAATAACGCTGCGCAAACCGATCAAGCCACGTTGAAACCTTTTGTGCCTGGGAGTTACCAACAGATATTAACCGAAACTGCCCAGCAGCCTTTTATGTTGGTGGTGTGGTCAATAACCTGTTCATCTTGCCTGAAAGATATGGCTTTGTTAAATAGCCTCCATAAAAAATATCCTAAGCTTAAGATGGTTATGCTGGCGACCGATGGTGCACAGGCAAGCACGCAAATCCAGGGCATCTTGCAGAAAAATGAACTTACCACGGTTGAAAACTGGAATTATGCTGATGAAAATAGCCAAAAACTGCAATACGAAATTGATCCGACTTGGTATGGTGAGTTGCCCAGAACGTATTTTTTTGATAAGGCTCATCAAAGAGAAGGCATTAGCGGCGTATTGATAGAGGCAGATTATCAGGCACATTTTGCGAAAATCTTAAAATGATGGCTGATAAATTTAACCTGCGTGTTTTAGACATGGCGGTATTGCCAGCTGTCGTCTTGGTGCTGAGTGCTTGTTCACCCCCTAGTTCTTTAACGCGATTAGAGAGTCCGGTAAATGCGATTTCATATTCAAATGTATCGACATCTGTTTTGGGGTTTTCCGACACGATATCTTTCGATGTTTATGTAGATAATAACCGCATACACCTGATTGCTGTTGGCGTGCCCGCAAACACTGACAAGCAAGCCGTGATTCGTTATGTATATTCTGACGATGACGGCCAACACTGGTTTAAGCGGTTAAATGTACTAAGTCCTAAGCCGCCGTCCATGGCTACGCGAGGCAATGATATTCAACTGGCTGTCAATGGTGATAAGTTGGTGGCTTTGTGGCAAACAACCGGAGAACTTCCCGGTATGGGGGCTATGGTTAGCGTGTATTCGCATGATGGCGGTAAAAACTGGCAAATCAGTCCAAATCCAGCCGTTAATGACAGTGGCGATCAATCGCATATTGATATTGCTGCGGCAAACAATGGATCATTTCACGCCGTATGGCTGGATGATAGGGACGAAAACGGTTATCAGGGCTTGCGTTATGCGCGCTCAGAAGATGCCGGTATACACTGGCAAAAATCTGTCACTTTGGATGATACGACGTGTTCTTGCTGCTGGAACAAACTAGCGTTTACGCCCACAGGTGCGCTCAATGTGTTATACCGTGATATGGAAGTCCGCGATATGGCGCTTAGCCAATCTATCGACAATGGTACAACATGGCAAAAATTGAGCCGGGCAGGGGATTTCAACTGGAAATTTGAAGGCTGTCCGCATGTCGGTGGCGGTCTTGCTTATGGTAATGATAACGGCAATACAGTAATGCACAGTTTGGTCTGGACAGGCGCGGAGCGCAAGCAAGGTTTGTATTATGTGCGTTCTGTCGATAACGGTAAGCTATGGTCACCGCCGTATAAGCTGGGTAAAATGGCAGTTCATGCGGATGTCGCCGTTACTGGTGATAGACACATTAGGGCAGTTTGGGATGAAACCGGTGCTGATGGCAGTGGGATATTTTCTGCACAATCTGACGATGGTGGGCTATCGTGGTCGGCGGCTAAACAATGGTCTTTGCCGAATCATAATGCCGTACAACCACGTATTGTGCCAGCTCAGAACGGATTTTTGCTGCTGTGGACAGAAAAACAGGCTAAGCAAGGTAATCAGCTCATGACAGTATTTGTGCAATGATTTGTGCCAGAAGGCCGATGCCCAACAACTTAATTCTTTTTACCATATAGGAGTTTTTCATGATCACAAGCCATGAGCCGCGTCCACCCTTTCCGCCTTTCACTTTTGATACCGCCACGCAAAAAGTGCGCATGGCGGAAGATGGCTGGAATAATCGCAATCCTGAACGTGTCGCACTGGCTTATAGCGTTGATAGCTCATGGCGTAATCGTGCGGAATTTCCGGTAGGTCGCGAGCAAATTATAGAATTTCTTAGCCAAAAATGGGCAAAAGAGCATGAATATCGGCTAATTAAGGAACTTTGGGCATTTAATGGCAATCGTATTGCCGTACGCTTTGCTTATGAATGGCATAATGACAATGGCGCTTGGTTCCGTTCTTACGGTAATGAGAACTGGGAATTCGACGAAAATGGTTTAATGCGCCGTCGCTATGCCAGCATTAATGATTTAGCCATTCAAGAAACCGACCGAAAATTTCATTGGCCACAAGGTCGGCGTCCTGATGATCATCCAGGCTTAAGCGAGTTGGGGCTTTAATGTGATTTTAAAAGCTACAAGTGCCAGTTTTTTTATCAATGTGCCGATTAATACAGCCAATGGGTAAAAACTATAATAAGATAGCCGAAGTTTCATTCTGACAGGGCTTGATATATGCGCCGCTTTATTTTACTTAGTCTTTTTGCCTTGCCTTTATTAGCTGCTGAAGTACAGCCGCCCGTTCTTGAAGCCGTTCCTGATGTGCCAGAATCCCCTGGTTCTGTAGAAAGTGGTGAGGAAATGGAGCCTGACATTACTATTATTCGCAAAGCCAAGAAGACAATTCAGGAATACCGCAGAGGCGGCAAGCTGTATATGGTGAAGGTGACACCGGATATAGGGCCACCGTATTATTTTATGGATACTAATGGCGACGGCAAGATGGATGTGCGCCGCAGCGAATTGGATAGAGACAGTAATATCAATATGTGGAAATTATTGGAATGGGATTAATTGCGTTATTGCTGTCTTAAAATGAACAGCCAAATCTTCCGCACCTAACAATGACTGCTTGTTAAGCGCAGATAGGGAAGATAGCTTTAGAAGTTAATATTCAAATTGGTTAGCCAAACGTGGTTATACAAATCCTCTTTACCAAAGTTATTGACGTATTGCAGTTGGTAGCCGGTATCAATATTGACGTGGGGAGTTAATTTATAACCCACGCCAAAATAAGAGCGGTTTTGACTGATGCCAGATTGAACCGAATGTTCTAGCCGTCCAGAGTTGACCGAATTAAGGTAAATAAACAATTCGTCAAAAGCCACCAGAAATATTTTGGATTCAGGGATAGAATATTGAAACCTGAACCGGTGGCGCATACGGTGCGATAAATCCGCATCAGCAAAAAAACGTTGCTCCAAACGGAAGCGATATTGAAAATTGAGTTGAGGGGTTAGATTATCAATCCATTGCACTTGCTCGACCACGTCCTTAGTGGCCAAATCGAATTTATCTTTGGAATTGTATTCGCCTTGCCAGGCAAACCCTAGCGAGGCCTGTAACCTTTTGGTAATTTTGTATCCAAAAAAAGGCCGTATGATCAATTGGCTAAATTTGGTGTCATCTTTATTAAAACGCGGTTGCAATTCCAAAAATGCCAAATACTTACTGCCACCAAAATCAGTTTGGTAAGTATTGCTTATCCAAATACTGGTATCATCATCTGCTAAACTAACCGATGATAGAGCAAGACCGAGACACACTGCTAACGCTTTTTTCATTAAACTCCCCTTATCTAAAATTTATGGCTTATTTTCCTCTATTTCAGGAAATAATTGCAGTCAAGCTGATACAAAAGGAAAAACTCCTATTCTTAAGTTAACGTAGGGTATTAAATTTTGCGTGCTAATGATTTTTAATGCCATAATTAGCACCATGTTCATATCACTACGCACGTTTATTATTGTTTTTCTGGTTATGTTGCAATTTATTGCACCGTTAGTGCATGCGCACACCGGCGAGAAAATTTTTGATAAAGGCTTTCATGTTCCAGGTCTTGAGGTTTATGAGTTATCTCAAGACGTGGCAACATTACAGATGTCTTCTTACCATATTGATTCTGAAGGTGTACTGGTAGGCGTTAACACAGGTCTTAAAGCTAAACAAAGCATTACACTTGATGATACCGATGTTCAGGTTTATATAACGCCTCCTGCTGTCGTTCTTAAGATCACGCTGTTTCAGTTTGATACTAATTTTTCCCCACACTTCCAGCATATTGCTGTACAAACTTTAGCTTCCGCTCACTCTGCACGCGCACCCCCTCAGTAATACCTCGTTTGATCTGGACATGGCTCACGCTGTCTCCTTCTGTTTTCCGGCATCATTCCTAACACTGTATTGCATTTGCACTATCTAGGTAGGTTGATTGCCACATCGTACTGAACCTTAACACGCGCTAACCCGCACCGAGTTCATCTATGCTTGTTTTACATTTATTGAAAAGAGGTGTGCCGGTATTTTTGCTGGCAACATCGCTGACTTTTGCAGAACCCCCTCCCATTGTTAATCATGAAGATCTGATTGAAGTTGACAGTAAGTTGACATTATCGAAAACAATTAGCGATGCCGTGGAAAAATTTCCCGATACTACCTGGCTCAACTCCTTGGAAGATGAAGCCGCCGCTCTTGCAAAACGCAGTAAAAGCTGGACCGCTGGCTCCTCACAAGCCAGTTTGCGTTTTCAGGAAGCTAGCAGTGGCACGCTGCATTATGTCGATGCTGGCGTACAAGTACCGCTGTGGAATCCTGGCCAACGCAATGCCGAAAAAGCTGTCGCCAGACAGGCCGAAAGCAGTGGCGAGGCACAATCAGCAGCCGTTAAATTACGGCTTGCCGGCCTCATTAGAGGCGCGTTATGGGATATCGCCTTACAAAAAATTCGCCATGAGCAGGCGGTAGCTGATTTGGACATTGTTGAGCAACTGTATGCCAAGGTCGAGCGCCGGGTTGAATTAGGCGACTTACCGGTTGCCGACGCATTGCTGGCACAAACTGAGCGTTTGCAAAAACTCTCGAATCTAACCCTGGCTGAAGCGGAGTTGATGCACGCCCGCAAACGTTATACCAGCATTACCCAATCCACCAAAATGCCCGGCCAGTATGCAGAAAATTTGGTTGCCTTGAAAGAAATTCAACACAATCACCCCGCATTAACGGCAGTCAATAGCCTAATTGAACGTAAGCAGACCGAAATAAAAGCTATTAAACTCGTTGGCTCTGGCCAAAACAGTGTGGCCATTGGCATCAACAGTGACCGTGGTTTCCATGATTCGCGATCCAATGAAACGGAAAGTTTCAATATTGGCGTGAATGTGCCTTTTGGAGGTGAGGCACATTTAGCACCGCATATAGCCGCTGCCCAAGTTGAAATGGCCAGGCTGATTTCCCAGCGTGAACAGTTATACAGGGATTTAGAGCAAACGCATCATGAAGCCGAACACAATCTGGAAGTTAACGCGGCTGAATTGGATATTGCCAACCAGTTACAAAAAGTGGCTGAAGATCATTACCAGATGATGCAGCTCAGCTTTTCCGTGGGTGAAATTAATTTAATGGATTTGCTGAGAATTCAATCCAGAGCCCAATTAGCCATTCTTAATGCCAAGGAACGTTCTGTTATCCTCGAGCGCGACAAAGCCCTCTATAACCAGGCAGTAGGAGTTGTACCATGAATCTGATTCACCTATTTAAAATTCAAGTTACCAAACACAAGCTGCTCGAGCTGGCTTTATTACTGTCTTTGTTTAACGTTTCAAGCATGGCTGCAAACACTATCGAAATCTCTCAAGAGCAGATAGCTAATCTTGGCGTACAAATGGGCAAACTGGAACCGGTTAGTCAAACTCCATTGCTGACCGCGCCTGCTAAAGTCGTTATTCCTTCTGAACATGAATACATTGTTAACGCGTCTCAGTCTGGGTTAATCAATAGATTACATGCGTCTGTTGGTGATCATGTTAAAAAAGGGGCTTTGCTGGCACAGATTAATAGCCCTGATCTATTAGCGTTACAAGGACGTTTTCTTAAAACTGTTAGCACGTTTAATTTAGCGACAGCAACTTATCAACGCGATAAAAAACTTTTAAAAGACGGCGTTATTGCAGCAAGGCGTGAACAAGAAACGCTTAGCCAATATAACGCGGCCGCCCTGGATGTAAACGAAGCACGGCAATTACTGGAAATTGCCGGCATGTCTGGCAACGCTATTAAGCACCTTAAAGATAGTCATCATTTAAACAGTGCGCTGAGCGTACATGCGCCTATTTCTGGTGTAGTCATAGAACGCATGGTGGTGGCGGGTACCCGTGTTGATATGTTGGCACCGTTATATCGTATTGCCGATTTAAAAGAATTGTGGCTGGAAATCAATATCCCGCAAGAACGGCTTGGTGATATTAACGTTGGCAATCAGGTATTGATAGAAAATACCCCAATCAGTGCCAAAATTAGTTTGTTAGGTCAAAGTGTTAATCCAGAAAACCAAACCATCATGGCCAGAGCCATTCTTCAAGGCGAACACACGGGGATAAGACCCGGGCAGCGCGTTAACATTCAGATCATTCAGCCTAGCGATAACGACACTTTTAAGGTGCCCAATACCGCCATTGCGCAAAACGAAGGAAAATCTTTTGTGTTTATTCGTACGCCTAAAGGCTTTAAGGTCAGCACTATTAACGTCGTTGGTAAACAAGATAATCACTCCACAATTACTGGTGATTTCATCGGCAGTGAAGATATTGCTATTAAAGGTGCTGTCGCACTAAAAGCTACTTGGTTAGGTTTGGGGAGTGCTGAATAATGGCTAGTTTGATACGCTTTGCGCTAAGTCAGCGGCTGTTGATGATGATTTTCGTCTTGCTGCTCTCAGGTGGTGGCTATTATGCGTTTAAACATATTCCGATTGATGCTTTTCCGGAGGTGTCACCCACACAGGTCAAGATTATTGTTAAAGCTCCCGGCATGACTCCTGAAGAGGTAGAAGCCCGCATAACAGCTCCGATAGAAGTGGAGTTGCTGGGTATTCCGCATCAAACCATGTTGCGCTCTATTGCCAAATACGCGCTGACTGATATTACCGTGGATTTTGCCGAAGGCACCGATATTTATTGGGCGCGGCAACAAATTGCCGAACGTTTAAATACCCTGTGGGGCAATTTGCCGACCGGTGTTTCTGGCGGTATTGCCCCCATGACCACGCCTTTAGGTGAAATGTTCATGTTCTCTGTGGAGGGCGGCGGCTTAAGCTTAATGGAGCGTCGCGATTTGCTGGACTGGGTGATTCGCCCTGCTTTACGCACGGTATCTGGCGTAGCAGATGTGAACTCGCTGGGCGGTCTTGTGCGCAGTTTTGAAGTTATTCCTGATAGTATCAAGCTATCGGCCAGAGGTATTAGTTTAGAAGCCCTCATACATGCCTTGCAAAGCAATAACCGTAATGACGGCGCAGGCCGTATGACTGACGGCGAAGAAGCGTTGATTGTACGTGCAGAAGGCCGTATCAAGAATCTGGATGATATTGCCCGTATAGTCGTTGATAATAAAAATGGCGCGCCGGTTACCGTCCGGGATGTTGCAGAAATAAAAATCGGTGCGTTAACCCGTTACGGTGCGGTCAGTAAAAACGGCGAAGGTGAAGCGGTAACTGGATTGGTACTGAGCCTGCGCGGTGCTAATGCGCGGCAAACTATTGTCGGTATTGAAGAAAAGCTGGCAGAAATCAGTAAAGGTTTTCCTAAAGGCGTTGAAACCAAGGTCTTTTATAATCGAGGTAATTTGGTAGATAAAGCAGTAAATACCGTTTTACATGCCTTGCTGGAAGCTATTGTATTAGTGGTGGTGTTGTTAATTTTATTTTTAGGTGACTTGCGAGCGGCGGTGGTGGTAGCTTTGGCATTACCTTTGGCGGCGTTATTTACCTTTATTTTAATGAACACCATGGGTATGTCGGCCAACCTGATGAGTTTGGGTGGTTTGGCGATTGCCATCGGTATGCTGGTGGATGGTGCGGTGGTGGTGGTTGAAAATCTCATCACCCATCTGGCACATGTGGAAAAAGCCAAACGTTTGCCTAGGCTGCACGTTATTTACCGCGCGACCGCTGAAGTGGCAGGTTCAGTCACTGCCGGTATTTTGATTATTATTATTGTGTTTTTACCCTTGCTGACTTTACAAGGTCTGGAAGGCAAACTATTTACTCCGGTTGCGTTGACTATCGTGTTTGCGCTTAGCGGTTCGCTGGTGTTATCACTGACCGTTATTCCCGTGATTGCTTCCTATTTGTTAAAAGAAGTCTCCCATGAAGAACCCTGGTTACCTCGGCATTTACAAAGACTATATCAGCCTGCTTTGTTGTGGTGTTTAGCTAACAGTAAAAAAGTCTTTGTGTTTGCTGGTGTATTATTGGTGGCCACTGTGATGGTATTTACCCAAATAGGCAGCACCTTTATGCCCACGATGGATGAGGGTGACATCATTGTGCAACTGGAAAAATTGCCGTCGATTACCCTGGAGCAATCGGTGGCTCTGGATGGTCAGGTGCAAAAAAATCTGCGTAAGCAAATTCCGGAAATAGTGGATGTTGTCGCTCGCGTGGGTACAGATGAATTGGGGCTTGATCCGATGAGCCTAAACGATACCGATACCTTTCTTATACTAAAGCCTAAAGATCAATGGCGCATGCACAGCAAAGAAACCTTGATTGAAGAAATCAGGAAAGTAATGGCAGCAACGCCGGGCATAGCTTTTAAATTTACCCAACCTATTGAAATGCGTGTTTCAGAAATGCTGACAGGCACACGCGGCGATGTGGCGATTAAGTTGTTCGGTGCTGATCTTGCCGTGCTAAACGAAAAAGCGGGGCAAATTACCAGCGCAGTAAAAACCATAACGGGCGCTTCTGATGTAGCCACTAAAGTTAATGAAGGCATGCAGTTTTTACAATTAACGATTGATAAATCAGCGGCGGGCCGTTTAGGTCTGGATAGCGATAGCATAGAAACGCTGTTGCGCGCGCAAATTGAAGGCTTAAATATAGGCATAGTTCAAGAAGGCATCAAGCGTACACCGCTCATTTTGCGTGGAAGCAGTAACACGGCCAACTTTGAAAACCTGCAAATCACTTTGCCTAATGGTGGCCATTTGCCGGTAACTGCCGTGGCTAAAATTGAAAAAGTGGAAGGTGTAGTGTCAGTAGAGCGTGAGAAAGGTCAGCGTTTTGTCGTTATTACCAGTAATGTCAAAAATCGTGATTTAGTGAGTTTTGTCGATGAAGCCCGTAAAGTTGTAGCCGAAAAAGTCAAATTGCCTCCGGGTTACACCGTTGAGTTTGGTGGCCAGTTTGAAAATCAGCAACGTGCTGCAGCGACATTATCTTTGGTTGTGCCGATTTCATTAGGATTGATCTTTTTGTTGTTGTTTTCAACCTTTGGTTCGGTGCGCCAAGCTGTGTTGGTATTATCCAATATTCCGCTGGCCATGGTCGGTGGTGTGTTTGCGCTATGGCTGTCTGGCGAGTATTTATCAGTTCCGGCCTCGGTCGGCTTTATCGCGCTGTTGGGGATTGCTGTGTTAAACGGGGTGGTGATGGTCAGTTATTTTAATCAGCTGAAAGCTACGGGCATGGAGATACTTAAGGTAGTTACGTTGGGTTCGTCGCGCCGGTTAAGACCGGTGTTAATGACCGCCAGTATTGCAGCTTTTGGCTTGATACCGTTATTGTTTGCCACAGGGCCGGGTTCTGAAATTCAACGACCGTTGGCGATAGTGGTGATTGGCGGCTTGGTATCATCTACCTTTTTAACTTTATTTTTGCTGCCAATTTTGTTTAGATTATTTGGTGTTGCCAAGGAGCCTGTGTAATGAATAACAAAGAATATCTGGTGACGTTGAATGTACCGCCAGGACTGGACGAATTGGTGGTGGATTGTCTGTTGCTACTGGAATCAGAGCATGGCTTCAGCAGTTTTCCAGTTAATGCCCATCATCATGATAATCATGGTTTATCGTTGGCGGAGCAAGTTAGCGGTCGACAAAAAAAGATCCGTTTTCAAATGTATGTGGCGGAAGAAGCTTTATCGATTTTATTGGCGCAGTTAAAGCAGGAGTTTTCTGGAGCGGGGATACAGTATTGGGTGTTACCGGTGCTTGAGCATGGTGTGATTTAATCCTGTTGCGTTATTGTAGAGACGCAATTAGTGACTACATAAGACGGGACAATCAATAAAGATTAACCGTTCGGCAAGGGTGAACGGTTAATCCGTTTATAGTTTGACAAGTTCAGACGGATTAACCTTCCCTCCTGCCTTAGTTGCTAGCTGACGTATCAATCAGAACTGATCGCGTAGTGCATGTAAAATCCCATCATCGCAATCATCGCAATCGTCGGTAAGTTGGATTTTACGAGCAAAACTTAGTCACGGATGTACCATTCTTTCTTTGTATTATTGCCAGGGTAATCGTACATTCCCGTTAATTTTCGTCTGAATTCATCCGTTACAATACGGGTATCTTGCAAGCTTTTTACTACACGCGGCGTAATTAAAACAACCAGTTCAGTTCGGGTTTTTGCGATGCTAGTATTCCCGAATAATGGCCCTATTAAAGGCAGTTCGTGTAAAAACGGAATACCGGTTTTAGAATTATTATTAGTTTCTCTGATTAATCCACCCAAAACTAGAGTTTCTCCACTTTGTACTGCGACAGAACTGTTGATTGATCGCGTTAGAATGGTTGGGTTACCTCCACCTGTTTTTTTGTCCGGATCAACATCTTCAACGCTTTGCTCAATATCTAAAAGTACCATACCATTAGCATTAACGCGTGGTTTTACCTTTAATTTAACACCAGTTTTACGTTGTTGATTTTGCGTATTTTGGATAAGGCTATTATTTCCGGTATCAGGAGTAGCAGTACTGCTAACACCGCTAAGCGCGCCGGTCACCAAAGAGATTTCATCCCCCACCTGTATATTGGCCTCCTGATTATTTAATACCATTAGGGAGGGTGATGACATAATGTTGACATTTCCCTTGTTTGCTTCAGCTGTCAAAACCATTCTGATATCACCTGAATGACTTAGAAAAGTATAACCTAGGCCTCCGGTTATAGCACCCGCAGCAAGATTCATCAAGTCAGCTCCTCCTGTTCCTCCGGTGGTTGTTGTCGTCACTACACCGGTGTTGGGATTGGTAACAGTTCTTGTTGTCCCCCCAGGTCCCGCAGCACTATTGTTTAAATACCATTGAATACCATACGATAGATTATCTCTCAAAGTCACGTCGGCAATAGTGGCATCAATAAGTACTTGCAGGGGCATAATATCCAACTGCTTGATAATGGGTAAAATAATGGCGTATTCACGGGCTGTGGATACCACCACTACAGCATTATTGGCTTCATCGGCGACTATTTTAACATCGTCAACATTGGCAACCTTGGCTCCCCCGGTTGAGCCCGACGAACTGCTCTTTTTAGAGCTTTTTTTCGATACCGATGAAGAGGGCGCATCTGCAGAGATGCCGGAAGAAGTGTCTGGGCTTGAATTATCCTTATTTGTTAAATCGCCTGAGGATTGGCCAGGCGCCACTTTACCGGCTTTGTCTCGTTTGCCAGAACCACCGCCGCTGCCAAAAATATCGTTCAGCTGATCAGCTAATTCTACGGCATCCATATGTTGCACTTTATAAACATTAACACCACCACCACTGGCGGTATTGGCTTTATCCAGACGATATACCCAATTTTCGATGTCCCGTAAGTAACTGGCTTGATGGGTAATAGCTAACACGGCATTCATGCGCTCAATAGGAATAAAGCGAAAGAATTCGTTATCATCGGTTTTGCCACCTTTTTTACCAAATACGGCATTTAATTCTTCGATAACTTTTTCCGGATCAACATGCGCCAGCGAGAATAGGGCAAAGGAACGGCCTCTTAACAAGTCGGTATCAAAGGTACTGACCATATCCATAATCCGCGCCAGTTCATCTGGTGTGCCTGACAGTATCATGCTGTTGCGGGTGGGATCTACATTTAAAATAGTTTTATCGCGCACCAAAGGTTTGATGATATCAACAATGTTCTGCACACCCACATTGTGAATAGTAATAACACGCGTTTGATAGCCTGCTTTAGCGCCTGCGCCCGTGGAAATATCTGACGTGTACAACGCTTCTGCACTGGGTTCGATATGAAAAATCTTACCATCTTTAACCAAGGCCGCATTGTTCATACGCAATACCATTTCCAGCGTTGGTAATAGCTCTTCTTTGGACAAGGGCTGTGTGGTTTGCAAAGTGACTTTGCCAGCTACTTTTGGGCTTAATACGTAGTTTTGCCCCAGGATATCACTTAAGATGACTTTAGCGACTTCACCCAAATCCGCCTCATCAAAATTAAGACTATAAGTGCCGACACCGTTAGTCATGGTGCGGCGGTGCTTAGCCACTGGCGGCGTTTCTGAAAACTGACTGCGCGCAGGGAATAACTCAATTTTGGCGCGTAATTGATCGGTAGCAATCGGTTTGTTTTGTAGTTCCTGATAAGTTACTGGCTGTTTGTATTGCTCTTTAGCCAGTGGTGGCAATGGTATTTTTGGCTTTGGTCTTGGCAGGAGTAGCTCGCATCCTGACAGTGTTAAAGCGGCAGCGACAAGATAAGATGCCGTTGTTAATTTTTTAAAATTGTTCATTGGTTCCATTATCAAATGTGCTCGTATCTTGGCTAAATTCATCAGTTTGAAATTCGGGTTCAGGCTCTGGTATGACTTCCTCTTCAGAGCCTGGCATAGGTTCTGTTTCAGGTGCAACCTCAGCATCGGCATCTTGTTGCAAAGGCTCACCATTAGGTAAAGGTTCTGGCATAGGGGGGGGCGCCTGTCCCTGAGCTTGTTCTTGTGGCGTTTTTGGATTGTTCGGATTGTTTGGATCAGCTGCGGGATTATTCTTTGGCGTTTTAGGCTTGGCTTTACGCAGCAACAGTTCTTTTTGCAACCCGTTTTGATTAAGAATAACCTTATCTTTTTGCACCTCTGCCAATGTCCAGCCATCAATATCGGCTCCTTTGGATAATCTTTTAAAGTTACCTTTAGGTGTGCGTACCGAACGGCTTAATAAGGCGAACAAACGTTTACCTTTAGTATAGATACCATTCAATTGCCAGTTAAACGGACCACTGGGTTTAACGACTGCTAGCTTAGGATCTACAGGCACTTCCGGCACAGGTCTTCGCCCTTTGATAAATAGCGGTCTATTCACCATATCAGCAAAGCTTTGTTCCGGTTTTTTGGTTAAGGCAATAGTGGGCATTTGCGCAATTTGAGGTGTTTTTTTATCGGTTACCTTAAGCGCTGCCAACGTCTGTTGTTGTACACGCTTTGCATATAGCCATTCACCGGCAATAGTTATCAGCAACAAAATGCACAGTACGGTTAATAATTTAATAAGCTTGATATTCATTTGGGCTGCTTTCTCATAAAGCTTACCGCTTGAAAGTTAACGTTCAAGTCATTACTCGGCTCAAGTTTGCGGGTTATCCGGTTGCGTTTGCCGCGCATGGGCCTGATGTCCATTTGGTCAATAATAATCAATGGGGTTGCGGTTTCCAGTTTGTATAAAACCGAGCGCAATATTTCCATATTACCGGTCATGCGCACACTGACGGTTATCAAGGTAAACTTATCTTTTTCAGTTTCAGAAAGCGCCTGGGTGCTGCTTAATTGGCCGCCGGCATCGACAATAGATTTTTTAATAAACTCCTGTAATTCAGCAGAAGCCAAAGACGGTGTCTTTTGAGTGTTAAAATAGCCTTGTTCCAGATGTTGCGCCTTGATTTTAGCCATACTTTTAAGCACGGAATCTTTTTTAGCTAAAATACGCTCATATTTTTGTAACTTAAAAACCAGTGATTCTTTAGCTTCGCTCAACTCCAGGCCTTTAGAGATGATGGGCATAACAATCAGTGCGGTCAGCAACAAGATAACTAAAACCAGTATGCCGACAGCGATTAAACGCTGGGTCTGGTTATTTTTTGCCAGTTCCATCAATGCCTCCTGCTTTGGTCGCATCAACAGTAATCTGAAAGCGCTCTAATTTACTAACAGTATCCTGGGTCACCGGCGACACAAAACGTGCGTTAGTAAATATGTCAGAGGCTTCCAGGACGGAAATTAACGTGGATGCATTGGGTGATTCGCCCTGCATTTGCAATTGTTTCTCCGAATACTGGGCATAAGCCAACCACGTATTATCTTTTATTAATGAACTTAACGCATCCAGGATAACGACCACTGCTGGGGTTGCGCTTTTTTCTGCCAGTAATTGCCGGGTTTCATCCATCATGGCCTCAATATCCGCCTGTAAAACATTAACCTTTTTGGCTTCTTTTTCAATGCCGTCAACGCGGGATTGCAAAGCGTTAACCTCACGGTATTCAAACCAAACCGGCATAGCTAAAGCCATTGCCCCCAGCACTGCAAACAAGCCAATTAAACCGCCATGCACTAAGCGCGGCAGATTAGCTGTTTTTGGCCTCAGGTTTTCAGGGAGCAGGTTGTAATGGTTACGGCGCAAAAGATTATTGGCAGCGTCTTCGTAATCCACAAATAACGGCACCATGCCCATGTTTTTAGCGTCTTCATAGATAGCATCAACGGTTTCTTTGAGCGCAATAATTAACATAACGCGCAGTTGGCCAGGTTCGTTCTCTACCTCTAAAGGCTGAACAGCAAAATAAATTTGTTCGGCTTTAAAGGGCGTATAACGATCCAGCTCGTAAGCCACCACTTGCTGTAGATTCTCTTTGGCGGCGGCAGGTAACGATAGTTCTTTTTGGATGGCATCGCGTTCTGATAACCTGATGATTAACTGCGCTTTATCCAGTCTTTCGTCGGTTGCTAGCAGCTCTTTATATTGCGCTATACCGGTTTCGTTGCGATCGAGTCTTGCCAGTTGTTCACTGTGCTGATCGTCGACAAAGCTCAGTACAAACTGATTCCCATCAGGGTGAACGATAACCGTACCGCGTTTATCGGTAACCAGTTGTTTGACTTTTTCAGGGACTAAAAAGCTAAGCTCTCCTACCCACCAATGCCAAAGTTTTTTAACATCTAGATCAATCGTTGAATTGAGGTTCATTATATTGTGCTACTAATAATTCATTCATTGCTGTTGAAAATAAAGAAATTTCATTCGCATAACTGCGCTGCCATTTCAACACTTGAAAGGGCAGCGCAGGATCTACTTCTGATTTTATAACCAATGCACCTACGGCTGCGCGGCTACCATCTGCCAGTTTAGCTTCAGAAATAATCGTCACTGCACCGCTTTGCAGCCCTTCCGCTTCCGCACCATTAATATATTTTGATGTGATTGGAAACGTCAAAGGCTTATCCAATTTAGCGCTTTCTGAGCGTGCTTCCAAGAACTGCCCAATAATGCCCGGCTCTAAGTCAGGCAATAGTGACAGCACTTCCCGTGTTGCGCTTTTATCTACCTGCGCCTGTCCTGAATACACCGTGATTAACGGTTCAAGCCATTTAAATGTTTTGGCATTCATGCCTAATACCATTTGCAATTCTTCAATATTTTGAAACGCTTTATTAGCCGGTTGATATTTTAAGCCAGCAGTCTGGTATTCTGGCTTCTCTGCGCCATTTGGGCTGACTGTATCATCGCTATCACGCCAGTCCATCACTGCACCGACCCATTTAGAAACCCTGATCAGAGGGTCGTTTCTATCATCCTCAGTGGCAGGCGCACGGGAAAACAATGCCCGCAATAACTGGGTGTCCGCCTGATTAATATCTATTTTGCCGGTCTCCGATAACATCCGAATCCTGACCCGGGTATCACCATAGTTTATTTGGTAAATACTGCCATCGGTGCGCCAGCTTTTATCTTGCTCGGCATTAATCTTGTCAGTTTCTGAACCCAGCAACATCAGCTCGGCAATGGCAATGCCTGATTCGGCAATAGCCGCTGCCTGTGCATTATTTTTAATGCCTTCGGTTATAGATATTTCACGGCGCATGCCCAAGGCAAAGCTACCGGCCATTAGTGTTAGCAAACTCAGCACCCATAAGACCAGTACTAAGGCAAAACCTTTGGATTTTATGTTTAAATTATAGATCACCTGTGCCTTTTATGTGCCATGCGTTACAAGACGGGGTTAGATAAGTGTGTGAATTTCATGCTCAGCGCTTTGGCAACTTAAATAGTTCTGCGTTATTGAGGCATCAGTCGTTTTTTGATGTCTTTCGTGTTTTGGTGGCAATATTTAACAATCTATTATGGCTGCGCACTATCAGCGCTAACCGCTGCTTCTGTGGCAAGTCCGGCACTTTCAGCAGAAATAGTCGTTTTTAAGTCGAAGATCATCTCTGGCCAAAAAATACCGTTATCTAATTCAATTTTTATTTTAACTAGGCGCGGTTGAAATTCTTTTTCCAGCCATTGATCCTGCCAATAGGGTTCGCCGGTCTGATCATCTGAACCAAAATAATGCAGCTCAAAATGAGCGACACGCTTGACCAATACCACCTCTTCTTTTTGCCAGCCTTCGCCTGTTGTTAAAGGGAAAAATGGTGTTAAAGCAACATTGAGAATTTGGCCGTCTTCATCATCTCTTGCCGCTTGTATGTTGATGAGTTGCGCGCCGGTCTTACCGGCACTGGCCGGAAAATACGATACAAATTGCAAGCCATCGGGTTTGCCCTGAAAAGAAAATAATCTAATCCCCGAATTGGGATCAGAGGAAAAATCATCCCACAAGGGCAGGGCTGTACTCAGATGGCGCTGAAAAAAGTTATAAACAACGGCAACTTCATTCACATCGGTCACTTTACTTTCGCCTTTTTCCCAGCTGTCTGCACAAATTTTCATGGTGCCGAACAGCATGGCCATCATAACGCTTAATAGCGTCATGGCGATGAGTACCTCAATCAGCGTAAAGCCTTGGGCAGTTAAGCATGGATATTGCTGTGCCTTCTGCATATTCATATCTACTGTTCTTTATTGACCAATTTTAGTGTCGTTAATCTGACTTGCCTGTCGTTGTCGTCATCGCCCCAGCTGACTATTGCATCCACTTTAAACAGCTCTGCTGTTGATTTCATCTGGAATTTACCCACTACAAAATTAAAGGGACTGACCGAAACTTCCCAGCGGTATTTATCATTTTCTACACCCGAAGTTTGGCCGTTTTTCGGTTTGCTTTCTACGCCGGTTTTGGCCATAAGGGATTCGGCAATTTGTACAGCGGCAGTATATTCTTCAGACATTACCGCTGAGTTAACCCCTGTAGAAAATATTCTCAGCAAAATAGTTAATGAGAATGCCAGAATAGTGAAGGCAATCAGGATTTCAAGTAACGAAAACCCTTGGTGTTTATGGGATGACATCTTTAATTTCGACTTGTCCTGTCAGCCAGTTGATATCAATACGCCAGGCTATTTTACCGCGCTCCAGTTTGATCCAGCCGCCGGAAGAAGAGCCATCCGGAAAAAACCGGATACTGCCTTTGCCATCGGTTAATTCGTTCTGGCCAGTGTGCATGGTGGTATCGATAGTTTGTGGGATTTCGTAAACTTTGTCACGACCACTGACGGTGTAGCTGTTTTCCTCAAAATCAATAGTTAAGGTGGTTTCTTGATGTGATAATTGCGCCTGGCCTTTAGCATAACGCAAGGTGGAAGCCATATCTCTTGCGGTCGCTTTAAGTTCGGTAGTCTCATTACCGGAAGATAAATTAATGCCGATGGCCGCAAAACCCAGTCCCATAATAACCAGAACAACAATCAGTTCAAGTAGGGTAAAACCCTGGCTAGGTTTTAACGCATTCGACACAAAAGCAGTCTGCCCTGTTTTTGATTTATTATCTTCCGGCCTTTGAATGCGCATTATTCCCAGTTAACTAAGTCCTTGTCTTCGCCTTCACCGCCTTCTTTTGCATCAGATCCTAATGAATATAAATCAAATTTTCCGTGTTCACCGGGTGAAACGTAATGATATTCTTGGTTCCAGGGATCAAGCGGTATTTTGCCTTTACGCAAATACGGCCCATTCCAGCGCGCGGCGCCTTCTGGTGATTCCACCAGTGATTGCAAGCCTTGTTCACTGGTAGGATAACTACCGACATCTAATTTATACATATCCAGTGTTGCAGCCAAGTCTTCTATTTGTACTTTTGCAGCCTTGGTTTTAGACTCGCCCATGTGTTTCATCACTTGTGGGCCAACAATGCCCGCGAGCATCGCAATAATGCCCAGTACCACTAATAACTCAAGTAAGGTAAAACCTGTTTGTGTACGATTTTTCGTATGTCTCATTTTATATTCCTAAGAAGCTAAATCATTAACACCTAAGATTGCCGAGAAAATGGCGACCATAATCCCCGCAATCATAAGTCCCATAGTAATTATCAAAACCGGTTCAAGCAAAGCGAGCATACGGGTTATCGATGTTCGCAACTGTTTGTCGTAAATATTGGCTACCCGCAGCAGCATTTCTTCCAATCGTCCGGTTTCTTCGCCCATTTTAATCATTTGCATGGCCATTTTGGGGAAAATTCCTTTATCTTGCAAGGCCTCAGACATATGCTTACCTTGTTTAAGTTGCTCGGAAGCATCGTGAACAGCATCTGCCAGTACCAAGTTATCAACGGTTTCGCGCACAATAACCAGTGCCGACAAGATGGAAACCCCGTTACCCAATAAGGTACCCAAGGTTCTACTGATATTGGCAACTTCCTTGTTTAAAATAATAGTGCCTGCCAAGGGCATTTTTAAAAATCGTCCATCCCAGGCTTTTTTACTGACCGGATTAGCCAGTTGCATCCGCATAGAGGCATAAATCGCAAAAATCACCAGAAACAATGCCCACCACCAGGTTTGCAGCCAATCCGATAGCGCAACGACAATTTGTGTGGAAACCGGTAATTCTTTGCCGGAGTTTTCAAACATTTCGGTAAATTGTGGCACCACAAAGGTTAGCATGCCAAATAAAGATCCTAAGGACGCCACCAATAAAGTAATGGGGTAAATTAACGCCGTGCTAACGGTATCTTTAAGTTCTTTAGAGCGCTCCAGATACTCGGCCAGACGCATTAATACATCGCCTAAACTACCGCCCGCTTCACCGGCCCGCACCATATTCAAATAAAACTTACTGAAAACACCCGGCTGTTTTTCTAAGGCATCGGCCAGTGATGAGCCGCCTTTTACCTTTTCCAGCACTCTACCAATGAGTTTACTGAGATGTTCGTTATCGTCAGTCAGGTCAATCAATACCGATAACGATTTGTCCAAAGGTAAGCCCGAATCCAATAACACGGCCAATTCACCGGTAAACAGGCCAATTTCCTTGGCGTTTAATTTACCTTTCTTGGCGCCGCCGAACAAAAAGGATCTGGCACTGACCGGGGTAACGCGAATAGGAATATAGTTGTCCGCTTGTAAGGCCTTAATAACGGACTGTTCATCCGCAGCATCTTTTACGCCGTCTTCAGTTTCACCCTGATTATTAATGGCTTTATAGTTAAATAACGGCATATCAGGCTTCCGAGGTCACGCGCAACACTTCCTCTATCGTAGTAATGCCTTGCATCACTTTTTGCAGGCCATTTTCATACATGGTGGTCATGCCTTCGGCAATCGCCAGTCGTTGAATAGCGCCCGCTTCTTCATGCGCCATAATGAGTTTACGTAACGGATCTGTCATCTGCAAAAATTCAATAATAGCCAATCGGCCACGGTAACCTAAGCCGCCACAGGAGCCGCAACCGACTGGTTTATATAATACAATATCACCTTCTGGCATGAAGCGTCTTAACTTCATTTCGCTGATTAATTCAGGTGAGGCAGGGTAGGCGTCTTTACAATGCAGACACAATTTTCTAACTAAACGCTGTGCTAATATACCATTAACCGTAGAAGTCAACAGATACTCTTCCAGTCCCATATCCAATAAACGCGTTACGCCACCTGCGGCATCGTTGGTATGCAAGGTGGACAGCACTAAATGGCCTGTCAGCGCTGATTGTACGGCAATGCGCGCGGTTTCTAAATCACGCATTTCACCAATCATAATCACATCAGGGTCTTGCCGCACAATAGAACGCAGTGCCATGGCAAATGTTAAGCCAATTTGTGGCTTGGCTTGAATTTGATTCACGCCTTCCATCTGGTATTCGACCGGATCTTCAACGGTAATGATTTTACGTTCGGAGGTATTGAGTTGTTTAAGTGCTGCGTACATGCTGGTCGATTTGCCACTACCGGTAGGGCCGGTAATTAAGATAATGCCGTGCGGCATGGACAGGACTTCGACAAATTGTTCCAGCTGTCGCCCGCCAAAGCCAAGCGATTTAAAATCCAATACGGTGTTTTCTTTGTCCAGCAAACGAATAACAACGCTTTCACCGTACATGGTTGGAATGGTGGACACCCGTAAATCCAGTTCTTTACCGAGCATTTGCACTTTAATGCGGCCATCTTGCGGCAAACGGCGTTCGGCAATGTTTAGTTTTGCCATGATTTTAATGCGCGAAATGACCGCAGCAGTTGATTTTACTGAGGGTGCATCAATTTCTTTCAATACACCATCAACACGTAACCTGACTTTTAAGGATTGCTCAAAGGGTTCGATGTGAATATCAGACGCTTTGGTTTCGATGGCACGTTGCATAATCAGGTTAACCATTTTAATAACCGGCGCTTCACTGGCTAAATCTTTTAGATGCTCAAGATCTTCTTCGTCGAAGTCATCAATCCCTAAATCATCTATGGCTTTGTCCATTTTTGAACGGCCTTCACCATACTGTACTTCCAATGCGGCATCAATTTCTGATAGCAAGCCTACTTTGGCAATAATATTTTTGCCGGTTGCTAGTTTTAAGGCATCAATAACAAACTGATCTTCAGGATCCATCATGGTGACAGTAATATTGTTGTCAATATTGGCTAAACCAATGACGTGGTACTGCCTTAAAAACCGTAAAGAGACGTTTTCAGGTAGCTGTGTTTCCAAAGGATATTGATCAGGCGTAATTTTTTCAAACTGCCCTGATTCTACAAAGGCATCGGCGACATCAAGCTCAGAACACAGTCCTAATTTAACCAGCAATTGCGGTAAGCTTTCTGAAACTGCCGTTTTTTTGACACGTTCTACTTTTTTTAGTTCTGATACAGAAAGCTTGTCTTTTTTTTGTAAGGTAGTTAACAATAAATCATAAGCCATGACAAATTCCGCTGTGAGTGTAATCTTTACATAGAGTGTACAAGAACACGCGCTAAACGACGATACCTCTTTGTAAAATTTTAATGCTAGGTTTGATATATCTGTAAAATATTAGCCACAACGCCTGTATATCCGCCATATAAACTGGTTTTCTGGGTGCTACTGAAACGGAAGAATTATCAGATTTATTAATTAAGCGGGGCGTTACATGAAAAATATAGAGTGTGTACTGTGTGGGTCAATAATTATACAGTGAGAGTACTTGCAACAGCCCATCCATTACACAAGTACTCGCATTGTCCATTTTATGCCATGCAAGCCAGCAACACATCAGTAAAGTAAATGGGGTGATCTGTTAGATGGCTTGTCGAAAATAAAAGCTTATTGTAACAAAATATCAGCTTTGTTTTTTTCAACTGTTTTAGGGCCAATACCCGAAACATTGGTTAAGTCATCTGCTGCTTTAAATGGACCTTTTTCAGTCCTGTACTTGATGATGGCTTCGGCTTTTTTCTGGCCAATACCATTTAATGAGTCCGATATGGTCTTTGCATCCGCAGTGTTGATATTAACGGGTGCGGCAAAAGCATTGCAAGCACACAAAGACAGTAAGACAAGTAATTTTTTCATCGGGTATTTCCAGTAGAAGTTAACTTTAGGATGAATGCTCCAGCTTGATTGGCTCTTAACCTGTGAAGCTTTCAAAAAAAGTGTAGTGCCTGACTGAAAAAATACAAACCCAATACCATAAAAAACGATAAACTTTGGCCGTTAGCCAAAATACCCCACTCTTTAAGTGGGTAGCTCTTTAATTCAAATAAGCGCTTATTTATGAAAAAATATCAAAAAATATTAATGCTCATGGTTCAACAAGGCTCTCATGAGCTTGTCGAACGGCTCTTCATTTATGCCCTTTGGGTACGAATGGTTTTTTAAAATATTTGACCGACAGATCAATATTGACTAAGTACTACTTCCATTTTTTTTATTCAACATTTCGCTTTGAAAAAATTCATACGTAAAAGCCGCTGCTAAAGCAATGGCAACCCCTAATAAAACAAAACTAAGCATAATGGCTGTTTTACTTAATCCCACAGAATCTGTTGATGTCATTACTGGCACCACTGCTTTGGTATTACTGATATTGACCAAGGCATTTTTAAGCTGATCTATCGAATTTTGCTCATCATTTTGAGCACGTAAATTATCCGACAAGGCCTTTTCAAGCTCATTACGTTGCTGATTTAAATCAATTAATAAATACTTTTCGACTTGATCAATCATTTGTTGATAACGCTGGATTTCACTATCAATTAACAATACACTCATGGCACCTGTGGGATTGTTAATGTTGACATTATCACGATTTTTTAAGGTATGTGCCAACAACTCCTTTTTTTCTTTCAGCTGTGTGCTTAAGAGTTCAGATGTTTTGTTCAAGCGCTCGGTGTTGGCAGCAATTAACTTGGCATTATCCTTGGTGCTGGCCAAAACATTTTCCGCATGTGCGATGCCCACTTCGAAGTTTTTGATTTTTAAAATGGTTATTCTGGAGTGATCATCAATTAACTTTTTAACCACATCATTTATTAATTGTTTGTATGCGGTTTCTCGGTTAATTGCTCCTCTTGCTTCAATATTAAGTATTTCACTGTTTTTGGGCACGACTACATTTATGGTGTACCGGCCTCTATCAGAAGGGTTCTTTTCATAATGCTGTGCTAAAACAAAAGGGATATAAGCCGATATGATTTTATTTAGCGCAGTTTGAGAAGATTCAATCAGCTCAGACTTACCTTGATTATCCGCAGTGGAAAGAGTGCCAATTTGCACAGTCGTGGAAAAAGAGTAAATTACAGGTTTTAAAAGCGCCGAGACCACGCCAGCAATTGTAAAAATCAACAGGATTGTTAAAATTATTTTATGGTGTTTCAGCACAATACGGTACAGATCAATCAATTTAATTGTATTCTGTTGCTGAGCCAAAGAAGGGTAAAAATATTGTGGCGGGACGCTGGGATTCGCGCCTTGCTTATTATCGTTATTCATTATTATTTAATTTGTTTGCCATTACTAAAAGATGGGGTTTTGTAGAACAAACAACCCTCTTGTCTTACGCTATTGTTAGTCTAGCCTATCATGATTATTCACTATTTTCGAATCATTCGCGCCCTATTTTAATGAAAAAGACCTTTGCGACAACCTCATCACTTTTCAGCCGGTTTTCTAGCTTTGATAGCCAAATCATAGAACAGGCTTTAAACATTACTGCTTTAATTCCTGAAGATCTACATTATCATCGCCCACAAAGCTTTGAAGTTGCTGTTTTTTTAATGGATTTTAATGTCGATGTAAATACTATAGTGGCGGCATTGTTAAGCGATCCTCGTTTGGCAAAGCTCAGTGCCCCAGTTGATATTGCCAAAGTATTTGGTATAAAAGTAGCAACCCTGGTTGATAACGTTAACTCTTTAAATCGATCTAACGTTTACTCTCCAGAGATGACGCGCCAGCCTAACCAAACAGAAACATTACGGCGCATGTTGCTATCCATGACTCAGGATATTCGTGCGGTGTTAATCAAGCTGGCCTACCGCACGCTGCGTTTGCGCGGATTGGCAAAGGAATCCCACGAAACCCAGTTGTTTATCGCTCAAGAAACTTTAGATATCTATGCACCTATTGCCAATCGTCTTGGCATACATCAGCTTAAATGGGAGCTGGAAGATTTCGCATTTCGCTATTTAAATCCCCAGGCCTACCGCAGCATTGCCAAATCACTGGCCAACAACCGTGTGCAGCGAGAGTTGTGTATTAATAGCTTCATCACGCTGCTAGATAACAAATTGGCAGAGGTCGCTATTGGCAGTGAAATCAGTGGCCGCCCCAAACATATCTATAGCATTTGGAAGAAAATGCAGCGTAAGCAGTTGGACATTGATGAGCTGTACGATCTGCTGGCGGTGCGTGTTATTGTGGGTAATTTAACGGAATGTTACACCGTGCTGGGCATTGTTCACAGTATCTGGCAGTACATTCCTAAAGAATTTGATGACTATATCGCTAATCCCAAAGAAAACGGGTATCAATCGCTGCATACCGTTATTTTAGATACTTTAGGTAATCGCATCGAAGTACAAATTCGCACGCAGGATATGCACGATTTTGCAGAGCTTGGCGTTGCTGCGCATTGGTCGTATAAGGAAGGTGGCAAACAAAATGCGGTGTTGGAAAAAAACATCACGCAGTTGCGTAAACTGCTGGAAGAAAATCCTGATGACACTTTGGCTGATAGTTTCCAAAGCGAATTATTTCATGATCGGGTTTATGTATTAACCCCAAAAGGCAATCTGGTGGATTTGATTAAAGGCTCGACACCCCTGGATTTTGCTTATGCCATTCATAGCGATATTGGGCATCGTTGTCGGGGTGCGAAAGTCAATGGCCGCATCATGCCGCTTACCTGTACCTTGAAATCCGGAGATCGTGTAGAAATATTGAATGCAAAAGCCGGTGGCCCTAACCATAACTGGATTGATCCGCACTTGGGGTATTTGAAGTCATCACGCGCTATTAGCAAGGTGAAAAGTTGGTTTAAAAACCAGCAGCAAGCTGACAATATAGCGACCGGTAAAAATATTCTGGATAAAGAGCTGCAACGCTTGGGGATAAAATTAGCCAATTTAAATGAGCTGGCCAAGCATTTTCATTTTTCCGATAATGATAAACTTCTGGAAGCTATCGGACGAAATGATATCAATCATCGTCAATTAGCGGCATTTTTTAAAGTGCCTGAGCTGGAAAAAACCGTTGTTGTTCCAAAAACTAAAGCTTCAGTAGCTCCCGCCAAATCAATGATTGCTGTTGATGGTATCGATAACATATTGACCTCTTTTGCATTGTGCTGCAAACCCGTGCAAGGTGATGCCATTATTGGCTATATCTCCCATCACAAAGGCATTACCGTACACCGGCAAGACTGCGAAAATATCGTACATCTCGCATCTGAAAAACAAGCGCAGCTTGTTTCAGTGGCGTGGAGTCAGCAAAAATCCAGTTTTGCTGTGCCTATCAGTATCAATGCCTTTAATGGCCAAAATCTGCTGGGTGACGTGTCCTCTATTTTAGCGCAGGCCAAAGTTCATATCAGTAACGCTGTGCTTAATACCCATGCTGATTTTTCCGCAACCCTGGAGTTAACCATACAGGTGGAAAATATCAATCAATTAAGCCAAGTCCTGAGTAAAATAGGTCAGCTCCCTCATATTACTGATGTGAAACGCAAAATATAATCCCTGCCTTGAACCCTAAACTTGAAATCCTTATACATGTCTGAAAACACACAACAACGCTTCATTTTAGTGGATGGTTCGTCTTTTTTATTTCGCGCTTACCATGCTATTCCACCGCTAACCAGCCCTAAAGGCTTGCCCACTAGCGCCATACACGGCGTAACCAGCATGTTGCGTAAACTTATTGCCGATTACCACAGTGATTACATTACTGTGGTATTTGATGCGCCGGGCAAAAGTTTTCGCAATGATCTGTACGATCAGTACAAGGCCAATCGGCCACCCATGCCGGATGATTTACGTGACCAGATAGCGCCGCTTCATGAGGTAATTCGTGCCATGGGCTTGCCACTGATTATGATTCCTCATGTTGAAGCGGATGATGTTATTGGCGTGTTTGCCCAGCAAGCTGAACGCCACGGCTTTAAAGTCATTATTTCCACAGGCGATAAGGATATGGCGCAATTGGTGAATGACAACATTATGCTGGAAAATACCATGACCAACACGCGCATGGATAGGCAAGGCGTCATCGACAAATTTGGTGTTAAGCCGGAACAGATCGTTGATTATTTAGCCCTGATTGGCGACAGCAGTGACAATATTCCGGGCATTCCAAAAGTTGGCCCAAAAACAGCGGTAAAGTGGCTGGCGCAATATGGCAGCATAGCTAATCTAGTTGCCGCAGCGCACGAGATTACCGGCAAAATCGGCGATAACCTACGGGATAATTTGCCGCAACTGGCGTTATCCCAACAGCTGGCGACCATTAAATGCGATCTGGATTTACCTTACAGCATTGATGATTTAAAACAGCAACCGATGAAGGTCGCTGAACTTAAAATGCTTTTGTCGGAATTGGGCTTTTCATCATGGCTTAAAACATTGGATAACATAACACCCCCTGTTGCCGTAATCAATGCCGTGGTTGATAATCCAGGGCCGGAGGTGGTAGTTGAAGCGCTTGATACGACTTATGAAACCGTACTAACCCTGCAACGCTTTGATCATTGGCTGGCACAGCTTGAGCAAGCCGAGCTGTTTGCTTTTGATACAGAAACCACCAGTTTGGATTACACCAAAGCTCTGATTGTCGGGGTGTCATTTGCGGTTACGCCGGGCCATGCTGCTTATGTGCCTTTAGCGCATGATTATCCTGGCGTACCGGATCAGTTAGACAGAACAACTGTACTGGAAAAACTGCGTCCGTTACTGGAAAATCCAGCCAAGGCTAAGCTTGGGCAAAATCTCAAATACGATAACCATGTCCTGGCTAATCATGGTATTCATCTGCGCGGTATGGCGCACGATACCATGCTGGCTTCATACGTTTTAAACAGCACCGCCAGCAAACACAATATGGACGATCTGGCCAAGCACTATTTGGGTGTCGATACTATCCATTACCACGACGTTGCGGGCAAAGGTGCCAAACAAATTCCTTTCAAAGAAGTTAACATAGAACAAGCCGGGCCTTATGCCGCAGAAGATGCCGATATTACTTTACGACTGCATGAGGTGCTGAGCGCAAAACTGGCCGCTATTCCGAGCTTACAGCATTTATATGCCAGCCTTGAAATTCCTCTGATTGCTGTATTGGCGCGTATTGAAGCCAACGGCGTATTGATAGATATTTCCATGCTGGCTCAGCAAAGCATGGAGTTGGCAAGCCACATTTCAGCCTTGGAGCAACAAGCGCACGATTTGGCCGGACAAAGTTTTAATTTGGGTTCGCCTAAGCAAATTCAGGAAATTTTGTATAACAAACAAAAGCTGCCGGTGTTAAAGAAAACACCGACCGGCCAGCCATCAACCGATGAAGGCGTGCTGCAAGAATTAGCCTTAACGTATCCATTGCCCAAACTGCTTATCGATCACCGCAGTTTAAGTAAGCTCAAGTCCACTTACACCGATAAATTGCCGCAGCAGATTAATGATAAAACCGGTCGCATTCACACCTCGTATCATCAGGCGGTAGCGGCAACGGGCAGGTTATCGTCATCGGATCCTAATCTGCAAAACATTCCTATCAGGAGTGAAGAAGGCCGAAAAATCCGTCAGGCTTTTATTGCACCGTCGGGTTATCAAATTGTCGCGGCAGATTATTCACAAATTGAACTGCGTATTATGGCGCATTTATCCGCTGATGCCGGTTTGCTGGCCGCCTTTAACGAAGGCTTGGATGTGCATAAAGCTACCGCTGCCGAAGTATTTGGTGTAGCGTTAGATCAGGTCAGTAATGATATGCGCCGCTCTGCTAAAGCCATTAATTTTGGGTTGATTTATGGCATGTCGGCGTTTGGACTGGCGCAACAATTGGGTTTGCCGCGTAATCAGGCGCAATCGTATATTGAGCTGTATTTTTCCCGGTATCCTGGGGTTAAACAGTATATGGATAGCATTCGCGAGCAGGCCAAAGAACAAGGTTATGTGGAAACCCTATTTGGCCGTCGTTTGTATTTGCCAGAGATTAATTCGCGCAATGCCGCACGTCGTCAATACGCTGAACGCACGGCCATCAATGCGCCCATGCAAGGTACGGCGGCTGATATCATCAAACACGCCATGTTAACTACGGATGCGTGGCTTCTGGAAGCAAAACCCGATGCCAAAATGATTATGCAAGTGCATGACGAACTGGTGTTTGAGATTGCTATTGACCAGCTTGAAAGCTGTACCGCACAAATTAGAGTATTGATGGCGGGTGCGGCCAAGCTGAGTGTACCGTTAATTGTTGATATTGGCGTAGGGCATAACTGGGATGAGGCGCATTAGTCGGCTACGAACTGACAATTTGTGCTAGCTAAGCCAAGTAGCGATTTCTTGGGGAACGGTACTAAATATTGAACCCAAAACAACATAAATAATTGCCACAAGTGCCATTGGAATTCCGTCAAGCGCAAAATTTTCGAGTCTAGTATTTGTTTGGGAATGCTTGATATTGTGGCAATTTGATTGAGCATTTAGGCTATCAATTTCATTCTTGTTGATTTGGTATATCATTTCCATATTGGCTTCTAAACCTTTGAGTCGGTCTTCAATTGTGTCTGTTGATGGTGGCGAATAAAAAGTATTAATAGCTACCCTTATGGAAAGAATAACCGGTGTGGGTTCATTTATTGTAGATTTCCAAGGTGCTCGGCTCCACCAAGCATTAATCATTTTAGGCAGAGATAATTTTCCAAACTCACGCCGAACATCCCATAATCCACGTACCGTTATACCTATACCAATAAGTTGGAGAATTAACCCTCCATAACGCAGTAATTGTTCAATGGTGTCATGACAAAAATGAGGTGTGAGTAAAATTACAATCAGACAAATTACGATGAGTCCCAAAATACAGTACCCTTCTGCACCAAGCCATACATGGTATTTCTTTAAGAACGTTAACATTTCAGTTTCCCTAAAAATAATAACTATTTGAATCAAAATAATTTTAGTACAAATATTCTTATTTAAGGGCAGTTTTAAGATTTATTCGTGATGCAAAGCAACCCATGCTATTTAACGTACAGAATTGTAAAATAAATTAAGCATGCATTTGTCGGATCCATAATCCCTGATGCTAGTATTGGTGTAGGTAATAACTGCGATGAGGCACATTAGTATGGATGGGCTTGCGTTATAATGCCGTTATGTTTCCTATCTTTTCAAGGCATGGCTTATGTTAAGTTTTCCGCACATTGATCCCATTGCAGTCACGTTAGGGCCTATAAAAGTGCATTGGTATGGCGTGATGTATTTGATAGGTTTTGCCGCCGTTTGGATTTTAGGCCAAAAACGGGCAACGCAGCCGTGGTCGCCAGTTAAACCGGAAGCGATTGAAGACTTGGTCACTTATGGCGCAATGGGCGTTATTCTGGGTGGCAGAATTGGTTATATTCTGTTCTACAATTTTGCTGAATTTATCCACAATCCGCTCATTTTGTTTAAGATTTGGCAAGGCGGTATGTCCTTTCATGGTGGTATGTTGGGTGTGTTTATTGCTATGTGGTTGTTTGCTAGAAAACAGCACTGCACTATGCTGCAACTCACCGATATTATTGCCCCGTTAGCGCCGATTGGTTTGGGGGCAGGGCGACTCGGCAATTTTATCAATTCAGAATTATGGGGCCGGACTACCGATGTGCCGTGGGCGATGGTTTTTCCGACGGGAGGGCCGCTGGCCAGACACCCTTCGCAGTTGTACGAAGCGTTTTTGGAAGGCGTGGTGATGTTTGTTATTTTATGGCTGTACTCCAAAAAACAGCGGCCTACGATGGCGACTACGGGCTTGGCGTTGTTGCTTTATGGCTGTTTTCGGTTTTTTGTTGAATTTTTCCGTATGCCCGATGCGCATTTGGGTTATATGGCGCTGGATTGGGTGACGATGGGGCAAATATTATCTACGCCGATGATTATAATTGGCGGCTTGATGTTTTATTTTGCGTATAGAAATAAAATAACAAATTAAGTATTACCGCTTGCTCAAGCACAAGCTCAAGCAAGCGTATAAAAACAAGATTGCAGATTAATTAAAAAGCATTTTACTTTTCTTCCAGGCTTGCTTACCAATAACCCGACCTAATTTACGTGATACTAAATCCCCGTCAACAAAATGAATGCCACCATAACGTCTTGAAATGCCTGCTTGGTCAGCGGCATCGCTGAAAGTCAGCCACGAAAGAACGGTAGCATTAGCAGGGACTATGTTAGGTTCAACATGTGACGAACCCGCTGGAATGGTAACGCTATAGCCAAATTTATCGCTTTTGGTAAATAATTTTAGCGTTTCTGCCGCTGCGGCACTAAATACACTGTGCCCGGAAATATATTCTGGAAAAGGCGGTGTTACCACATTGGCCGCTTGATAAGGCTTCCAATCAGCGCCATCAATAGCACCTTGCCAGGATTGCACGGTTTTGCCGGCAAAAAGGTAGTTAATTGCACTGACAGGTCTAACGTAATCAAAGTAACGCTTGGCATCCCAACAGGCAATGCTGGCATCCAGTACCGCATTCGTCATCGCAAAAAACATTTTCACATCCTGGTCTACCGTATGGTGGTCACGATCAGACACGTATTCTGCAAATAATGTCCAATGTCCAGGAGGAAGTTCAGAAGACGGGCCATCTGACCAGTATTCAGCAATTACTTTTTTCTCATCGGTTAAATGGGCGCTATAAGCTAAAACTTGGCGTGCCTGAATTTCATAACGGACTGGCTGTTTGTAATAATCAGCGGGTTTAGGTAATGTTTTACGAAATTGACTGCCTGATTTTAAGGCATAAGGAATAACTTTACCCCAGTGCGGAGCAATAAATTTCTGTACTTTATCGCCTATTTGCAAAGGCTGCCAGTGGTTAGGGTTGCTAATATGTGTCGGTGTATTAACAGACGTATAGTTTGTATAATCCGAATAAGGGCCAGGATTTAAATCGCCTAATTGATTAGAGCGATCATGATGACGAAAATCTAGCACAGCCTGAGCCGCTACATGGCCTAGGCCAGCGGGGGTGGTAATCAGAACACTGCTATTCGCTGGGTTATAACCCAGTGTTGTTAGTAAAGCATCAAAACTTGACACTTGCGTAGGGAAAAGATCGGAGAGACATTTGTGTGCTGCATAGCTAATCGCTTCTTGTTTATTAGCCTTAGTCTGCTGTTGAATAGGTTGGCGTAGTTTTTTACCCAAACGTGTACCCTTGGCTTTTTTATCATACGCTGCCCAAGCATCATACATACAGGTATGGGTGATGGCTAATGATCTAGCAACCATGGGCGGTCCTGGATGTGTAACCCGTATGGCTTCTAAGGCCGCTTCGTTCCATTGGGTGACTACCGTATTACCGGCGGCAAAGCCATTCTGGCTAACGGCTATTAAGGATGCAATACAGAAAGGAGTGAAGGGATTTTTATAAAATTTTGATATATACATTGAAGTTACCGTTAAGTCTCTATCGTGAGGGTGATAAAATTTATACTTGGCTGATTTTTGACAGAAAATAATTTGGTCTGGTGAATTTAAAAAACTGTCCTAAGTGCCAAGGCAAAACTGGCCTTTATAAAAAAACCTTAAGATGGATTTGGAAATATGTGCTTCCATTATTGTGTCCTATGGTTTTTTTAGAAAAATTGAAAATATTTTTATTTTTGAATGTAACTTACATAAATTAACAACAGCTTATATAAGTCATAAACGTTTTGTGTTGTTTTCCGGTTTGATGTCATGATAAGGAATTAGCACTTTAAAATCTGTGCACTATTTCACATTAAAACGGGTAGTATTTACCTAGTAATTCAGGTTTTTTTGTGATTATCAATGTTGTTTATGGAATACAACCCATAAAAAATGCTATCTACTAGCCCAGCTTTTTTTGACGAAAAGCGCTTAATTCGACTTCACCCAGGCCTAATAAACTGAGAATAGCGGGATTGGGTACTTTTCTGTAATCATCAAGGCGAGTAATTTGCGATTTGACGTTATGCGATTGTATCGCTTTAAAATCCAGTCGCAACCGAGTGACACGGTTGAACTGTGTTTGGTCGCCGCTAAATGCTGAATAAAGTTTAAAAAACTGTGAGCCTGTATAGGTTTGGAATTCTGTGCTGGCAAGGCCGCCATTAATGCTGATACTCACAGAAATATCAAAATCAACATCGATAGCGGTTAATAAGATGCCTTTGCCTAACGCGGCAAAGTTGGTCTGGTCAAAACAATACTCTATAAAGCTGCTGCCGTTTGAACCCCCCGTATTATTGATTTTTAAAAAAGACCCGCCAATGATAACAGTTTCAAATTCGTAAATGCCACCGGTTGCCAATGCAGAAACATTGCGTGTGGCTAGCTTAAGCGCTGTGCCGGAGACGAGTTTTTCCTGTGAACTGGTTGCGCTATTATCCACGCCATTGTCGCTAACATGTTGGTTTATGCTGAAATCATCAATTAATAATGTTGCTGTTTGATTTTCGTCTGCAAGATTAAGTGAATTAAACATCATAATTTTGGCAGTGCTGGATTTTGTTACAGTAGTCATGGTGGCATCCTTATGTAGTCAGAATTACGAAAGCTTATGTTCTTAAGACCAAGCAACATACATGCCACAACTTAATCAACTGATTTTTTTGGGATTAATTATTGAAAATTCTTTTATGGTAGCTAGCTGCGAACAAATGTGTCACTTTTTGACACAAAAAAGCCCATCTATAGATGGGCTTTTTAGGTTGATAGTGTAGTGTTAATTACACTATGTCTGTGCTGCGCTAGCGTTTAGTTCTTGGCTTTATCAACAATTTGATTGGCTTTAATCCACGGCATCATGCTGCGCAATTCCGCACCCACTACTTCAATCGGATGCTCTGCATTCAAACGGCGTTTTGCGGTCATTTCTGGATAATTGGTCAAGCCCTCAACGATAAAGCGTTTGGCATACTCGCCGTTTCTGATATTTTTTAAGGCTTCGCGCATGGCAAGACGGCTTTCATCATTGATGACTTTAGGGCCGGTGACATACTCGCCATACTCGGCATTATTAGAAATTGAATAATTCATGTTGGCAATGCCGCCTTCATACATCAAATCAACAATCAGTTTCAATTCATGTAAACATTCAAAATACGCCATTTCCGGCGCATAACCTGCTTCAACCAGGGTTTCAAATCCTGCCTTAATTAGCTCCACAGCACCGCCACATAATACCGCTTGTTCGCCGAATAAATCGGTTTCGGCTTCATCACGGAACGTGGTTTCAATAATACCAGAACGGCCGCCACCAATAGCAGACGCATAAGACAAACAAATGGCTTTAGCAGTGCCCGACGTGTCTTTATAAATTGCGATTAAATCCGGTACGCCGCCGCCGCGAACAAACTCAGAGCGTACAGTATGACCGGGCGCTTTCGGTGCAATCATGATGACATCCAAATCTGCACGCGGTACAACCTGATTGAACAAAATAGAAAACCCGTGTGCAAATGCCAGTGCTGCACCGTGCTTGATATTGGGTTCAATTTCAACTTTGTACAGTTGTGATTGAAATTCATCCGGCGTTAAAATCATGACAATATCCGCACCAGCAACCGCTTCCGGTACGTCTTTAACGGTTAAGCCGCATGCTTGGGCTTTGGCTACTGAAGGTGATCCGGCACGTAAGCCGACAACAACATCAACGCCGCTGTCTTTTAGGTTGTTAGCGTGGGCGTGGCCTTGTGAACCGTAACCAATAATGGCAACTTTTTTGCCTTTGATGATTGAAAGATCGGCATCTTTATCATAATAAACGTGCATGTGTTTTCCTGTTTTTCTGGGTGTCAATAAAATGATGAAAAGTACAGTGAGACGATTTTTAATCTTGAAACGTAGCTTCTGTACCTAAATAATGCTTATAAATGCAGGCCTTTTTCGCCGCGTGAAATACCGGTTGCCCCTGAACGTACCACTTCGACAATGCTTTTGGCATCAATGGCCGCGAGGAATGAATCCAATTTATCGGATGGGCCGGTAATTTCAACAATATAAGAGTCTGGCGTCACATCAATAATTTTACCGCGAAAAATATCCGCGATATTTTTAATTTCTTCACGATTTTTGTCGCTGGTTTTAATTTTAACCAGCATTAATTCGCGTTCAATATGAATATAATCCGCTAAATCGACTAACTTAACCACATCAATCAATTTGTTCAGCTGTTTAATGATTTGCTCAATCACTTCGTCACTGCCGCGTGTTACTAATGTCATGCGGGACAAGCTGGCATCTTCGGTTGCGGCCACGGTTAACGATTCAATATTGTAGCCCCGTGCCGAAAAAAGTCCGGCAACGCGTGATAATGCGCCCGATTCATTTTCAATGAGAATAGAAATAATATGTTTCATTACGCTAATTCCCTATCGGTTGGCGTGCCTGGGGCGACCCGTAATTTCATATCATGATGACCTTTACCCGCTTCAATCATCGGGTAAACGTTTTCAGTCCTATCGGTTATAAAGTCCATGAATACCGTGCGGTCTTTTAAAGCAAACGCTTCTTCAAGGGCAGGGCGGACATCTTCCGGTTTTTCAATGCGCATACCCACATGGCCATAGGCTTCTGCCAATTTAACAAACTCTGGCAACGTATCCATATAAGAATGCGAATAGCGACATTCGTAAGTAAACTCCTGCCATTGCCTAACCATGCCCATATAACGGTTATTCAGGTTAATAATTTTGATCGGTGTTTTATATTGCTTAGCCGTTGATAACTCCTGAATACACATTTGTATGCTGGCTTCACCGGTAATGCAGGCAACATCCGAATCAGGAAACGCCAACTTAACGCCAATAGCCGCAGGCAGACCAAAGCCCATCGTGCCTAAACCACCGGAGTTAATCCAACGCCGTGGTTTGTCAAAATGATAATACTGTGCGGCCCACATTTGGTGTTGGCCAACATCAGACGTTACATAAGCATTACCCTTGGTGACTTGGTACAGCTGCTCAACAACATATTGCGGCTTAATCAACGGGCTGTTACGGTCATAATCCAGGCAATTAATAGCGCGCCATTCTTCGATTTGCTTCCACCAGGCTTCCAACGCTTTTTTGCCGGGTTTTTTATCGCTGTCTTTAATCAGCTCCAGCATTTGTTCAAGCGCAGGTTTAACGTCGCTGACAATAGCCACATCCACCTTAACCGTTTTAGATATGGAGGCCGGATCGACATCAAAATGGATGATTTTGGCATACGGGCAAAATAGTTCGAGCTTACCGGTAACGCGGTCATCAAACCTTGAGCCTATGGCAATGATCAAATCACTTTCGTGCATGGCCATATTGGCTTCGTAGGTACCGTGCATGCCCAACATGCCAATAAACTGCTTATCGGTAGCAGGAAAAGCCCCCAAACCCATTAGCGTATTGGTAATCGGAAAGCCCAGCGTGTGCGTTAGCTCGGTTAATTCCTTGCTGCCATTGCCCAGCACCACGCCGCCGCCCGAATAAATAATGGGCCGTTGTGCTGCCAGTATTAATTCCAGTGCTTTTTTATAGTGGCCTTTGTCAGTAGTAACCGTAGGCTCGTAAGAGCGAATACTCACCTTTTTGGGGTACTTGTAGGGTACTTTAATCAGCGGCGAGGTAATGTCTTTGGGCACATCGACAACCACTGGGCCAGGGCGACCGGTAGTCGCTACATAAAACGCCTTTTTAATGGTTTCAGCCAGCTTGGTGACATCTTTCACCAAATAATTATGCTTAACGCAAGGGCGGGTAATGCCGATCATGTCGACTTCCTGGAACGCATCGCTGCCTATAACGGGCAAGGATACTTGGCCAGAAATGATTACCATGGGAATGGAATCCATGTAAGCCGTTGCAATACCTGTAACTGCATTGGTAGCACCGGGGCCAGAAGTGACCAACACCACACCGGGTTTTCCGGTTGCGCGTGCATAGCCATCAGCTGCATGGGTAGCGCCTTGCTCGTGCCTGACCAATATGTGTTTGATATCTTCCTGTTGGTACAGTGCATCATAAATATGCAACACTGCCCCACCGGGATAGCCAAAAATAAATTCTACACCTTCGTCTTTCAGGCTTTGAATCAGAATTTCCGCGCCGCTTAGCTCCACGCTAATACCTCAATATTCATAAGATGATTTTTGCAATGTTATTAAATTGTAAGCGTTTTTTAATAAATCAGGTTTTGAGTCTGCTTAAAAAACTAAACAAATGACTGCAAAATTAAAGTTAATGCTAATACTTAACCAGTCATTTTACTAGGTTCTAGATGAAATTGTAATGCTGATAGCTTACTCTTTAATTAAAAAAGCATTGTTGGTGCGAAAAATCGATAAATTGCAACGTGATTCTATTTTTATTGACAATATTTTGGCACTTTGATAGCTTCACTAAGCGCCTTGGTTAATTGCGATGGTGTATTTTCCTGTGTCGAGGCGTTGCTTGGGCTGTGTTTTTCAAGAGTCCGAATTTGTAATTGTTTCTTGTATGAGGGTCGAGATCATGAACAAACATGTAAAAACGTTTTTTCCTGTGGTGCTTGCCGCCGCTTTTATTTTTTCTTTTAGCCAATCTTTGGCGGCTGTGCCTCCGGTTGATAGCAAAGGCGTTCCGGCGATTGCTACTTGTCCGTCAGCGACAGGGACTGTCCAGCAGCCGGTGCTGCATTTTGATAAGATTATATTTACGGTAAAAGAGAAGTTGGAGGCGGCTAATCCTGCTGACCAGAGTCAACTTAGCGCATTGCCGCTTAATTCTGACTTGGATATAAAAGTAAAAGACAATCCCAGAACGGTTGCTGATTTAAAAGGCAAAATACTCACCTTTTTAGGGGCCTCTTTAAATGAAAAAAACAGGTTAAAAATTCAAGTTACCGATGTAGAGTATGCCGTAATCTGTGCCAAGGCGCTTAATTGATTGGTGGGTTGGTAAAACAGCTTTGGCATTCTGAAGGCTTGATTTATCTATTACGTAAATATTAAAACGCCCAGTATCCGAACTGTAGATATCTGGGCATTTTTTATCAAGTTTTCTCGGCACTGAGAAACTCGTAATCATTTTCGCTCTTTTCGCGGGTCGTGTAAGTAAGCTCCTTGTGGCTTACTCTGCGTGTTTTGCTTAGAGGTGTATTTACCCCGTTAAGCTTGAAAGACTCCCGCGTTTAACAACCTTCCGCTAAAAAGAACTTTAACAGGGGAAGTAAATCCATACTCCTCCGATTAAAACTCTACACATGCGTGTTGCTGTTAGCTGATTGACTTCTGTTTGGTTGGCTGGAGATGCTTTGATGTCATCGTCGCTAAGCAATATAGGTTGGTTAGTGGTGTCAACTGCAACCAAATGTGCTAGTTCAGACCCGATTAAGGCTTCTATGTCTTTAATGGTTTCTGGTTTTAAGGCACTGATATTGAATTTTTTCATGGTTTCTCCAGGTTTTTTAATATTAAAAGTTTAAAGTGAGGCGAGCAAACAACAATCGCTCTGGTATTAAATCCGATGCTCGGTATTCATTCATTTGATAACTACGATCTCGGTATTTAAAATTTTTATCCAGCAGGTTTTTTGCCTCTAGGCTAATCATGCCGTATTGTTTTGGAAAGCGATAACCGACAGCCGCATCCAGCAGTATAAAATTGCTCTTAAAGCTTTCTAAATTTTGAGCGCCACCCAACACAGATTGATGCACGAATTGCCCAGTAACATCGGCAAAAAATCCTGACGTATTAAAATAACGTACATTTAAGGGAATATACCCAGACTCTACTGATTGATAATCATTGTGTTGTTTTTGTCCACGAAAGCTTTCAAAGCGCATTTCTGAATTAAGCTGCCAATTAACATGAGGTAACCAATTGAAATATAGTCGGTAAAGTTCTTGTTCCTGTTTACTGAATACGGCGCTTTTTTTTGTTGTGTCAATTGAAGGTACATTCAAGTCACGTTTGTAAGCTTCCGCACCCATATAAAAATTATTTGTTGGGTGCATGTCCACCCCTACACCATACTGCGTTGCGCGGGTACCATTGGGATCATCAAAAAATTGGTTAAACCCTGCAACTTGCATGGGTTGAATTAATTGGTTGATGACGATAGGTGCTTTAACCGTTTGAAAGCCTGCAATACGCAAAGTTAAAGCTTTATTAATCTGCCATTGCAAACCGAGCTTAGGACTGAGTTGGCTGATTGTGAAGTTTGCATTTTCAAGATCATCAAGATAATTGTCATAAGATAAACCGGTTGTGGCTACGATATTTTTTAGCAGATTAATATGAGTATAGATATAGCCGAAGTTTTGATTATTTTCATAATCTTTATCATTTATTGTAGATATAAAGCGATTGAATTGAGGTATAAAGGCATTAAATAGACGATTATTATTCGACTGATATGAACCGCCGCCTATTACGCTATTAAATCTTTCACTGTGATATAGGTATTGGGCTTCGAACTGGTAGCCATGATGATTGGCGTTACCGTTATAAAATGTAGTTAACTCCAAACCTTTGACATCTTCATGCCTATCTGCATAGATATAAGAAAATAATAAATCTGAATGTTGTGCTGGCGAATATTTTGCACCAAGACGGTAAGTGCTTTGTTGCAAATTACGTCGAAAATTTTTGTCAGAATTTGTAGCGCTGCCAGTCATCTGAATATCGCCTTGTTCAGTATCCCGATAGCGGTATTCTGCTTGCATACTTAATTGGGGTGAAAATTCATACTGGCCAAAGACATTATACAGATTGTGTTTCAAATCAGCATTAGAACGAAAACCATCAGTTTGGTAGTGCATTTGCCCTAAACTGTAAGCAAACTTGTTATGAATCCCAGATAGTACCGCTTCATCTGCCCGCGTATCATTTGAGCCATAAAGACCCGTTGCTGTAAGACGATGTTGATTGCCCTCAAAAAGGCGGCTGTATTCATTGAATGATGTATCGGCAAAACCGGAACTTTTGGGAATATTCAAGTCGGTATAAGCTAGTTGTGGTTGTATTGGGTTGTAATTTAAAGGCTGTAATAATTGCGCCTGCAAAATTTCACTGGCACGGGCAATTTCCTGGCGTGGGCGATAAAGATAGCTATCCGCTAATAATCGGTGAGCACTATAATTACTAGGATCTACTGTCAAAGAAATTGTTGCCTGTTGACGCGCCACATCATCAAAGCCTAATTCTTTATAAATGCGGCCTAAACTCGCACTACGCACAGCTTTATCTTCATCCAGCAATAATTTAGACCGATATACTCCCCGATTATCATTTAACTCAATGGCTTTTTGCATATCATGCAGCGCTTCAACCGGACGATTAGTCGTTTGTTTAAGAATAGCATCGTAAAACCAAGGCGTTGGGTCTTTATTGTCCACGGTTTTGGCGATGTCAAACTCCTTGCCCGCAAATTCTTTATTTTTCAATTCATAGAAAGATTTACCCAAATAACTGCGCAAAATCGAATTATTAGGATCAAGGTTGACCGCAATTTCTAAATCACTTTTACCTTCTTCAAGTTGGCCTTGTCTGATTTTTGCCAACCCTAATCCTAAATAGGCGATAGGATCAGATGAATCAATGCTGATTGCCTGAGTGAAGGCTTGCTTACCGTTATTGATATTATTGTCAGCAAGTTCGGCAAAGCCTTTTATGGTATGGATTCTGGCCAGATCAGGATTAAGCGTTTGTGCTTTTTGGGCAGATTCTAATGCCGCATCACGGTCACAAACCGAAAGCTGTAACTCAGAAAGTCTCGCCCATGCCAACGCATTATTGGGGGCTAATGCTGCCGCAATCTGAGCTGACTTTAAAGCCTCTTCAACCTTAAATTGAGACTGGTAGGCATATGACAAAGCAATCTGAGCAACTTCTGATTTGGGATTTATCGCCACCGCTTTTTGCGCCTGTTGTAACGCCAATTCATGCTGATTTTGCGCTACAGCGATAATCGCTTGCAATCCCATGGCTGTGCTGTTGTTAGGTTCCAGTTTTAAAGCCTGGTTAATATGGGGCTGCGCCTCATCCAAACGCCCGACAGTCAATAGCAAAGACGCGGTGAATGTAGATGTATTCGCATCGCGCTGTGATTCCGGTAGGTTATTTAATAGCGCTAAAGCCGTTGATAAATTACCCTGTTGATACGCCGTTAATGCCGGTTGCAACTGGGGTTCTACAGAAGATAATTTTTGGCTTTGATAATCGGCAATCGGCGGATAATACAGCGCCCATTGCACCGCGTTTTCCGGCGTTACCGTTAATGCCCGTATTTTGGGTGGCTGATTGCGCTCAGCCTCAGCGCTAAAACCTTGTGTCGCCAAAATATGCCCGGCCTTATTTTCTGCTGATACGCTCCCATCGAAAACACTGACAGTGGTTTTGTCATTATTGACGGTGACTAAAAATTCAGTGCCTTTATGCACAGCATTAAGAAACGGCGTGTGTATATCCAATTCCTGATTGTGACGACTTCTAAAAAAGCCTCTGCCCTCAATTAAATCAATAAACCAGGATGTGGATTCTCTTTTAGGATCGGGTAGAATGAGCGTGGAGCTTTGGTCTAAGGTGGTAAGCGCTTCATTGGTAAATTTTAAAACTACACGGCCGTATTTTCCGGTACGAATACTGTCACCGAAGCATAGTGAGCCATTTTGGTGCGCCAATTCCCAATCGGGTTGAGTGTAATATTTAACGTCGACCTGGCCTTGCACAGAAACAATCTTCGCAAACCATTGATCGCATAGGGGCTTGGCTTGCAGGTAACAAGGATTTAGCAAGATGACCAAGAAAACATAATGAATTATTTTTTTATACATTATTATCATTAGGTAATGGCATTTAGATAGGCAATGTGAAATCAACTTATTGATTTTTTTGTAAGTATATCCTTATAGCAAGTTGCTTATTCCAACATAGTCATTTTATAAATGCAATAGACTGCTCATATTAACGCTCAATGATAGACAATAAGGCCATAAAAGCTTTACAACCATCACAAATAGCAGCACTGAAAAATAGCGTTTGAGTTGCTGTGCGGGGATTTTATTGGCGAGTTTCGCTCCTAGAGGCGCAGTAAAAACACTGGTTAACACAATACCTAAAAAAGCCGGTAGGTAGACGTAGCCGATGCTCCATTCCGGCAGGCTTAAAGCAGATTTGCCAAGCAGTATATAACTTACGGTACTTGCCACCGCAATAGGTAAGCCGCATGCACTGGCTACGGCCACGGCATTGCGCATCGGCATTTGGAAATACACTAAAAACGGCACAATTAACGTGCCCCCGCCAATGCCCAGTATGGCCGATAAGCAACCGGTAATGATACCGGCAATACTATCGGTATAAACAGATGATGTTTTTCGACTTGGCTTAGGCTTGCTGGCTAAAGCCATAGTGATGGCGGCGTATAATAAGTAAACAACAAAAACTAAGCGCAATAACTCTTTAGGCATTTGGTCGGCGACAATAGCGCCCAGCACTGAACCGATAATAATTCCTGGCCCCAAACGCAAAACCTTATCCCAAGCTACGGCACTTAAGCGGTGATGTGCCCATACGGATGAAATTGACGTAAAAATGATAGTGGCCAAAGAAGTGGCTACAGACATAATCATCACCAGATCCGCTGCAAAGTTTTGCTGGGTAAATAATATAACCAGAACAGGGACAATAATAAGTCCGCCTCCAATACCAAAAAGCCCAGCAGAAACACCGGACACTGTGCCTAACAACAAGCTGGCAATAAATATGGTTGTCACATCTTTCCTATCTGAAGTAATCGGTTAAAAATATTCTGTAAATCAGCTGAATTACGCGCAGATTCCACGGCAACTTTGGGTATGTTATTCTAAGTCATTATTCAATAAACACAGTGTAGATATGCAGACATATTTGGTTGGTGGTGCTGTACGCGATAAGCTGCTTAACGTGCCCGTCAAAGAACGTGATTGGGTAGTGATTGGCGAAACGCCAGAGTCGATGGTAAAGCAAGGCTTCCGTGCAGTCGGCAAAGATTTTCCGGTATTTTTGCACCCTAAAACAAAAGAAGAATATGCACTTGCCAGAACCGAAAGAAAAATAGCGCGGGGGTATAAGGGTTTTAGCGTTTACACCTCGCCCGATATTAGTCTGGAAGATGATTTAATCCGCCGAGATTTGACTATTAACGCCATGGCGATGACACCGGAAGGTGAGCTGATTGATCCTTATAATGGTCAGCACGATTTGGAAAAACGGATTTTTCGGCATATATCGCCGGCATTTGCCGAAGACCCGGTAAGAATATTACGCTTGGCACGCTTTGCGGCAAGATACCATACGTTAGGCTTTACCATAGCCGATGAAACTCTCGCGCTGATGCAGGCTATGGTGAGCGACGGGGAAGTCGATCATCTGGTTGCCGAGCGGGTTTGGGCGGAATTGCTCAAAGCCTTAAACGAAGCTTCACCGGCGGCATTTTTCTATACCTTAAAAGCTTGCGGTGCGCTGGAAAAAATATTCCCTGAAATTGCCCGCTTGTTCGGTGTGCCGCAACCGGCACAACACCACCCAGAGATTGATACCGGCGTACATACTATGATGTGTTTGGAGCAGGCGACGATGTTGTCATCTAAACCGGAAGTGCGCTTTGCCGCCTTAGTGCATGATCTGGGTAAGGGCATCACGCCGCCGGAGATTTGGCCGCACCATTATGGCCATGAGAAAAAAGGTTTGCCGGTTTTGGAGAGTTTTTGTAAACGTTTGCGCATCCCTAATAGCTTTAAAAATTTGGCGATGCACGTTATGGAATACCATACCCATTGTCACAAAGCTGCTGAACTTAAAGCCTCAACATTAACCGATGTCTTAACCATGTTGGGGGCATTTAAAGCCAACAACACTTTATTGGACTTTGTATTAGCCTGTGAAGCGGATGCGAAAGGCCGCACGAATTTTGAGAACAGGCCATATCCGCAAGCTAATCTTTATATAAATGCCGCCAAAGCTGCTGCTAATATTGATATGTCAACCATTAACAATAGCGGCTTGCAAGGCGCTCAAATTGGCGAGGCAATTCGTAAGTTACGTATTGCTGCCGTTGCTAGTTACCTGAAAAAACAGGCCGTGCCGTAGAGACGTAAGATTTTGCGTCTCTACAATTGCACGCCATTTAAGTCCAGTGCAAATTGGTATAGCAGTTTTTTTCGAATGCCGGTAATTTCAGCCGCCATTGCCACTGCTGTTTTTGTCGAACATTCTTTTAGCAATATTTCTAATAAGCGCTGGTGTTCCGGGCTGATTACCGGATCGCTTTTATCAATCTCCGCACCCGACACAATCACCACAAATTCACCTTTACGCATATTGTCATCGTTAGCGACCCGCGCCAGTGCATCCGCTAAACTGGCTTTTACGATGGTTTCGTGGAGTTTGGTTAGTTCTCTGGCGATGACAATTTGCCGATCCAGTGGCAATACTTCTGCCATATCTTGCAAGGAGGCCAGAACCCTATGGCTGGATTCATAAAATACCCAGGTTGTCGGGCATAGCAGTCTTTCACTGAAAAAGCTTTTTCGGGCGGATGAGGTGCGCGGTGAAAAGCCTTCAAACGAAAACGGAATCACCGGCAATCCAGACACTGATAATGCAGTAATCAAAGCGCATGCGCCAGGTATAGGCACGACATCAACATGGGCTTCTTTGGCCATTTTTACCAGCGGTAAGCCAGGATCACTCAGCAACGGTGTGCCAGCATCAGAGACCAAGGCAATGGACTGGCCTTCATGCAGCTTTTGTAATAAGCCCTTGGCGGCATTGTCCTCATTGTGTTGATGCAAGGCAATGACGCGGTTATTGATACCATAATGTTGTAGCAACATTTTTACATGTCGGGTATCCTCAGCGGCAATCAAATCAACTTGCTTTAAAATTTCGACGCCTCTAAAGCTAAAATCTGCTAAATTGCCTATTGGCGTAGCGACGACATATAATTTTCCATAATCAGTTGACATTCGGTACTCGCATATGAATAACCTATTAAACGTAAGACGCGACACAAACCTTGGGCAACCCTTGATTCCTGTTTTGTCTTTTTGTGTACTGTTGCTGACGGGTTGTAGCGCATTGCAAAACAGTGGTTCGGGATTATATCAGCCTACCCCGTGGACATTGGAACAAAATAGAAATCGTCTGGCGACCGTTGAGTCTTTAGTGCAATCCAATCAGCGAGAAGAAGCCAAAAATACCGCAGATACCATCAACCCTGCTGAATTGTCCACTGAACAGAAAGCCCAGCTTAATTTTCTCTATGGCCAAATTATGCTCAGTTTTGGCGACCAGCAACAGGCGTTGCAACGATTTAAGCAAATTCAACCGCAACAACTGAGCCTTCCCGATCAAATCAAATACTTTCAAGCTCAATCTCAGGCTTACACCGCAGTCGGTGATTTTTTAAACAGCGCCAGAGCCAGAATAGAATTGGAGCCGCTGTTAACCTCATCGGAAGACCATAAAAAAAATCAGGTGCTTATTTTTGAAAATTTAACCTTGCTGCCAGAAACTGTATTGCAAAGTGCGCAACGTCAAGCGGCAACGCCAGTAGCAGAATGGTTATCGCTGGCCAGTATCCTGAAAGCAAAAAATCAAAATCCGGTGCGCTTAAATGACGCCATTATGCAATGGCGTACGGCGTATCCTAGCCATCCCGCTAATACCAGTTATTTACAAAATCTGCAAAGAGACTTAACAGATACCGCAAATCCACCTAAATCCATTGCGCTGTTTTTACCGGAATCCGGTGTTTTTGCTGAAGCCGGTAAAGCCATACGCACCGGTATTATGGCGGCCTATAATCACGAAAGTAATAACCCTAATCGCCCTGCTATTCGTATTTATGACAGCGAAAAACTCACAGGCTCTGCATTGTATAGCCAGGCAATGAGCCAAGGCGCTAATTTGATTATCGGCCCTTTGGATAAAGACAAAATACAAAGTCTTGCCAACGCTGTGCGTTTTAGCATTCCCGTGCTGGCGTTAAACCATGTTCCTGGCCTGCGTAAAGAAAATCTTTATCAGTTTGGCTTAAGCCCGATGGATGATGCCGAACAAATCACCAGTAAAGCCTGGATTGATGGTCATCGCAATGCCATGGTGTTAACACCGGATAACGAGCAAGGTAAACGCGTCGCCAAGTTTTTGATGGATAGTTGGCAACGTAAAGGCGGGCGGGTGGTTATCAAAAAAACGTATAACCCTCAGCAAACTGATTTTTCGTTTATTGGCAAAAAGCTGCTTAATTTAGATGAAAGCAAAAACCGCTACCAAAAAATTACACAAGCGACACCTAACGCACAATACACACCAAGAGTACGCCAAGATATTGATGTCATATTGCTGAGCGCTTATAGCGAAGAAGCGCGGTTAATCAATTCAGAAGTGCAAACTGCACGGGCTAATCCGGTTGCGGTTTATGCTATGTCGAATGTGTACGCAGGCCGACCTAATCCAGGTACGGACGCCCCGCTTAATAAAGTCACGTTTTGCGATGCCCCCTGGTTGTTAAATAATGGCTATACCGGCGATTTGAATATGCAGGCTTTGCAGCCTAGTTGGAGCCAATTTAGCAACCAATATTACCGTTTGGTGGCCATGGGCATTGATGCCTATTACCTTGCCGGGCAATTGAACAATCTACAAGATAGCGCTTATTATGGAGCTACCGGTAAATTAACGTTAACCGATGGTCATCGCATTAAACGCGACCTTCTGTGTGCTAAATTTATAGCTGGACAGCCTGAAACCAGAGGCTTTATCAGTGGTGGCCACTAAAACAACAGACAAAGCGCAACATTTGCTTCGTGGCGAAGCCGCGGAAGAGCAGGCTTACCAGTTTTTAATCAACAACGGATTGCAGCCGGTTTGCCGCAATTACCGTTGTAAGCAAGGTGAACTTGACTTAATAATGACTGAGGGCAGCACTTTGGTCATTATTGAAGTCAGGTTTCGCAAAACCGATATTTACGGTAGTGCTCTAGAAAGCATCACGCCCCGTAAACAAGCCCGTATCATCATGGCAACCCAACACTATTTGTCCGGCCAAAAAACAGAGACAGCAATTCGTTTTGATGTCATTGCCCTATCTGGCAATGGCAGCTTACAATGGGTAAAAAATGCTTTTTAATTGCTATTACCATGACTATGAGCTTACAAAACCGAATCATTAATCATTTCTCTGACAGTATCCAGGTACAACAAGATACGCTGAACACACTAAGTGAGGTTATTGAAATGGCCTCTGTACGCTTAGTCAGTGCTTTACTTAATGATAAAAAAATAATTACCTGTGGCAATGGCCGTTCGGCGATTAGCGCACAGCTATTATCTTCCGCCATGCTTAATCAGTTTGAACGCAGCAGACCGGCTTTGCCGGCTATTGCTTTAAACGCCGATGCGGCCACAATTACCGCTATTGCCAATATTGCGCACTTCGATGATGTTTTTGCCAGGCAACTGAGAGCTTTAGGGCAAAGCGGTGATGTATTAGTGGCTTATGCGGACGACGATCAAGCGGCTAATGTCGCTAAAGCCATTATCGCTGCGCACAATAAAGATATCTCCATCATCGCTTTAACAGGCAAAGAAGGCGGGATGATTGCACCGCTACTGAGCGAAAGCGATCTGGAAATCCGTGTGCCGTCACATTGTTATGCCCATATTCAAGAAGCTCACATCATTATTACCCACTGTTTGTGTGATTTGATTGACCATCAGCTGTTTGATAGTTGACGGTCATCGTGGATGTAGCACGTAAAATATGAGCAAAACGGCACTTATGGCGCGGTTTCTATTGTTTTTAGGGCTGGTTTTTCCCCTACACTGAGTGGGTTCAATTTTTCAGTCAGCTTACTTAACCCAAATGCGACAGTGATGATAATTAACATGGAAATAACATAGTTAATGACCGGAGATACCGCAGGCAATTTAACAAATAAATACGTATGTATAAAGTAAATTTGAATGACGCAACCAGAAAGTAAAGCAGTGTGTTGAAAGCCAAAATTTGGTAAACGTTTATTGAGTAAATAGCCAATCATAGAGAGTGATGTTATTAAAATTAAGCCGTAATTTAATGGCTTGTAATCTAAAATTGTATTAAAGCTTAGCAATAAACAAAAAGATATAAATGTGATGATAAGGCAAATCCATGGCGGAATGGGGCGGCTGTAATTTCCCCAGTAAGCGCCTGCTATAAAAGCAAAGGCCGTCATCCACAACATATGTCCCATAAGGATGGTGTAGTTAAAGATCGTTGATAGCACTAAAGAAATTAATAGAAAGGCGGTGGCTATTGAATGCCTTTGGTTTAACCTAGAAAGAAGTGGATAAAAAAGATAGAACAGCACTAATAAGGTAAAAAACCACAGTCCTGCCCCAAAGGGGGACGGGTTGGCTAGATTAAACCATGTGAGCAAGCCATTCATTCCTAGGAGTGATGGTAACGTTTGCCACGACCAAATACCAGGGCGCTGCTGTGCCACGAAAAGTAAAACTAAGAATATATCTATAATGAGAATGGGACACCATAACCGGACAATTTTGGCATGCCAAAATTTCTTTATATTATAAGATCCGTGATATTTTTGGGCGGTAAAAAAACCAGAAGAGAAGCCAAATATGACTAAACCAAATGTGGCTGATATCCAAAGTGCACCGCCGAAATAATGTCCAGTAGCAACCATAAGAATAGATAGCACTTTTGCCACATTAAAATTGTAACTAATATCCTCAAAACGCATGTTGCTGTGCTCCACTTTTAAAAAATAGGCTTACTCACATAAGAATAAGTCTTTGTTTAACGGTATTTTTTGTTTCTACGGTCATGAAATTCAGTGCATCTCTATATGACCTGTTGTTGAAGTCCTGATTACTTCTGACATTGATGGATATCCGCGGGTTTTCATTCGTATCAAGTTTTAAGCTTTTAAAGGCTGTTGAACAACGCACTGGATTTGTGAAAACACCGGTCTGACCGATTGCCATCCTATTAAAAAAGTGTCGCAACTGTAAGTGATTGTTAAAGACTTCTATTAGATTTTAGGTTAACAATTCATTTTGTCAATGTATGTCAATGCCTTATATCAATTGAATTAACCTTGTTGGTTGAAGACATTTATGACCGTGTTGAAAATGAGGATATGATTGAATGTAGGCAGGCAGTTTTTGTTGTTGACGTGCCTAATGTTCATAAAACTCCCAGTTCTAACTAGGGAATGTAAGATGTGACAGAGTAAAATAACATGCGGATGAGTCATTTATCTGACAAACAGGACTAACCTATGGCTAAAATCACCCACTTATCGCAACTGGATTTAAACCAAACCTACAGCTATGCGGATTATTTAACCTGGAATTTTAGAGAAAGTGTTGAGTTAATCAAAGGCAAAATCATGTTGATGTCGCCTGCGCCGAATGTAAGGCATCAACGTATTTCATCTGATTTAAATGGGATGCTATACAATTTTTTCAAACATAAAAAATGTCAGTTTTTTGCAGCGCCCTTTGACGTTCGCTTGTATGATCGTAAAAAATCCATTTTAGCCAACCAAGAAATACACACCGTATTGCAACCTGATTTGTGTATTATTTGCAATCCTGATCTACTCGATCAGCAAGGCTGTAACGGTGCGCCCGATTGGATTATTGAAATTCTATCCAAAGGTAATTCCAAACGGGAAATGAACATAAAATATGATTTATACCAAGAAGCTGGCGTAAGTGAATACTGGTTGGTTTACCCAGAACAGCAAGCCATCCATCAGTTCGTTTTGGATGAAAACGGGCTTTATCAGTTAAAGCGTATGATTGCCGATGGCTTTGCTATACCGAGCTTGTTTCCTGACTTGAAGATTGATTTAGCCGAAATTTTTGAAACATGGAAAGAGGAATAAGCTAAGCTTCCTCCCCTCTCTTATTCCAGTGTGATCCATTAGAGTTATATCGTGTCTGCCTTCATTCTTACCGTATTTAAATTGCTAGGATCCATCGTTTCGGGAGGATTGCTTTTTCAAGCTTTTGTATCCAGTAATCATTCTAAACCTCTCACTACAATTGCCGGTATTTGCGTTAGTCTACTGACTCTTTCGATGTTTGTTATCGATATTAAAGAGGTACTTCCTGATGATGAGGCCGATAAAACTGAGCAAATCTATTGGGGAAGTGTAGAGAAACACCCTAGCCCCGCATCATACCGCGCTTATTTAAATCAATACCCTGAAGGGAAGTTTTTAACGTTGGCGCGTACACAGATAGCAAACTACGTGAAAGCAATGCCAGTAGCTAAGGTGCAGCAAATCCCTTCGCCCCTTAAAAAAACTGAAACGTCTCTTTTAATCGAAAATGAAAATATTGAAAATAAAGATGAAGCACAAAAAGCTAGCTCGCTGAAGGTAACGCCAGCACAGATATCTCCTGAGCATTGGCAAGTCATCGCGCACTATCGTGTTAACGATGGATTAGTGGAAGATACTCACACACATTTACTGTGGATGCGTTGTAGCTTAGGGCAAAATTGGCAAGGATCGGGTTGCCACGGTAAAGCGACAGGCTATACCTGGGAACAAGCGATAAATACGCCTAAACAAATTAATTACGCCGGTTACCACGATTGGCGCTTACCCACGCTTAAAGAATTAAAGACGTTGGTGCATTGCAGCACTGGCAAAACGCTATCATTAAAGGCTAAGCGTTTGGATGCTTGTGCGGGTGATTACACTAGCCCAACCATTGTTAGCGCAGCGTTTCCCGAAACACCCGCGTGGTTTTGGTCGTCATCGCCGTACGCCAACAGCCATAGCTATGCGTGGTACGTTTTTTTCGGTTATGGTTATGATGATTGGAGTTATAAATACAATGACTACCATGTACGGTTGGTGCGTAACCAATAGTGAATGCCTTGGTTGGAAAAGTTTCAAAAAATAGCCTTATCGGCTCCAACTTGCGGTTAATATGGGTAGTGTTATTCGGCGGTTTTTCTTTTATACTGGTTAATTACATACACTAAGGAAAAACCATGGAAAAACCATACATTCTACACATGCTAACCAGCGCTAAAAATCTGAGTCCTTTTGATGTCAACATGGCATTGGATGCTGGCTGGACATCTGCAATACCGTATATCAATGTTGAATTGAATGAAATACAAAGTTTGGTACAAGATGCTATTTTTTCACGTAGCGCTAAAAGCTTAAAGCGTACTGGCATTTTTATTGGTGGCCGTGATACTAAAGAAGCTATGGATATGCTAAAAGCCGCGCAACAAGCCATGGTTCCCCCGTTTGAATTGTCGGTATTTGCTGACCCCAGTGGCGCATTTACCACCGCTGCGGGTATGGTAGCAGCGGTAGAACGTGAGTTAATGACTAAATTTAACACTACTTTGGAAGGCAAAGTGATTTTGGCTTTAGGTGGCACAGGCCCTGTGGGGCAAGCCGCTGCGGTGATTGCAGCTCAAGCGGGCGCACACGTAAGAATTATTGGTAGACAACTGGATAAAGCCCAGCGCGTGGCTGATCTGTGCAGCAAAGAATTTGGTGGCGGTAAAATAACGATTACCGCCGGTGCGGATGCCGACAAAGCCGACTATATCAAAACCGCTGATGTGGTGTTTGCAACCGGCGCTGCGGGCATAGAGCTCTTAAGTGCCGAGCTGATTGCCTCTGCACCACAATTAAAAGTGGCTGCCGATGTTAACGCGGTGCCGCCGTCTGGTATTGCTGGCGTTGATGCCTTTGCTAACGGTACACCGATTGAAGGCTCTAGCAATGGCGCGGTAGGTATAGGTGCGTTGGCTATTGGCAATGTGAAATATCAGGCGCAAAATCGCCTACTGAAAAAAATGATTGAGAGCGAAAAGCCGGTATATTTGCATTTTGAACATGCGTTTGCAGTGGCAAGAGACTATATTAAGGCCAACAGTTAAGTTTAGCGACTTAGCGTCACGATAACACCAGGATAAATCAATGGAAAAACGCAGTATTCTTCACATGTTCGACCCCATGCCGCATAACAGCCCCTTTGATGTAAATATGGCTGCCGATGCGGATTTTGAGGTCATCATACCGTACAGTAATGTTAAACTGGAAAGTGTATATGGCTTAACACAAGACGCCATTTTTTCGCGTGGGCCATCAGGCGTAAAACGTACCGGTATTTTTATTGGCGGTCGTAATCTTGGCCTGGCTATGGATATGCTGGATACCTGTAAAAAAGCCATGGTACCGCCATTTGAAGTCTCGGTATTTGCTGACCCTAGTGGTGCGTTTACCACGGCTGCCGCATTAGTGGCTTGTGTAGAAAAACAATTGCAACAAAAACATAACACGGAACTCAAAGGCTGTAAGGCGATTGTGTTTGGCGGTACAGGTTCACTGGGTATCGCTACCGGCGTTATAGCTTCATTAGCAGGTGCTGATGTCTGGCTGGTGGATCACTTGTCTGTTGATACCGCTTTGGAGATTGCTACGGAATATAATCGACGCTTCGGGTGCAATCTTAAAGGTACTTATGCCGGTTCTGAAGCCGACAAGGCACGGTTAATTTCTAAAGCTGATGTGATTTTTTGTACTGCAAAAGCCGGTGTTCAAGTGATCGGTGCAGGTGTTTTAGATGAAGCCACGCAACTGAAAGTGGCGGGTGATGTGAACGCTGTACCGCCACTGGGAATAGAAGGCATAAAGCGCGGTGATTTGGGTGCGCCTTTAATACATGCTATCAACGCGCCAGGTGCTGTGGGCATTGGTGCTTTGGCAGTGGGTAATGTGAAGTATCAATTACAGCATAAATTGTTAAAATTGATGCTGGAAACAGAGCAACCTTTATACCTGGATTTTCGGGATGCGTTTATTAAAGCCCGCGAATCTGAAGTTTAATATCCTGATTAATAGGGTAAGGTTTACAACGTTAGCAATCGCGCATATTCATTAAAGATAAATTATGATAAAAAAAGTAATACAAACAACTGAGGCACCGCAGGCGATAGGTACTTATTCGCAGGCGATACGGGTAGATCAAACCGTTTATCTGTCTGGACAAATACCACTAGTGCCGGAAACCATGCTTTTGCTGGAAGGTGATATTGCTCTGCAAATTAGCCAAGTATTTAGCAATTTACAAGCGGTGGCAGAAGGTGCTGGCGGTAGTTTGGCCGATGTAGTCAAGTTGAATGTATTCTTAACAGATTTATCACACTTTCCTATTGTTAACGCAGTTATGGAGCATTATTTTCAAGCGCCTTACCCAGCCCGTGCTGTGCTGGGTGTTGCCGCTTTACCCAAAGGCGCAACCGTTGAAATGGATGCCATCATGGTGTTAAAACCTCAGGAATATCCCGCGTCTTAAGGCTGCGGGTATGCATGGTTTGTGATGACCGATCTTAGTCAGCCGGTGACGGCATTAGCGGGTGTAGGTTCGCATACAGCCAACCGCTTGGCTAATTTGGGTATTCATGTCATCCAGGATTTATTGTTTCATTTACCCTCGCGTTATGAAGACAGAACCCGGGTTTATCGCATTGGTGCTTTGCAAAGCGGCATGACGGCGTTAATCCGAGGCAAAGTCGAATTTACGGATGTGTTATTAAAAGGCAGTAAAAGTTTAATCTGTCGAATCAGCGACGGCACCGGATTTCTGGATTTAAAGTTTTTTCATTTTTTTGCCAGCCAGCAAAATATGCTCAGACCGGGCGTTTTCATCAGTTGTTTTGCCGAAGTGCGTCACGGTTATGCAGGGCTGGAAATGGTACATCCTGAGTACGGGGTGATTGCCAGTATGGAGACGCCGGTTGCTGAGGCGTGTTTAACGCCCGTTTATCCACTTACCGAAGGGCTTAGTCAGGGTATCATCAGAAAAGTGATTAAACAGGCGTTGATACTTTGCAACACGCGCCAGGAATTGTTGCCTGACTGGATTCCACAAGCCATCTTGCAAAACTATCATTACCCCGATTTAATCACGGCCATACAAACCCTGCATAATCCCGATCATTCGGTGTCGATGGAAGCGTTGCAACAAGGTGATGTACCTGCGCTAAAGCGCTTAGCTTTTGAGGAATTACTGGCGCATCATCTGGTTCTTCGTATAGCCAGAGACAAAAGTAATGCCTGGCAAGCGCCGGTATTTGCCAGCGATCATGCACTGATAGAACGGTTTTTGCGGTCATTGCCATTTACATTAACCGGCGCACAGCAGCGGGTTGTTGCCGATATTGCCCAGGATTTTCAACAAGCCCGTCCGATGATGCGTTTGGTGCAAGGTGATGTTGGATCAGGTAAAACAATTGTTGCAGCGTATGCCGCGTTAATGGCAATAGCGGCAGGTTATCAGGTTGCGGTAATGGCGCCGACTGAGTTGTTGGCCGAGCAACATTTTAAAAATTTTAGTCACTGGTTTGGCCCACTTGATATTCATGTGGTGTTTTTGACCGGCCAGTTAAAAGGCAGTGCAAGGCAACAGGTATTACAGCAATTGCAAGACAATACCGCTAACGTAATTATCGGCACGCATGCGCTGTTTCAGGAAAGCGTTAACTTTTCCCGACTTGGCTTAATTATCATTGATGAACAGCACCGTTTTGGGGTGCATCAACGGCTGGCATTACGTGAAAAAGGTCAGCAGGACAACGTGCGACCGCATCAGTTGGTGATGACCGCTACACCGATTCCCCGTACTTTAGCGATGTTGCAATATTCCGATTTGGATATGTCTATTATTGATGAATTACCGCCCGGGCGTACCCCTGTTGTTACTGCGGTTATTTCATCCGCGCGGCGTGATGACGTTATTGACCGTATTAACCATTGGGTGGAGCACAAAAAACAGGTGTATTGGGTATGTACCTTGATTGAAGAATCGGATGCTTTGCAAGCTGAGGCCGCCGAAAGTAGCGCACTGCGCTTAACGCAGTTATTACCTGATGTACGTGTCGGTTTGCTGCATGGCCGTATGAAAACTGCCGATAAAAATGCGGTTATGGCGGCTTTTAAAAGCCATCAATTGGATTTGCTGGTAGCAACCACGGTAATCGAAGTGGGTGTTGATGTGCCCAATGCCAGCTTAATGGTTATTGAAAATCCAGAACGCCTGGGCTTGTCGCAGCTGCATCAATTGCGCGGCAGGGTAGGGCGCGGTACAGATGATAGCTACTGTGTGCTGATGTATCAAACACCCTTGTCTGAGACGGCTCGTTTACGTTTGGGCATTTTAAGGGACAGTTGTGATGGCTTTGTGATTGCTGAAAAAGATTTACAATTACGCGGCCCCGGTGAAGTGATGGGCGTTCGCCAAACTGGCGCTATTCAATTTAAAGTCGCTGATTTACGCCGTGATGCCGATTTGCTAGATAGCATTCAGCAGGTTGGTGCGCAACTTTTTAAACAAGCCCCCCACGCTATTCAGCCGCTATGTGATCGCTGGCTGGGCACAAGTACCCACTACTCCGAGGTTTAACGCATTTGGCACACACAAGTTTTTTATTGGCTAAACAACCGGTGTGGCGGGAAAATCGGCCAGGATTACGCCACCACATTCCTGAGAATATACAATCATGGATTTATGAATCTGGCTCGTTGACACAGCGTTTACGTCAGCGTTATGGTGCGTCGGTTGCGGTTAAAATATTGTTTCATCGTTGGTCTGCACCGTCAGTGAGTGAATGCAGATTGCTGGCCGTACCTGAGCACCGTTACGCGCTGGTGAGGGAGGTAATGTTACATGCCAATGGCAAACCACTGCTTTTGGCCAGAACCATTATCCCGGAAACTACGCTCAAAGGCGTACATCGAAACTTGTCGCATTTAGGTACGCGTCCGTTAGGTGGGGTAATTTTTTCTTATCCCAAGCTGGAGCGGTTGGCGCTAGATATCAGTGTAATAGCGCCTGCAATATGGTCTGAATCGGTTGTTGCATTAGCAGCGATTAATGAGCTGATATGGGGTAGGCGAACGGTGTATGCGATTGCGGGGCGATCTATGTTAGTTAGCGAGTTTTTTTTGCCGGAGATTTTGTAAGTACTTTTGGGAAGACTTGTCTGGGTTTTGATGATGTGTAGAGAACGCAAAATCTTGCGTCTCTATCATGAATGACGCTTAGCTTATTTGAAAAACTTGGCCTTAACAGAGTGCCAAATAATAGGCATAACTGATAAAAAAACAATACTCAAAACAACCTTTTCAAAATTGTGTTTTACCCATTCATTAGCACCTAAAAAATAGCCCGCCAAGGTTAAGCTGGTAACCCACAATACCGCACCAATGATACAAAACACAATGTATTTGGAATATTTCATGCTGCCAGCACCGGCGACAAATGGCGCTATCGTGCGCACAATGGGTACAAAACGCGCCAGAATTACCGATTTACCGCCATGTTTTTCATAAAAGGCTTCTGTTTGAGTAATGTATTCGCGTTTAAAAAATAGGGTTCGTTCACGCGATTTAATCACGCCACTGAAATATTTTCCCACAAAATAATTCACGTTATCGCCCAATAAGGCTGCACCAATCAATAATGGAATTAGCCATTGAATATCCAGTTTTCCCGTGCTGGAAGCCAACAAACCTGCTGCAAAAAGCAATGAATCACCGGGCAGTAATGGCATAACAATCAGGCCGGTTTCAACAAATATAATCAGTGCCAATATTACATAGGTAAAGGTATTGTACTGCGCCAGCAAGTCTTGCAAGGTGATGAGGGGGTCTTTAAGCAGGCTTAAAAGAAAGTGAATCATGTCCATTATTGAGCTCGGAAAAATTAATCAGAAAACTGCGTGGGTTAGTACTGTCTATTATAAGACAAGCACGGGTCTAATGACGGGGATTCGCTTTTAATAGGGTAGCAGACAGTTAGGCTGCATTTTAAAAGCAATTTGCCTTAAAAAGCGGCAAAGATAAAATTAAATGAGATAATTAGCTTTATTATTGTCTTCGTTTAAACGCGTCAACCTGAATTTACATGCTGAATTTTAAAAATATTGCCTTACGTAGAGGTGTGCGTGTGCTATTTGCCAACGCCTCTTTCACTATCCACAAAGGTCAAAAAGTGGGGTTTACCGGTGCGAATGGTGCGGGTAAATCCAGTTTGTTCGCCTTGGTTAAAAACGAACTGCACCCCGATGAAGGTGATTTTACCTTGCCGCCAGGGCTTGAAATTGCCCACGTTGCCCAAGAATCACCGGCGACCGAGCAGAGCGCTATTGATTATGTCACCGATGGCGACCAAGAACTAAGACGTTTACAGCAGCAATTGGCTGCGGCAGAACAAGCCAGTGACGGCTTAAAAATCGCCGAATACCATGCTTTGCTGGACACTATAGATGGCTACACCGCCGCTGCCAGAGCCTCACGGTTACTCAATGGCTTAGGATTTACCACTGAACAAGAACAACGGCCGGTCAATTCGTTTTCGGGTGGCTGGCGAATGCGCTTAAATTTGGCGCAAGCCTTAATGTGCCGATCGGATGTGTTGTTGCTTGATGAACCTACCAATCACTTGGACTTGGATGCGGTTATCTGGCTGCAAGACTGGCTATGCAAATACCCGGGCACGTTATTGCTTATTTCGCACGACCGGGATTTTCTGGATACCATTACTGACCATATTGTTCATATTGAACAAAACAAAGCCGAAATTTACACCGGCAACTATTCCGATTTTGAAAAAATGCGTGCGGAAAAGCTTTCGCAACAGCAATCTGCTTATCAAAAGCAGCAACGCAAAATGGCGCATATTCAAAGTTTTATTACCCGGTTTAAAGCGCAGGCCACCAAAGCCAGACAAGCCCAAAGCCGTATTAAAGCCTTAGAACGCATGGAAGTTATTGCCATGGCACATGTGGATTCGCCGTTTGACTTCAGTTTCGCCAAGCCCGATAAAATGCCAAATCCCTTGTTAAGCTTAGAAAAAGCGGATATTGGCTATGGTCAAACCTGTATTATAAAACAGGCTGGTTTGACGATTTCACCAGGTGACAGGATTGGGCTTTTGGGTTCTAATGGCGCCGGTAAATCCAGCTTAATCAAAGTATTGGCCGATGGTATGCAGCCTTTATCGGGCACAAAACGTGCTGCCGATGCGTTGAAGATTGGTTATTTTGCTCAGCACCAGCTTGAACAGTTACACGCGGATGAAAGCCCTTTATGGCATGTACAACAATTAGATAAACAAGCCACTGAGAAAGACTTGCGTAATTTTTTAGGTGGCTTCGATTTTCGTGGTGATAAGGTTTTGGAACCTGTTAAACCGTTTTCCGGCGGTGAAAAAGCACGCTTGGTGCTGGCGTTACTGGTCTATCAAAACCCTAATTTATTATTACTGGATGAGCCAACCAACCATCTGGACTTAGAAATGCGCCATGCTTTAAGTGTCGCGCTGCAAGAATATGAAGGTGCCTTGGTTGTCGTCTCGCATGACCGGCATTTATTGCGCTCGGTAACGGATAAGTTTTTGTTGGTAGCGCACGGTAAAGTGCAGCCGTTTGATGGCGATCTGGACGATTATCGGGCTTGGCTTAGTGAACAAAAACGAGCCAATGAAAAAAATACCCTTGATACTGCATCGCAAGGCGTGTCGCGCAAAGATCAGCGCAAGCTGGATGCAGAGCATCGCTTAAAGCAAAAACCCTTGTACGATGCCGTCAAAAAAGCCGAGCTGGCGGTGGAGAAATATCATCAGGAACAGCGGCAATTAGAGCAGCAGTTGGCTGATCCTGCTATTTATGAGGAAGCGGAAAAAGCCAAGTTAAAACAAATTATGGCGCTTAAAATGCAGGTGGATAAAGCGCTGAATGATGCTGAAAATAATTGGATGGAAGCCGAGGAAAAGCTCGCAGCAACGCAGGCGAATTAATGTTTTTTGGTAAAAAAATTATGTATGAAAAACGTATTTGAAATTTTTTGTATTTTGCAATGATGCCTAGGTAGTGTTAAAGCTTATTAGTTAAGCCTGCGTGTTTTAGGTTTGTTTTTTAAGCAACTGGGTAATCACCTGAAAACAATAGCAAGATTCAGAGAAATAATTGGTAAAATGCGTAATAATGAGCGCCTACAATAACTTATATTAAATAACCACACTATCGAGCTGTTATGAGTACTTCAGAGCTATTGCCTTCTACTGATATTTTATCGTCCAATTTTTTAGTGGGTAATGTTGGCGCGCCATTTGTTATAGGGTTAGCGGTCGGCTATTTTGCAAAAAAAATGTTACGCACTGCGCTGTTTGTTATTGGTGCAGCCTTTGTGGTGCTGTTTGTCGCTGAATATTATGGCATTACCAGCATCAGTAATGTTCATTTGCAAAATGCTGCTAGTGCTGCAACCGATGCGGCTAAAAACTCAGGTAGTTTTTTAGTAAATCGGCTTTCACATGTCACTGCCAAAGGCGTTAGTGCTGTAGCTGGTTTCTATGCGGGTTTAAGGATGGGTTGAGTAGAAGAGTAAAAAAGGCGGCATCTTCAGATGCCGCCTTTACAACTTGGTTAATACTTGAGTTTTTTCGGACGATTAAATATCATGAACAGTTCTTGGATTAAAGCACAGTACAGCGCACATCTATATTTTTATGGGTTTGCACGGTTTATTGTCTTTTCAACAGTAGTTGCTTTGTTTTCAGGATGTGCCAGTACCCCCGAAATAAAACCGCCCCTTGTAAGGCGGTCGTCACAATCATCTGTTATTAATTATGCGTTGAGTTTGCAAGGCGCACCTTATCGCTATGGTAAATCTTCTCCGGAAGAAGGTTTTGATTGCAGTGGTTTTGTTCAGCATGTTTATAAACGCTACGGGGTAGCATTGCCGCGTAGAGCCAGCGACATGGCTTTGGCTTTGCCGATAATTCCTAAAGATGCGTTGAGCTCGGGCGATTTGGTTTTTTTTAATACCAATGGAAGGCCTCATTCGCATGTAGGCATTTTTATTAAGGATGATAAGTTTATTCATGCCCCTAGTCGACGGACAGGTAGAGTGCTGGTGTCCAGCCTTAATAATCGATACTGGCAAAAGCACTTTACAGGGGTAAGGCGTCCAAAATAATGTTTAATTTTTGAGCAAGTTTAAGCACGAATTAATCGCTTTTTTGGTAATAGAAAATTCGCGCAGAAGCCGGACCGCTCTGCGTGATTGTGTAAGTTATAGCCATGGGACATTTACCCGAGTGTTTTTTCCAAAAAGCAAGCAATACTGATGTATTGGTGCAACTCGAAAAACTCACCCGAACTGATGCAGTTTGTGGCGATTTTGTGATAAAAAATCCACAAAACCCTAAATAAGCAAAAAAAACTCTAGTAATTATGTTCAGCGTACAGTTTCCATTTAAGCCAGTTTATCGTTAAATAAACGGGGTATAGACGGAGTGATATTTCAAATTTACCTTATGTACCTTAATTAGTCATTAACACTAATGCCGTATTTCTCAAACAAGGCATACAGGGTAGGGCGAGTGATGCCCAGTAATTTCGCTGTATTCGAGATGTTATTGTTCGAGTGTGATAAGGCTCTTTTTATGGCTAGCGTTTCAGATGACTCTCGGACTTCTCGAAGATTAAGCGGTATGGCAACATCATTCGTTTGATCAAGTTCTAAATCATCGAAAGTAATATTGTTTTCATCGGCCATAATCACTGCGCGTTTGATTTTATTCTCCAACTCGCGAATATTACCCGGCCACGAATAGCTTTCAATGGCTTTTGCCGCTGCCTTGCTAAAGCCTTTTATTTTTTTATTGTTCAGTTCACAATAACGTCTTAAAAGAACAGTTGCAATTTCAATGGCATCGCCATCCCTTTCTCGTAATGGCGGAATATTAATCACCATTTCGCTAATACGATAGTACAAATCACTTCTGAATTTACCCGAATCGATTAAAGCTTGTAAATTTTGGTGAGTTGCGCAAACAATGCGTACATCAATAGGGATTTCTTGTCTGCCGCCAATACGTTCTATGGTTCTTTCTTGCAGAAAACGTAACAATTTTGCTTGTAATGCCAAAGGTAAATCACCAATTTCATCAAGAAAAAAAGTACCTTTGTTGGCATACTCAATTTTGCCTTTAGTCTGTTGTGCAGCGCCGGTAAAGGCGCCTTTTTCGTAACCAAACAGCTCGCTTTCCAGTAAATTTTCCGGAATGGCTGCGCAGTTAACTGCAACAAAAGGATGGTTCGAGCGATCACTTAAGCCATGGATGGCTTTCGCTAGCACTTCTTTACCTGTGCCGCTTTCACCCAGCAACAAAGTGGTGACGTTGGCAGGCGCTACTCTTTCGATCATGCGGGAAAGTTCCTGCATTTTCTTGGAAGAAGCAATGATGCCCGCCAGCGGCTCAGCCGATTTTCTTTGTAGCGATATATATTCTTTTTCAAGATTATAAAGCTGGAAAGCCCGTTCAATGATTAAGCCCAACACATCAATGTCGACGGGCTTTTGATAGAAATCATACGCCCCCATAGCAATAGCGGTAATGGCGTTGTCTCTGTCGTCATTACCGGTAACAACAATTACTTTGGTTGCAGGCGCAAGTTCCAGGATTTCTTTTAACGTCTCAAGTCCTTCGCTAGCATTGGCTGGATCAGGGGGTAAACCTAAATCAAGCGTTATAACGTTGGGTGTAAAACGTCGTAAAGCCGTAATGGCCTCGCTTCTGTTGCCGGCTATCACGGTGTGATAAGCTTCAAAACTCCATTTTAGCTGTTTTTGCAAGCCTGGATCATCTTCTACAATGAGTAAAATTTTTTTATCGTCCAATGTATCACCTTCTGAATTAGCTTTTGGAAATTAACGGTTCCCCGTTTGGTTTAGATAACTTGACCGCTTAATAGTGCCCTCCCTTTCTCTTTCGTTTAATGCGAATGGTTTAAGTTTGGGCTATCGCTATTATTCCGGCATGCGATATTTTAAATTTGATATTTTTTACAATCCTGCATGCTGATGCAATTTCTACAGAATGTTGTCAAGTTTTATCGATATTCGTTGTTTTTATATCAAAATAACTCTTACGTGTTAAGAATAGCAGCAATTTTATTTTTTTATGGAAATTTTAATCGGTTAAACTCAATATTAAATAATTTCTTACATTCGACTATAGCGATAAGCAAATCATTTCCGGAATCACTAGCTATATTGATAAATAACAATTAAAAACTAAAAGTAGTTTAGTGTTGAGGATCAAAAAAGTTTAAGCTACAGAAAACTTTCTCTATCCTAACGTTTAAAATTTGTTAACGATTTTTTAAGCATTGCGTGCCTACTTCGCTTGGGTCATTTGCAACTTTACTAAAATACATAAAAGCAAAGTATTAGTTTTTTTACAAAACTGCATTTATTGTAGCCTAAATTGCAACATTTGATTCGTCAGTTTGGTTAAAAAAATTGAATATGCAGATCTATGGCTTATATAAAAATAATTTTTTCAGCTGCTTTGGGGCAAAAAAAATCGCAAACACCTTTCTATAAATTTGAGGCAAGCTATACTTGTTCTATCTTAATATTAACAGTAATTTGATCCGCTTTACAGCATGAAAATTCTCCATATACTTGATCATTCAATTCCGTTACACAGTGGCTACACTTTCCGTACGCGAGCCATTTTAGAGCAACAGCGTGCCTTGGGCTGGAAAACTTTTCAAGTAACCTCTGCAAAGCACACGGTGGTGGGGGCATCGCTTGAAGATATAGACGGTTTTGATTTTTTCCGTTCTGTCCGCTCATCGGCTTGGTGGGTAAAGTTACCGGTATTCAATCAATGGGCGGTGGTGCAATCGCTTGCAAAGCGCCTGGATGATATTATTCCTGACATCAAGCCTGATATTCTTCATGCGCATTCGCCAGCACTCAACGGCTTGGCCGCATTAAAAGCCGCTAAGCGTTACAGGCTACCCATGGTCTATGAATGCCGGGCATTTTGGGAAGATGCGGCAGTTGATCACGGCACAACCACGGAAGGCAGTTTTCGTTATTATGTGACCCGCGCACTGGAAACCTTTATTTTTAAACATGCTGATGCCATCACCACCATTTGCGAAGGCTTGCGTGATGATATTGTCAAACGCGGTATACCGGCAGAAAAAATCACCGTAATTCCTAATGCTGTAGATACCGCTAAGTTTATTTATAACACTAAACCGGATCAGGCTCTAAAAAATCAATTGGGCTTAAAGAACAAAATCGTGCTGGGCTTCATTGGATCTTTTTATGCCTATGAAGGCTTATTGTTATTGTTGGACGCACTGCCAAAAATTTTGCAAGACCAGCCGGATATTATGTTGTTACTGGTAGGCGGCGGACCTCAAGAAGCCTGTATTAAGCAAAAAATTGCAGATTTAAATCTTGGGGGACATGTGATGTTAACAGGACGTATAGCGCACGAATTAGTGCAAGATTACTATAATCTAGTGGATATTTTTGTGTATCCACGTTTATCTATGCGCTTGACTGAATTAGTAACCCCGCTTAAGCCCTTGGAAGCCATGGCACAAGGACGGTTGGTGCTGGCATCTGATGTGGGTGGCCATAAAGAATTAATTGAGCACAAAAAAAATGGCTACTTATTTAAAGCCAACGATGCTAGTGCTTTGGTAAGTGCTGTTTTAGATTTACTGCATCAGCCTGAGCGCTGGGATGAGTTAAAAATGGCAGGGCGTATTTACGTTGAGCGCAATAGAGTCTGGGCAGGCAGTGTGGGACGTTATGAGGGTATTTACAGAGGCTTAATGGGCTCGAAAAGTATAATGGGGGGTAGACCCGTATTCCAAGAATAATGCTGATTCATTACGCAGATAAATAGACTTTGTGTGCATTAAATAACCCTTAATGAGTCCTGGACAGCTTAACATCCGGCAAGTAACAGTTAAACAACCAAAATACCCTACAATTTTATCCCGATGATAAAAAATACCAAATGCAAAATAGTATTTTGCCAAGCAATGGCTAGGAAAACGCGTTAATGAACATTACTATTTTTGGAACTGGCTATGTTGGCTTAGTAACGGGTACATGTCTTGCGGAAGTTGGTAATGACGTACTGTGCATGGATATTGATCAGCAAAAAATAGAACGTCTTAACCAGGGTATTATCCCTATCTATGAGCCGGGTCTTGAGGCGATGGTTAAAGAAAATCATCAATCAGGGCGGCTGCGTTTTACCAGCGATGCCAAAATGGCGGTCGAACATGGTTTATTCCAGTTTATTGCCGTAGGCACACCGCCTGATGAGGACGGTTCTGCCGATATGCAGTATGTATTGGCTGTAGGTAAAGCAATTGCAGAGCATATCACCGAATACCGTATTGTCGTTAATAAATCAACCGTGCCCGTTGGTACAGCGGATAAGGTTAAGCATCTTATTCAAACCACGTTGGGTGCGAGGGGCGTTAATATAGAATTCGATGTGGTTTCAAATCCAGAATTCTTAAAAGAAGGTGCAGCCATCGCCGATTTTATGAAACCGGACCGTATTATTATTGGTACTGATAATCCCAGGACGGCAGAGCTTTTAAAAGCGTTGTATACGCCTTTTAACCGCAGCCATGAACGTGTGATTACTATGGATGTGCGCTCAGCCGAACTGACTAAGTATGCCGCTAACGCCATGTTGGCGACAAAAATCAGTTTTATAAATGAATTGGCTAATCTGGCAGAGCATTTAGGTGCCGATATTGAAAGCGTCCGCAATGGTATTGGTGCAGATAGCCGTATTGGCTATCATTTTATTTATCCAGGCTGTGGTTATGGGGGGTCATGTTTCCCAAAAGATGTGAAAGCCTTGGAACGAACCGCTAAAGATCTTGGCTATCAAGCCGAGTTGTTAGGCGCAGTTGAGCGCGTTAATGAAAGACAGAAACATGTTTTATTTGACAAGATTTACCAGCATTTTAAAGGACAGCTAAAAGGTAAAACCTTTGCTTTGTGGGGTTTATCCTTCAAGCCAAAAACAGATGATATGCGTGAGGCGCCCAGTCGTGTTCTTTTAGAAGCTTTAATAGACGCAGGTGCCATTGTTCAGGCCTATGATCCGGAAGCCTTGGCAGAAGCTAAAAGAATCTATGGTAACAAAGCAGGACTGATTTTATGTGAGACTCAGGCAGAGGCAGTCAATAATGCCGATGCGCTGTGTATTGTTACCGAATGGAAAAATTTCTGGAGTCCTGATTTTAGTCAATTAAAACTCAAGCTGAAAGAGGCGGTAGTATTCGATGGCCGTAATCTGTATGACCCTAAACAGTTAAAAGCCGCAGGCCTGAGCTATTATTGCATTGGCCGTCCTGTCATTCGTTCAGGGTCCGATTGAAATCTTGGTCTGATGCTACACGTATATAATTAAGAGATAAGCCTTTGAAAATATTAGTCACTGGTGTCGCGGGGTTCATCGGATGCGTGCAGGCAATCCGCTTGCTGGAGCGGGGCGATGAAGTCATCGGTATCGATAATCTTAACGATTATTACGATATCAATTTGAAATTAGCCAGGTTGGCGAGATTACAAGACTACGCACAATTTAAATTTATAAAACTGGATATTGCCGATAGATTGGCTATAGCCGATTTATTTGCCCAAGAAAATCCGCAACGAGTGATACATCTGGCGGCGCAAGCGGGCGTTAGATATTCAATTACGCACCCTCATGCTTATATAGACTCTAATATTGTCGGCTTCATTAATATATTGGAAGGCTGTAGACATCATAAAATTGAGCATTTGGTGTACGCATCCTCAAGCTCTGTATACGGTGCCAACACGCGCATGCCTTTTTCAGTGCACGATAATGTTGATCACCCTGTGTCACTTTATGCCGCCAGTAAAAAAGCCAATGAATTGATGGCGCATACGTATAGCCATTTATACGGTATACCCACCACAGGCTTACGTTTTTTTACCGTTTATGGGCCTTGGGGCAGGCCGGATATGTCACCTATGCTGTTTGCTAAAAATATTATGCAGGGCAAGCCGATTGATGTCTTTAATTATGGTAACCACCGACGCGATTTCACCTTTATTGATGATATTGTTACCGGCGTAACCAAAGTTGTCGATAAACCCGCACAAGCCAATCTGCTTTGGCTTAGCGATAATCCTGATCCGGGTAGCAGTTCCGCACCCTATAAAGTCTATAACATCGGTAATAATACGCCAGTGCCTTTGCTGGATTTTATTGGGGCACTGGAAGATGCACTGGGTAAAAAAGCCATCAAAAATCTACTGCCCATGCAGCCGGGTGATGTGCCTGATACCTATGCCGACGTATCTGAGTTAATTACGGAATTTGACTACAAACCGACTACGTCAATAGAGGTGGGTGTTAAAGCCTTTGTGGATTGGTATCAAACGATGTACAAAACTGATGGTTCTCAATTTTGATGAGATTGATAATGGCTTTAAGTCAGCGATGCTGCACGTAACGAACTGAAAATATGAAAATTATTACCCTAACAACTTTATACCCGAACAATGTAAAAAATGGTCACGGTATATTTGTTGAGCAACGTTTACGCCATCTGCTGGAGCACCACCAAGACATTGTCGCTGAAGTTATCGCACCTGTCCCCTGGTTTCCTTTTGTATCTGACAAATTTGGTCATTATTCAGATTTTGCACAGGTTGCTAAAGTTGAGCAGCGCTTCGGTATTCGGGTTAGCCATCCCCGTTATTGTTTGTTGCCTAAAATAGGTATGACGCTAGCGCCCTTTATGTTGGTTTTAGCGGTGTATCCATTGCTAAAAAACAAGCTAAAAAATGGCGATAATTTTGATTTAATTGATGCACATTATTTTTATCCTGACGGCGTGGCTGCGGTAATTTTAGGTAAGTTATTGAAAAAGCCAGTGGTGGTTACCGCCAGAGGTTCAGATATTACCTTAATTCCCAGCTTTTATTGGCCTAGAAAAATGATTGTTTGGGCGGCGCAGCAAGCCACTGCCATTATTACCGTTTGTCAGGATTTGAAGGATAAAATCGTCGAGTTCGGGATTTCACCGGCAAAAATCCATGCGCTTAGAAACGGTGTTGATTTACAGTTTTTTATGCCGGAAGATCGTCAGCAGGCACGGGCGCAGCTAAAACTCGATCGCCCAACTCTGCTGTCAGTAGGGCATTTGGTAGAGCTTAAAGGTCATCATTTGATTATTGAAGCGATGCAATCGCTACCAGATTATCAGTTACTGATTGCAGGTGATGGCGAAGAAATGCTTAATTTAAAAAAATTGGCCAACAGTTTTGGTGTTGGCGGGCGTGTGACATTTTTAGGTGCAATCAGCCACAAACAATTAGTGACAGTTTATAGTGCAGCGGATATTTTGGTATTGGCTTCCAGTCGGGAAGGCTGGGCAAATGTGCTACTCGAAGCTATGGCTTGTGGCACGCCGGTTATTGCAACCAAGGTTTCAGGCACACCTGAAGTGGTGGCTTCGCCTAAAGCAGGGATTTTAGTTGAGCGCTCAGCACCAGCTATTGTTACCGCGGTACGGGCAATGCAAAAGCAAATGCCATTACGTCAAGATACCCGGGCGTATACAGAAAATTATTCATGGGATGCTACTGTACACCGCATTAGTGAGCTTTTTAAAAATATTGTTTGTGGATAGCCATTGAAAAACAGGCTATTCGTATGGGACTCTTCTGTTATTGGACTATACTTAAAATTTAATGATAAAGTTTTCTCAGTGAATAATTGGCAATAATTAGGAGTGGAGCTGCTTAAATGTAGAGAAGAATAGATATTTACAATACCTTAAAAACATTATTGATTCCTTAAGGTGTTTTTATTCTCGATTGATAACAGATAGGGTATAGGTTGGGTTAGGCGTTAGCCGTAACCCAACATAACGTATCAAAAAGATGTTGGGTTACGCTATCGCTAACCCAACCTACCATTTTTATATAACAACTAATCCTGATTAAAAATACTGTATCTAATACCTTCCAATAATGATTGGGCAGTGGTTAGATTGTAACTATTCAAACTCCATTCTTAAAGCTTATTTTACTTCTTAAATTGAGCATAATATGCCGATAATTAAATTTAATTATTGTAAATCTGAATATAAAACTGTATTGGGTAAGCTGCTAAAGCACTTATAAAAAATAAAATATGCAATTATCTCAATGACCAGTATAAGAAAATCAATCTTGATTGTTTTTACTGAGAAGTATTTAACGCTATTGATTAATTTTATTGGTCTTATGTTAATCGCAAGACTTTTAACACCGGTAGAAATAGGTATTTATTCGGTAGCTTCAGCAGTCACTGGAGTTGCACAAATTTTACGTGATTTTGGGGTGGGAAATTATTTAATCCAAGAAAAAGAATTGACGAGGCTTAAAATCAGGACAGCACTTACGGTCATGATGCTTACAAGTTGGACTGCCGGAGCGATATTATATTTTTCTCGTTATTATGTCGCTAATTTTTATCATGAGCCAGCAATAGCTGATCTAATTGAAATTCAGTGTATTAATTTTTTATTGATACCTTTTTCTGCGCCGATTTATACATTGTTAAATCGAGATATGCAGTTTAGCGTGCTTTTTCGCGTTAACTTAATGAGTACGATAACGCAATTGGTGATTTCATTAAGTTTGGCAGTTTCAGGCTATGGATATTTAAGCTTGGCTTGGGCCTCGGTAGCTAGTATGGCATGTTCAACGCTAATGGTTAATGCTAATCGTCCGAAAGATGCGTGGCTATTACCTGGAATAAAAGAGTGGCGATATATTGTCAAATTTGGTACTCAGTCGAGTTTGGCCTCGATCATAACTCAAATAGCTATGAACTTGAATGATCTGGTTTTAGGACGCTTATTGGGATTTCAAGTTGTAGCAATATATAGCAGAGCACAAGGGCAGATGTATTTATTCCATCGTGATGTAATGGAGGCTGTGCGTAAAATAGTTTTTCCTGTGTTTGCTAAAGCCGTGCGGGAAGATCAAGATTTATTAAAAGCTTATTTGCAATCCGTTAACTATGTAACCGTCTTTGCTTGGCCATTTTACGCCTTTTTAGGGCTTTATGCTCAGCCTATTATGCGGTTGATGTTTGGCGATCAATGGGATGCTGCTGTGCCTTTAGTTAAAATTCTAGTATTTGCAGGAGCAATTGCAGCGCTATGGAGCTTAGCTAGTAATGCTTTAATGGCTACGGGACATATTAATAAAATACTACGTAGTGAATTGATTGTACAGTCGTTTCGTATAGTGTTGATATGTTATGCTGCGTCGGTGAGTATAGAAATGATTTGTTATTCAGTAATAATTATCTATGCTTTTAACTTAATAATAACTTTAAAGTATCTAAAGCAGGTTATCGGCTTGAAGTTAAGTCAGTTACTATTAAGTAATTTGAATAGTTTAGTAGTTAGTGTGATTAGTATGGTTATTCCTGTTCTATGTTTTATATATGTACCTAATGTTATCGATTCTACGCATTTACTAATAGTTAGTAGTATAGGCTGTGTTTTTGGTTGGCTGGTGGGTATATTTTTAACGCAACACCCATTGCGTAATGAAATGATGCGTTTAGTGCGAAACAACAAATAAAATTGAAAATATATGGAAACAATAAATATAGTATTAGTGCTAGTCTTTATAATCTTGGTTTTGTGCATTTATATATTGCATAAAGTCAAACGAGTGCATTTAATGCAATACGGTTTGCAGCAACAAGTTGAACGTTTTCCTGATAATGTAAGACAGGTACATGCTTTTATTGATTTGAATCGATTATTGCAATTACCTTGGTCATTGCCGCCATTGGGCGGTTGGGCTGCTTCAGCAGATTTTTTGTTATTGCTTGCGGAATATGTGCTGCAGCATCAACCAGAAGTAATTGTTGAATGCAGCTCTGGAACTTCTACTCTGGTTTTGGCTCAATGCGCCAAACTGAATGGCAAAGGACGGATTCTAAGTTTGGAACATGACGTAATTTATGCCGAGAAAACCCGGCAGGAATTGATAAAACAAGGATTGCAAGACTGGGCAACCGTGATAGATGCACCATTGCAAGATTACCGTTTTAATGAGCAAAATTATTGTTGGTACACACTGGGTGAGCAAATTCAAAATCAAGTGATTGATATGCTAATCATTGATGGCCCACCAGCAAGCCTCAATAGCTGCGCTCGTTATCCCGCTGGACCGTTGTTACTGCCTTTGCTAAATAAAAAAGCAGTTGTATTCCTAGATGATTCTGATCGCCCTGATGAACAACAGATTATAAAAAATTGGTTAAATGAATTTCCTGGGTTACAGAAGAAGGTACATTATTGTGAGAAAGGGGCAGTTAGTTTAATTAATGGGTTAAAAATCTAAACAGAAACAACTTTATCCGTATTTTAAAAAAATTATTTTCAGGATTTTAAAGATAATTAATAATTATAATTTTCTCAGTTTAATCCCTCAAAAGAAAATTTTTATAACTACATTTCTTATCGGCTATTAAAGATGCTTACCGTTATATTTTCTACTTACAATGGCGTAGATACGCTGCCTATAATGCTTGATTCGCTCACAAAGGTTACTTTTCCTTCAGAGGGCTGGAAACTAATAGCTATTGATAATGCCAGCACAGATAATACTAGAGTGATATTAGATTCATACTTGGAACGATTGCCGTTAACAATACTAACTGAATTAAAACCTGGAAAAAATAATGCATTAAATACAGGTTTAAAATATATTGAAGGTGATTTGGTCGTTTTTACTGATGATGATGTGATTGTAGATGTCAGTTGGCTTGTTAATTTATTAGATCAGGCAAAACTTAATACAGAATTTAATATATTTGCGGGGCAGATTTTACCTTATTGGACAGTAATGCCCGAACAATGGGTATTGGAATGGGTTAATCATCAAGTTGTCTATGCTTTGACACCGATAGATCTGAAAGAAGGCGAGATACCTTCCGGTATGGTTTGGGGGGCTAATATGGCAGTGAGAGCAGAAGTTTTTAATAAAGGCTTTTTATTTGATACTAATGTAGGGCCTGATGGAACAAATAGCTATAAAATGGGAAGTGAAACTTCCTTTACTGCAACATTAGAAAAACAAGGTTACCGTAGTTATTATGCACCTAATGCTAAGGTTCAACATATAATTACACAAAATCAATTACAGTATGAGTGGATTTTGGGGCGAGCCGTGCGTTCTGGAAAAAGCCAGCTTAATACTAAAAATAGCATAGATTTTAATACATCACTCTGGTGGAATATACCAAGGTATATGTACAGAGAATACTTGCTTAACCTAATTAATTTATGGATTGCCCATGTTCGGATAGATAAGAAAGAAGTTTTTTTAAGGCGTTGGACGTTAAATATAACCCGTGGATTAATGCAAGAGGCAAAAATATTTTATAAACAATAAAATATTAATTTAAACCAGTATATGTATTAAAATATATAAAATCCTAGTATCTATGTCTCCAAAAGTTACAATTGTTGTACCTGTTTTCAATTTGAACCCTTTGTTAAGGGAGACTATTGACTGTATTCTGAGTCAGTCATTCACTGATTTTGAAGTTTTAATAATTGACGATGGTTCTGATGACGGTTCGCTTCAGTTAGTCCAGGAATATCTTGCCAAAGATACTAGAATCAATTTACTTAACAATAAACGAAAAAAAGGCGTTTCAGGCAACCGCAATACGGGTATTGATAATGCCAGAGGTGAATGGATTGCATTTTTGGATGGAGATGATCTCTGGCATCCGGATGCATTATTTTTACGTTTGCAAGCATTAAATAAATATCCGAATACTCGTTTTATTTCTTGTGATTATGCTTGCTTTGTTGAAAATATACATAATTGTGAGCCTTCTAGGGCTACTTTAAACCCGATATGGAATGAGTATTTTGGTGAAGCATTAGGTAATAAACAGTTGGTTTATTTGGATAAACCCTTGAATATATTTTTGCAAACCGTCTTGGTTCATACCAATACAGTCATGGTAAAAACGGATTTAATCAGGGCATTAAAGGGATTTGATGAGTCATTACCCACTGCTGAAGATGTTCTACTTTGGATTAGGGTTTCTAATCGTAGTTCATTAGTATTTGTTCCTCAAACTTTAGCTTTTTATCGTCAGAGACCAGGTAGCCTGACCCATTCCAATAAATCCTTATTTCAGCACGCTCCAAGGGCATACAGGAAATTACTGGATGATCCGGAGTTTTTTGATTATCGTTTCGAGCTTATTAGAAATATTCAGGTTTTTATTCACCAAAATAGTTTTTTTTACCGTAAACAAAAGCAATATTGGCGAGCTATATTATCCAGTATTGAAGGGGTAGTCTGGCAATCTAAATCTTGGGTTGCGTGGAAAAACTTATTTGCTAGCTTGTTGTTGCAATAATGATTGAAAAAGAACAGGTTAAAATCGCTTTTTGTGAGAATGGCAAAGGTTTTGGAGGCGCCGCAATCAGTTTACAAACTTATCTTAGCGCTCGTTCATCTTGGGTAAAACCTTTGATAATCACGGGTCAAGCCGAGGGGGAATATGTGTGTTATAAAGATTTCGGCACTTGGGAAACCATAGTTCAGCCGCGTAATTTTAATGCACTTGCCAAAGATCTATTAGGTAAACCAATAGGTTCAATGGCTGATAATTTATTTAATATAGTACCAACAGCGCTTAAATTTGCCCGATTATTTGTAAAGCACCGTATTGATTTGGTTTATCTAAACAATGATGTATACAGTAATCTAGCGGCCGCATTAGGAGCTTACTTAGTTCGTAAACCTGTTATGTTGCATTTGCGTGGCTTTTGTGAGATTTCACCTTCAAGTTGCTGGGTTGTAAGACATCTAAGGCATCTCGCTTACGTTTCCGAAGCTATTAAGCACAATGCTTTAGAGTTTGGCATACCCGAGCAACAGATGACTTGGATTCCTGAGGGCATTAATACTGATTATTTTGCAAAGGGCAATGCTAATAACATCAGGCATTCTTTATCTATTAACACGGAAAATTTAGTCGTGACTTTAGTAGGGGGCTTAGTGGGATGGAAAGGCCAAGATATATTAATTACTGCGGCCCCAGCTATTTTAGACCGATACCCCAATACTATTTTTTTGTTAGTCGGTAGCGCATACGGCCATTTTAATACTATTGAAAATCAATTGCTGGAGTTAATAAAAGAATTAAATCTTAAAAATAAGGTTTTAATGTTGGGGAAAAGAAATGATATTGCCGATATTTTGGCCATTAGTGATGTGGTCGTGCATGCGTCAACTTTACCAGAACCTTTGGGGCGAACAGTTGTGGAGGGTATGGCCGCAGGAAAGGCGGTGATTGCTGCGAATGAAGGTGGCCCTCTTGATGTTATTACTCATGGCATGGATGGATTATTAATAACTCCGCGTGATCCTCAGGGATTAGCCCATACAATTTGTGAGTTATTGGATAATTTTGAATTAAGGCAGCAGTTGGGTGCGGAAGCTATAAAGTCAGCGCAGAAATATTCGGTGGATAATCATGTGCGCTGTGTTGAAGCGGCGATAATAAAGGCATTGGAAGCAAAATAAAGGAAATAGTATGGAAGATGATTTGATTTCTGTCATTATTTGTACAAAAAACCGACCAGAATTGTTATTAGAAGCTGTTGACAGTGTATTAGCGCAAACTTGGCGGAATTGGGAATTGATTATTGTTGATGACGGTTCAAGCGAATCTGTGGAACCACTGGTGTCTCGTCATCTTAAGAGCCAACAAGCAAAGTTTTCTTTTGTGAGACATGAGCATTCTCAGGGGATTGCTGTAGCACGTAATGTAGGGGTCGGAAATGCTTCGGGACGATATTTATATTTTTTGGATGATGATGATTTGTTAATTAACCACTCCCTACAAATATTATTGCAAACTTTACAGGAATTTTCTTTGGGCTGTGTGTTTCATAATATCAGGCCATTTGGTAAAGATGCGGCTAGTAAGGCAGATGAATTGGTGAAAGCTAATTCTAAAGTATTAAGTGGTATTTCAATTAAACAGCCGAGAAAAGGGGTATATGTTTTTGAAAAAGACCTGTTTGAGGGACTTTTGTTATCTGTGCCGCTTTCATTTCAAAGATTTCTGGTGACGCGGGAATTATGGGGCATCAGTGGTGGCATGAGGCCTGCTGCCAAAATGCCAGAGCCCGAATGGGTAGTTAAAGTTGCCTTATTAGGTAAGTGTGGGCTTTTATTGGAATCATTGGGGCTATGGCGGGTAGATGGACAAAATATTTTTTCTTTAAAGGAAGACGAGCATAAAATACAAAGTAGAGTAATTGATAATATGCACTCACTAGTCGAATTTGCTGAAAACTCAGAACAAGTAAATGCTCAGGAAATGCGAATAATTAAGCAAGCATTATGCAAGGCATATTTTAGTCTTGCATGGCAATATCTAGAACAAAACCAGCGCATTTGTGCATTATCAGCGCTTTATCACTCTGCTTTAATCCAAATTGGGTTTGAACATTTTAAGCTTTTGGTAAAGCTTGGTTTGCCGAAATTAGAAAAATCATAGTAAATGTTTAGTTTAAAATTACCTAATTATAGGGCTATATGTTGTTGGATTAAAATAATTGCCGGAATATAAATGCGGGACATATTAGTTACTATTATTTTTATAGTAGGGTGCTTTAAGACATTAAAAAAACCATACTATGGCATATTGCTTTGGTCGTGGTTGAGTTATATGAATCCTCATAGGTTAACTTATGGCTTTGCCTATAGTGCACCCTTTGCATATATTACGGCTATCATTCTATTATTTTCAATGATAATAACCAAAGAAGCAAAAAAACCACCGATAAATGGCTTGGTTATTTTAGTGATTTTTTTTGTTATTTATATGGGGCTGACGACTTTAAATTCTTATTTTCCAGTTCAGGCAAACACCTATTATATTCGTGTATTAAAAATTGAATTTGTTGTGTTTTTAACCCTAATGCTAATAACTGATTTAGATAAGCTTAATAAGTTATTATGGGCAGTTGTGTTATCAATTGGGTATTTTAGTATAAAAGGTGGTATTTTTACTTTACTAACAGGTGGTGGACATATTGTTTTTGGCCCTCCTGGCAGTATGATAGAGGGTAATAACGAGTTAGCAGTTGCTACCTTGATGATTGTTCCTCTAATGTATTATCTATATCAAATTCAAACGCAAAAATGGATTAAATATTCTCTTTTAATTGCAATAGCCTGTAGTCTTTTTACCATATTAGGAACTCAATCTAGAGGGGCTTTTTTAGCTATTTTAGTGGTAGGTTTTTTTTATTGGAGCAAGAGCCAAAGCAAGATAAAGTCAGCGCTAGCTATTTCTATAACCGGCGCTATTATATTCTCATTTATGCCAGAATCATGGTATAAAAGAATGGATACGATTCAAACCTACCAAACTGATGGCTCGGCAATGGGTCGAATAAACGCTTGGCATTATGCCTTTAATGCCGCAAATGATAATTTTTTAGGGATGGGATATGAGTCATGGACTCATGAAACATTTGCAATGTATGCACCCAATCCAGCTGATGTTCATGTGGCGCACAGTATTTATTTTTCTGTGCTGGCTGATCATGGTTGGCTGGGCTTAGTATTATTTTTACTCATTTATTTGTTAACCTGGATCAAACTCGGTTCTGTTATTAAGGCAGCAAATAACAATATCAATTTTAAAAACTATTTACTTTTAGCGAAAATGTTACAAGTGAGCCTAATTGCTTATTTGGTAGGTGGGGCATTCTTAAGTTTGTCTTACTATGATTTACCTTGGCATATCATCAGCTTTGCCGTATTAATTGAAGAATTTTTGAAGCAAAAGAAATTAGCTCATAGTCCACAGTTATCCCCACAACTGTCTAGGTAACTTTTAGATGTGCTCTTGATAAAGCGTAAGATATTTTTTAACCATAGTGTTTAAGCTAAATGATTTCTCCACTTTATTTCTACCCGCTTGGCCATGTTGCTGGCGTAAATGGGGGTTATCCAGGTAATATCCAATGCTGTCTGCTAATAACTGTTCGTGTTGCGATGGAATCAATATCCCATTAACACCCGAGTCTATGAGTTCCGGATTACCTCCCACAGCAGTAGCAATTACTGGCAAGCCACTTGCCATGGCTTCTAACAAGGTTAAGGCAATACCTTCGGCTAATGAAGGCAAAACAAATAGGTCGAATTGCTTTAATATTTCAGCCACATCTCTCCTTGCACCTAATAAATGAACGCAATCCTGTAGTTGATGGTCTTGAATGTAGGTTTGTAATTGAGGTAATAATTCGCCATCCCCGACTATTAACAATTGGATTTTGGGTCTAAGTTGAGGGCTAGAAACCAATAAATTTTCAATGGCTTTAATAAGCAGCAATTGATTTTTAACGGCTGCTGCCCGGCCTACTGTACCTACCGTGAAAATTTCATGCTGACGGGCTACCGGCTGATAACAACGTAAGTCGATACCGTTGTAGATCAGATTGACTTTATGGCCCGGAATTTTAACTGTATTTATCAGCCAATTTGATAATTCCTCTGAGACAGTTATCCACTGGTGAATAAAGGGGTTAAGAAAACGACGTAACAGTTGGTATTTCTTATTGGTGCCATCAAGATCATAAATATCACGGCCATGTTCGGCATGAAGACGGCAAGGAGCGCCAGCGAGATAGGCTATGAATTGATATTCCAGGGTAGCTAAGTTATAGCTGTGCACAATGTCCGGTTGATGATGACGAAACAATCGCCATAATCGATAATGGATTTTAAGGTCATTTCCAGGGGATTTATGCAGCTCAATAATTTCAATATTTTTTGCTTTAAGACTAGCCACCATTTTTGGGTTGGCGACAGTTAACGAAATGATGACATGCTTAAATTGTTCATTCGGTAGCGTATTGATTAAATTCACCATCACTGTTTCTAAGCCGCCAATATCGAAGCAATATAAAAGGTGTAATACGGTACGTGGAGCTGTCATAGTTCTATAGTGATTGTGTGATAAGCAAACAGGATTAAATTAGCTGCAATTATAGTAGACCTTGATGACATGAATCGAGTATGCGTCATAGTTTTAATGTTCTTATTTGATCAGCTTACGGGTTTTAAGTTTTACAGAGTAGAATAAGTGCAGAGCTTAAAACAACGCTGTTAAAAATGTTTGCCATTCGATTATTGCCAATCATGGCATTTTTTGTTTTGATTAAATAACATAGGCCATGACTTCTCATCTAAAAAATCCGCCATCCTGGGTAAATTATTCACGTCGCAAATTTCTCAAAACTTCCATTAAAAGTGGTTTATTGCTAGCGTCTTTACCTTATATTAAAACTTTGCAAGCTAAAGCAAATGCGCAACGGGTTCCCGTTTTATCAGGTAAAGAATTTGATTTAACTATAGCCCAAACTCTGGTCAATATTACTGGCACCGAAATACTGGCCACGACCATTAACGGCACTGTACCAGGTCCTACATTGCACTGGAAAGAAGGTGACACGGTTACGTTACGGGTCAAAAACCTGCTTTCTGAAGAAACTTCGCTGCATTGGCACGGCATTCTTCTGCCTTACCAAATGGACGGTGCGCCGCAAATTAGCTTCAATGGTATCGCGCCCGGCGAAACATTTACTTATCGGTTCAAGGTTCAGCAAGCCGGTACGTACTGGTATCACTCGCATTCCGAGATGCAGGAACAAACCGGTTTGTACGGGGCTATTATTATTGATCCGGCTACACCTGAACCTGTTCAAGCTGATCGTGATTATGTGATGCTACTGTCGGATTGGACTGATGAAGATCCTATGGCGATATTTGGTAAGCTCAAAAAACACAGCGCTTACTATAATTTCAACCAGCCCACGGTTGTCGATTTTTTTCGGGATATAGCCGATGAGGGATTTCAGCCCGCTGTCGAAAAGCGGCACATGTGGAACATGATGCGCATGAGTCGAACTGATTTAGCGGATATTTCTGCGTCAACTTACACTTATCTTGTTAACGGACATGCCAATGCAGATAATTGGTTAGGCTTGTTTAAGCCAGGCGAAAAAATCAGGCTGCGCTTTATTAATGCGTCAGCGCAAACCTTTTTCGATGTACGCATTCCAGGCCTTAAAATGCTTGTTGTACAGACCGATGGGCAAAATGTTGAGCCGGTGGCTGTAGATGAATTTCGCATCGGCTTGGCGGAAAGTTATGATGTTATCATCACGCCGGAAGAGGCGGCCTATACGATTTTTGCACAATCTATGGACCGTACCGGTTATGTTAAAGGTACCTTGGCCACAAAAGCTGGCTTGTCAGCACCTGTTCCCGCGTTGGACAAGCTAGAGCCTCTGGCTATGACGGATATGATGGGCGCTATGGATCACGAAATGCCTGCTATGGATCATAGTGGTATGAGCCAGGAGCAAATGAGCCAGATGGATCATAGTATGCACGCCATGCACTCAATGGCAGATATGACGGGACATGTGGTTGCCGCTAAGAAAGTAGTCCGTGTCCATCATGCCAGTACGGAATTTGCTGCCAGTGTAGATATGCGGGTTGATACGCCGCGTACTAATCTGGATGATCCTGGCATTGGTTTAAGAAATAATGGCCGGCGAGTTTTGACTTATGCCGATTTACATACGATAGGCGGAACACTGGATGCCAGAGCGCCATCGCGGGAAATGGAGCTGCACCTTACCGGTAATATGGAGCGCTATACCTGGTCGTTCGACGGCGTGGAATATAACGAATCTAAGCCGATTCATTTTCGTTATGGCGAACGATTGCGGGTGATTTTGGTGAACGACACCATGATGACGCACCCAGTGCATTTGCATGGCATGTGGAGCGAATTGGAAACGCCGGACGGGCAATTTCAGGTGCGTAAACATACTATTGTTGTGCAGCCCGCTCAGCGCATTACTTTTTTGGTTACTGCTGATGCACTGGGACGTTGGCCGTGGCATTGTCATTTGTTTTACCACATGCACGCAGGTATGTTTCGGGAAGTGGTGGTGTCTTGAGTATATCGAACTTACCTCGCTGTATTTGTGTGAAACTGGTTTTGGTAGGATTAAGCATTGCGTTTGTAAATACGGGTGTTGGGGCGGCAGAATCTGAATCGAGCATGATGGAGATGATGCCTGGCCATGATCACAGCCACATGAATCATGGCACGATGTCGTATGAGCCTAAGCCAGAAACCAAGGCTATGAAACATACTGGCCATAGTCCAAAGCAAGATCTTACACAATCGACAACAAAACGTGACCCCCATGCTTATACAGATGGACTGGATTTTAGTAGCTTATCAAAACCCATGATGGGTGATGGGCACAGCTTGGCCGCGTTAATTGTTGATCGGTTAGAAGGCGTTAGCGCACGTGATGACTTTTCAATGACTTACGATTGGCAAGCTTGGTTTGGAGGTGACTATAACCGCCTCGTCGTCAGGGCTGAAGGTGAAATTGATCAGGGGACATTCAAGAGCGCCCGTAATGAGTTGCTTTGGGGACATGCGCTGACGGCCTATTGGGATACCCAGGTTGGCGTGCGTTATGACAGTGGCTTAGGCGCTGACCGCGCGTGGGGAGCATTTGGTATTCAAGGATTTGCGCCCTACTGGATATATATAGAAGCGACAGCTTATATTGGTGAACAAGGCCGCGCGGCATTTCGTCTTGAAACAGAATATGATTTGCTGATAACCCAAAGGCTTATTCTGCAACCTCGCGTTGAAGTGAATTTTTATAGTCAAAGTGATTCATCTCGATTGGTTAGCAGCGGTTTATCCAATATAGAAGCAGGCCTAAGATTACGTTATGAGTTTAAGCGCGAGTTCGCACCTTATATCGGCATAGAATGGGCAAATACATTTGGATCTGCCGCCGATACGATTAGGGCACAGGGGAAAAAGGCAGAAGAAACTCGCTTTATTGTCGGAGTGCATTTTTGGTTTTAGTTTTTCACGGATTCAGTTCATAAAGTCCTTCCGCAGTTTTTGCTGAACGAATTACGGGGATTTTAAAAGAAGGTATGCCAGAAGAAAGATGTTTGATGTTAGACACTGTTTTCAATCCATGGCTTTTTTTATAAAAAATATCAGTTTTATCAGTGTATTGCACTTAATGAAAGTAACCATGCACTGGGTTAAGCGTTTCGCTGCTAGATTAATCCACCTATTACTTAGGGATGCCTGTCGAAACCATTATACAAACGTCAAAAATAATGAAAAAAGCGTATTTCAGTAAATTTTACAGCCCCTATAAGCTTTTGAAAAATAAGCTATGGCCTCGGCTAAGCGAAAGATAGCCACTAAATTAGCTAACAAACTGATAAAAATACAATTTACATTTGATGACTTTATAGTTTTACAGATCTCTGTCGTTTAGTTCTAAGTTGTTGTCAAAAAAGCAAGTTTTTACTTGAATTCCCCATTGCTTGTGCTATTCTAAATTCAAGTGGATATTTTGTGGGGCTCTGTGGTGTTTTGTGGAGTTAATCAGTCAAGCTCTTTACGGGGGAATATTGTTTCGAGGCAACACCACCGTTAATCTCGACGAAAAAGGCCGCTTTGCGATACCTACGCGTTATCGCAGCCGGGTGGAAGAAACCTGCGCATGTCAAATGATCGTTACTGTTGCTGTAGATGAGCGTTGCGTCGGGATGGCAGGTTGCCTTTGGATTTATCCTTTGCCTGAATGGGAAGAGCTCGAAAAAAAAATCAAAGAGCTGCCTGCTTTCAATAAAATGGCAGCTAAATTGAAACGATTCCTTATTGGCAACGCTTATGAATGCGAAATGGATGCCCAAGGCCGTATTTTTTTGCCAGAAAAATTAAGAAATTTCGCTAATTTGAACAAAAAAGTAGTGTTGGTCGGGCAGCTAAATCGTTTCGAGGTCTGGAATGAAGAAATATGGGGTCAAAAAGAACTCCAATTTATGAATGGCGAAGATGTTGAAGGGCTGGATGATTTGGGTCATTTATTTTTTTAAGGGGATTTAACTAGTGCAACACAAACCCGTTCTGTTGGCTGAGGTTTTGGAACAGCTGGCAATCAAGGAAGAGGGTATTTATATGGATTGTACGTTTGGACGAGGCGGGCATAGTCAGGGTATTTTGTCGGTTTTAGGTGAGTCGGGTAGCTTGTTGGCTTTTGATCGTGATGTTGATGCAATAGATTCAGATGTCGCTAAGATAATGCGTCAGGATAACCGCTTTATGTTGAAACACAGCTGCTTTTCGGCATTGGCAAGCATCGCGGAAAATGAAGGTTTGGTCGGAAAAATAGATGGTATCTTGCTGGATTTGGGCGTGTCATCTCCGCAATTGGATAATCCTGAAAGAGGTTTTAGTTTTTTGCGCGATGGTCCATTGGATATGCGTATGGATGAAACTGCCGGGGTTTCGGCTCAGGAGTGGTTGGCAAATGTAGATGAGAAGGAACTGGTTCGCGTTTTATTCGAATACGGTGAGGAGCGATTTGCAAGGCGTATTGCCAAAGCGATTGTTGAGAGTAGGGCACTGTCGCCCATTACTGATACTAAGCAATTGGCTACTTTGGTTGCAGACACTGTGCCGTTTAAGGAAAAACATAAGCATCCAGCGACGCGCACTTTCCAAGCCATACGAATTGAAATAAACAGGGAGCTTGATGAATTAAAAGATGTTTTGCGTCAGTCAATACAGGTATTAAAGCCTGGTGGGCGTATGGTTATTATCTCTTTTCATTCGCTGGAAGACAGGATTGTTAAGCGTTTTATCAGGGATGAGGAAGGCGCTAAATTTGATCCAGGCAGATTGCCGATCAGGGAAGTTGATATTGCCCAGGGGGTATTGAAAAAAATAGGTAAAGCAATAAAGGCAGGGAAGACCGAACTTGCTGAAAATCCAAGAGCACGTAGCGCCGTATTGCGTACAGCTGAGCGAGTTAGCGGCTAATGAATCGAGTTTTTACAATCAGTTCGGCAGCTGTGTTATTGGTGCTATTGATATCGGCTTCAGCGGTTATTTACAGTAAGTATTGTTCGCGGCTATTATTTATTGATATTGAAAAACAGGAAAGAGCGTTAGATCAGTATGAAGTGGAGTGGGGTCAAATGCAATTGGAATTGACAACTTTGGCAGATCAAAATCGAGTGGAACAGACTGCGCTTAAGGAATTGCGGCTTGTTATGCCCTTGCGCGAAAAAATAATTTACGTAAAACCGTAAATGATCGATTTTAGACGCAGCCGTAGCCATAAAGCACGTAAGCCTGTGAGTGATTTTTCCGGTAGAAGAAAGTTTGTGGTGTCACTCCTCATGGCTTGCATGCTTGTTTTAGTTGCCCGCGCTGTTGATTTACAAGTGATCAGCAAAAAGTACCTAAAAGAACAAGGTGATATGCGCCATGTCGACGAAGTCACTGTTTCAGCGTACAGAGGCATGATTACCGATAGAAATGGTGCGCCATTGGCGATCAGTTCACCTGTGCAGACTGTTTCCGTGAGTCCAAAACAGCTGAATGTTGACGATGAAAATCAGATTTTAGCCTTGGAAAAAAAGCGTAAAAAAGCGCAGGGACAGCCCTTAACAGTCGATCAAAAAAACGAAGTGCGCAGCGATTATAAGAAAGATAAAGTCTTAAAAATTAGAAAAATGTTAAAGATTTTAGCGTTACCTTCGCAAAAGAGCACAGAGTTGTTGAATACAAAGTCAAAGTTTTCTTATTTGGCGCAAAGAATTAATCCTGTCATTGCCGATCAAGTTAGGGCATTGGAATTGCCCGGCGTTAATGTGTTGCATGGTTTTAAAAGATTTTATCCGACAGGGGAAGTATCTGGGCATTTGATTGGCTTTACTGACGTTGACGATGTAGGGCAGGAAGGTCTTGAGCGCAGTTATGAAAATCTATTAAAGGGTATTCCGGGCAGCAAACGGGTTATCAGAGATGGACAACGTCAGATTATTGGCGATGTTGAAAATATTAAGGAGCCCATCGCTGGCAAAACACTGGAACTCAGTATAGATCAGCGCATACAGTATCTGGCTTATCGAGAGTTACAATGGGCGGTCAATCACCACAAAGCCAAATCTGGCTCATTAGTGGTATTAGATGCAAAAAGTGGTGAGGTTCTGGCCGCTGTCAATCAGCCTTCTTTTAATCCTAATACCAAAACAAACTTAAAGGAATCGCTGTACCGGAATCGGGCATTAACCAATATATTTGAGCCTGGCTCTACGGTTAAGCCATTTGTGGTGGCGGCGGCAATGGACGGTGGTTACCTGCGGTCTAATGAGCTTTTTGAAACCCACGGTATTTATCCGGTGGGGAAGCATACCGTCAAAGATGTGCATAACTACGGAACGTTGGATGCGACTGGCGTATTAAAAAAATCCAGTAATATTGGCGTTGCCAAAATGGCATTAAAAATGCCGCCAGATTATTTTTGGGGCATCTACCACAAACTTGGCTTTGGTGTTTCGGCAGGTTCAGGGTTTCCGAATGAAGCCAGTGGCAACTTGCTGGATTATCAGCGCTGGCGTGAGTTTGACATAGCTACCTTGTCATTTGGCTATGGCTTGAATGTTTCTGCCTTACAGTTGGCACGATCTTATACCGCTTTAGCGGATGATGGTGTATTACATTCGGTCAGCTTATTAAAACGTGATGAAGATATTGATGCCCAGAGAGTCTTTTCTGCTAAAACGGCCAAAAAAGTAAGGGCTATGCTGGAAACCGTGATCACCAAAGAGGGAACGGCGTATGAAGCCCGTGTGGACGGTTATAGAGTTGCGGGTAAAACCGGAACGGTAAAAAAAGCGGGTTCACACGGTTATTCTGAAAAAAATTATTTTGCCGTGTTTGCGGGCATGGCACCGGCGAGCAACCCGCGCTTGATTATTGTCGTGATGATTGATGAGCCCTCAGCGGGCGACTATTATGGGGGTCTGGTATCTGCGCCGGTATTTTCAAAGGTGATGGCTGGTGCACTACGTATTATGGAGGTTGCTCCGGATGAAGAGCATACCATGCCGATTTTGTTGACCAAAAAGGGAGTGATTCGTCCTTTATGAAGCTAAACGCTTTACTGAGCGCCTGGGTTGGGGGCGAGAGCGATATAGACGTTACCGGTCTTGCGCTGGATAGCCGTAAAGTGATTTTTGGCCATGTATTTATTGCCTTGGCGGGTTTTAATCAGCATGGTTTGCTTTATGCGCAGCAAGCAATTGATCAAGGAGCATGCGCAATTGTTTATGATCCTGCTGAAAATGGCCTGACTTTAGCGGCAAAGATCAAAGGCTTACCCCTGATTGCTATTGTCGATTTGGGGCTAAAACTGGGTGAAATAGCCAGTCGTTTTTACGGCTTCCCTTCACAAAAAATTGATGTTATTGGTATTACAGGGACTAACGGTAAAACATCGTGCAGCCATTTTTTAAGCCAGTTGCTTGATGACTGCGCGATTATCGGCACCTTGGGCTGGGGTGAAAGAGGTGCGTTGCGCGAAACTATTAATACTACGCCGGATGCCTTGTCTGTACAGCAGATGTTATTCGAATTACTAGGTAATGATAAAAAGACCGTAGCCATGGAAGTGTCTTCTCACGCTTTGGCGCAAGGCAGGGTTAACGGCATTTGCTTTAAAGGCGTGGTTTTTACCAATATCAGCCGTGATCATCTGGATTACCACGGCACAATGGATGCGTATTTACAGGCAAAATTGATTTTATTGGATAAGCCAGGTATTGGCTTTGCGGTTGTTAATCTGGATGATCCTTACGTTAATAAGGTGATAGCGCGGATTCCAGGATCCGTTATGACCTGGGGAATTAGCGCTACTGGAAGAATACTGCCCGGCATGGAATGTGTTTGGGTTAAAGATATGTATCATGATGCCGAAGGCATCGGTTTTACTGTCAATTGGCGAACTAACGCACAGGCTATCCATGTGCCGCTGTATGGCGATTTTAATGTCGAAAATATTCTGGCAACACTGGCAGTGTCGTTGGCTATGGGCAGTGATTTAATAGGGCTTGCTCATAAGCTGCACTTTATTAAGCCGGTTGCAGGGCGCATGGAGCCTTTAGGTGGCGGTTTATTACCGTTAGTGTTTGTTGATTACGCGCATACCCCTGATGCTTTAGAGAAAGTGTTGGCCAGTGTTCGAAAGCATTGTCAGGGTGATTTGTGGGTGGTGTTTGGCTGTGGTGGTAATCGAGATACCGGTAAACGTTCACAAATGGGCAATATAGCTGAACAGTGGGCCGATTACGTTATTGTAACGGATGACAACCCTCGTTTTGAAGCGAGTAGCGCGATTGTTGAAGACATTATACAGGCGTGTCAGTCTAACAAAATTCAAGCAATACAAAACAGAAAAGACGCTATACATCAGGCTGTAATAAACGCAACAGCAATTGATTGTATTGTGGTGGCTGGTAAAGGGCATGAGACTTATCAAGAAATTGAAGGGGTCAGAATGCCATTTAGCGATAGGCAGGTGGTAATGGATGCATTAAATATGAGGCTTGTAAATTTGTGAGAATGATGTTGAGTGACATTGCCAAAAGCGTTCAAGGTGAGCTTTTTGGGGACGATATTATTATTGAGGCGGTAAGTTTAGACACCCGAACATTAAAATCAGGTGAGCTTTATATCGCGATTGAAGGTAAAAATTTTGATGGTAATCAATTTATAGCTGCGGCTATGCAGAAAGGTGCTGCTGCTGCGATTTTGCGTAAAGGCATTACTGCTGCTATCCCTTATATTGCAGTAGATGATACGCATTTGGCTCTGGCTGAACTTGCGGGCGCATGGCGCCGTAGGGTTGCGACCTCTGTTGTGGGTGTTACCGGCAGTAATGGCAAAACTACGGTCAAAGAAATGACTGCTGCGATATTAGCTGTAAAAGGCAGCGTTTTGTTTACTCAAGGCAATCTTAATAATGATATTGGCGTGCCGTTGACATTATTGCGCTTGCAAGAGCAACACCGGTTTGCGGTGATTGAGATGGGCGCAAATCATCCGTGTGAGATTGAATACACCAGCACTTACGCACAAGCCGATGTGGTCATATTGAATAATGCGGGCGCAGCTCATATCGAGGGATTTGGCAGCCTTAACGGGGTAGCTAAAGCAAAAGGCGAAATCATTGAAACCCTTAAGCAAAAAGGCATTGCTATACTGAATAAGGATGACAGCTATTTTGATTATTGGCAGGGGATTGCCGGTAACAGAAAAGTTATTTCCTTCGGCTTAAATGACACGGCCGACCTATTTGCCCGTGCGATTAAAACTGAATGCACGGCAGGTTTTGTTACTTCTTTTGAGTTAGTGACAGCAACGAGTTCGTTAACGGTACAGCTTAAACTTGCAGGCAGGCACAATGTGCTTAATGCCTTGGCCGCCGCTGCCGCAGGTTTGGCACTAGGTTTGGATTTAAAAATGATTAAACAAGGCTTGGAAAGTGTCAATCCGGTTAAAGGTCGTTTGCAACCTGTTGTCAGTCGGCTGGGTAATCTTGTTATTGATGATACTTATAATGCTAATTCGTCGTCTTTGGCAGTGGGGCTTGATGTGCTGGCAAATTGCCCCGGTAAACCGTGGCTAGTTTTAGGCGCTTTTGGTGAGTTAGGCCCGCAAAGTGCTAAAATGCACGAAGATATGGGGCATTTGATAAAAGATAAAGGCGTTGTACGTTTGTTGGCGGTTGGCGCAGATGCTAAAAATACGGTACACGGCTTTGGTGAAGGTGGGCAGTTTTTTGAAACACAGGCTGATCTACTGACGGTACTCCAGCGAGATCTCGGTGGTGATGAAACAATTTTAGTTAAGGGCTCTCGGGCACAGCGTATGGAAAATATAGTCGCCGCTTTGGTTGAAATCGCAGGTATCGCATAATGTTACTTTATTTTGCAGATTACCTGATGACCTTCGACAGTGGTTTTAGAGTTTTTCATTATTTAACCTTTCGGGCTATTTTAGGTGTTTTAACGTCATTGGCGATTGCTTTTATGGTCGGCCCGACCATGATCAGGAAGTTGACGCGCAAAAAAATCGGCCAAAGCATCCGTGAATTAGGGCCTAAATCTCATTACGAAAAAGCCGGCACACCCACAATGGGCGGTGCTTTAATCCTCATTGCCGTTACTGTCAGCACTTTATTATGGGCAGATTTAAGCAACCGATATATTTGGGTTATTTTGCTGGTGACTATCGGCTATGGTGTTATCGGTTTTGTAGATGATTATAGGAAAGTCATTAAAAATAATAGCGATGGCTTATCGGCCAAAGAAAAATATGCCTGGCAATCGCTCATTGGTTTTACGGCGGCGCTTTTCTTATATAACACCGCGACAGTACCTGCAGAAACCCAGTTTTTGGTGCCGTTTTTCAAAAATTTTACCATCGATATGGGCTGGATGTATGTCGTTATGGTGTATTTCGTCATTGTGGGCACCAGCAATGCAGTTAATTTAACCGATGGTTTGGACGGTCTGGCCATTATGCCAACCGTTATGGTCGCTGGTGGTTTAGGTATTTTTGCTTATTTGTCCGGGCACGTTACTTTTGCTGATTATTTAGCCATCCCATTCTTACCGAATTCAGGGGAGTTGATTGTATTTTGCGGCGCATTAATTGGGGCTGGCTTAGGGTTTCTATGGTTTAACGCCTATCCCGCTATGGTCTTCATGGGTGATGTGGGCGCATTAGCTTTAGGCGCTGCGTTAGGTGTGTTAGCCGTGTTAGTAAGGCAAGAGATTGTTTTAGTGATTATGGGTGGTGTTTTTGTGATGGAAACACTATCGGTCATGATACAAGTGGCCTCATTCAAATTAACCGGTAAGCGGGTATTTCGTATGGCACCCATACATCATCATTTTGAATTAAAAGGCTGGCCAGAACCCAGAGTGATTGTCCGCTTTTGGATTATTACTGTAATCCTCGTGCTGATCGGCTTGGCCACGTTAAAGCTAAGATAAGTCATGCACTATAAATGGGGTCTTAAGAGATAATCATGCACAATACGGCGATTTTAGCGAAACTGGAAAAGGATTTTGCTTTGCTACCCGAAACAGCCAAGGTATTGGTCGTTGGTTTGGGCAGTACGGGTATATCAGTTGCGCGTTTTTTGCAAAAATTAGGCATTAATTTTGCTATTGCGGATAGCCGTAACAAGCCTCAGTTGTTGGATGAATTTGCTCAAGAGATGCCCGATGTGCCGGTATTTACGGGCGGATTTGATGAGGCGGCTTTTCAGGTTGCGACGCATTTGGTGGTAAGTCCTGGGGTGTCTTTACTAGAACGCTCGATTGTTAAAGCGGTGGCTAACGGTTCAAAAGTGATGGGCGATATTGATTTATTTGCCAGTGCCGTTAATGTGCCGATTATTGCCATTACCGGCTCTAATGGCAAAAGTACGGTAACCACCATGCTGGGCGACATGTTGAAAGATGCGGGTATAAAAGCCGGTGTTGGTGGCAATCTGGGTACGCCAGCATTGGATTTACTAGACGACAACAACCAAATATATGCGCTGGAGTTATCCAGTTTCCAGCTGGAAAGAACATCGGTTTTGCAAGCAACAGCTGCAACTGTGCTTAATATATCTGCGGATCACTTAGATAGGCATGCCGATCTCGCTGAATATGCTTATGAAAAACAAAAGGTATTTAATGGCCAGGGTGTTATGGTGATTAATATTGATGACCCTATTGTTAATGCCATGCAGGATAAATCGCGTGACACGCTGACATTTTCTATCCAGGGTCGCGCTGATTTTTACCTTGATTTTCAGCAGGGTATAGAATATTTAATGTATAAAGACACCTGTTTGATGCCGTTGTCGACACTGCCGCTTGAAGGTCGCCATAACGCCGCCAATGCGTTGTCTGCGCTGGCTTTAGGCTTGGCGGCAGGTTTAAATACCAGCACAATGTGTAAAAGCTTGCAGAAATTCAAAGGCCTGGCACATAGAATGCAACGGGTTGCTGAAATAAGGGGTGTTACCTGGGTTAATGATTCAAAAGCTACCAATATTGGTGCCTGCATTGCTGCTTTACAGGGCTATAAAGACAAAGTCGTGCTGATAGCAGGTGGCGATGCCAAAGGCGCTGACATGCGTGAATTGGCGCCCGTCATTAAAGCGAAAGCTAAAGGGGTTGTGTTAATGGGTAAAGATGCTCTATTAATAGAACACGCTTTGAATGGCTGTGTCCCCGTTGTTTTGGTCAAAAATATGGTGCAAGCAGTACAAGCAGCGGCAAGTCTTGCTAAAGCAGGTGAAAGCGTGTTGCTGTCTCCTGCGTGTGCGAGTCTGGATCAGTATAAAAACTATCAAGATCGCGGCGAAAAATTTGCCAATGCAGTGATGGCTTTGCTGGCATGAACAGCCCGTTTAGTGCGCTATGGAGGCCACAATGAAAACTCAGCAAAAAGTACGTTTCCATTTTGATAAGACCTTGACGCTGATCTGCATCGCGCTATTGACGATGGGGTATATCATGGTCGTGTCGTCATCGCTGCATTTGGGGGCAAAAATGTCGGGTAGCGTGTTCAGCTTTCCCATAAAACAGCTGGCTCATATCGGTATAGGTGTGTGTGCTGGCGCCTGGCTTGCGACAATACCGCTATACAAATGGGAAAGTGCAGGGCCTTGGTTGTTTATTGTCGGTTTATTTTTGCTGGTTATTGTTTTAATACCGGGATTGGGCGTAAAAGTTAATGGCAGTGTGCGTTGGCTATCTTTAGCGGGTGTTAGAATACAAGTTTCCGAAATTGTTAAGTTTTTTGCTGTTATTTATATCGCAGGTTATGTTACCCGACATCAAGAATCGGTAAGATTATCGGCTTATGGCATTTTTAAACCATTGGCCCTGTTTTCGTTAGCCTGCGTATTGTTGCTGCTGGAACCTGATTTTGGGTCATCCGTGGTTATTTTGTTGATAGCAATGGGCGTGATGTTTTTAGGGGGAGCCAGGTTATCGCAATTTGTTATTTTGATGTCTTTGGTTGTGGCATTAGCCACCTTGCTGGTTTATATCGAGCCTTATCGTATGCGCCGGATAACCAGCTTTATGAATCCTTGGGCAGATCCTTTAAACAGTGGTTTTCAGTTGGTGCAGGCGCTGATTTCTTTTGGTCGTGGTGAATGGCTAGGCGTGGGTTTGGGTAATGGCATACAAAAATTATTTTATTTGCCCGAAGCCCACACCGATTTCCTGTTTTCGGTTATTGCTGAAGAATTGGGATTATTGGGGGTAGTAGTCGTTATTGGTTTATTTGCTCTTTTGGTCTGGCGCACGTTTAAAATAGCAGAAGCCGCAGAAAAAGTCGGGCAACCGTTTTCGGCGTTTATGGCCTACGGTTTGGGCATATGGTTTGGTTTTCAGGCCTTTGTTAATATGGGCGTAAATATGGGTATATTGCCCACGAAAGGCTTAACATTGCCGTTTATGAGTTACGGTGGCGGCAGCATGATTAGTATGTGTTGTGCAATTGCCCTGTTATTTCGAATCTACAGTGAAGTTTATGAAATTAATGCTAATACACCAAAAGAAAGGTCTCGATGGGTAAACGCATAGTTATAATGGCAGGGGGCACGGGTGGGCATGTGTTTCCTGCGCTTGCGGTTGCCCAATTGCTTATTGAAAAAGGCTGGCAAGTCAGTTGGCTGGGCACGCATAAAGGCTTAGAAAGTCGAGTGGTGCCTGAAAATGGCATCGATATCGATTGGCTGTCAGTTGCGGGTGTGCGCGGCAAAGGTGTCATGTCAAAAATTAAGGCTGTGTTTATGCTGTTGCGGGCCTGTGGCCAATCGGCAAGCATACTGCGTCGACGCAAGCCTGATGTGGTACTGGGTATGGGTGGTTTTGTTGCAGGCCCCGGCGGTTTGATGGCAAAGTTGCTAGGTATTCCTTTGATTATTCATGAACAAAATCGTGTGCCCGGCACCACGAACCGATTATTGGCAAAGCTGGCCAATCAAGTTTTAGAAGCTTTCCCAAACAGCTTTAATAAAAAAGTGGGCGCTAAATGCACGGGTAACCCGTTAAGAAAAGCGTTTTTAACCGCCGTGAACAAGGAAGAAAGACGTGAAAAAACCGCGGTTAATGTGTTAATTTTTGGGGGTAGCCAAGGTGCTAAGATATTAAATGAAGTTGCGCCTGATGCGGTCGTCAATTTGGCTGATATCCAAGTGATACATCAAACGGGTGCCGCCATGTTTGAGCAGGTAAAAGGACGCTACAGAGAATTGAACATTAAAGCCCACGTGACGGCATTTATTGATGACATGGTAGCTGCTTACCAGTGGGCTGATATTGTCGTGTGTCGATCAGGTGCCATGACGGTCAGCGAAATTGCTGCGATGGGCGTGCCGGCTATTTTTATTCCGCTGCCTAATGCTATCGATGACCATCAGGTGGCTAATGCACGCTATTTAACCGATGCAGGTGCAGGCCTATTACTCATGCAAAAAGACTTAACCCCTATGATGTTGGCAGAAAAAATAACACAGACACTTGGCCAGTTACACGCTATGCGTATGGCTGCAACACAATGTGCACGCTTGGAAGCAACGGAAGAGGTTGCTGCGTTTTGTATTGCCGAGGCTAACGCATGACCGGTGCTTACGGCCAAATGTCCACAGAAATGCTGGGCACTATTAAACGCATACACTTTATTGGTATCGGCGGTACCGGCATGAGCGGTATTGCAGAAGTATTATTAAATCTGGGTTATCAGGTTTCAGGTTCTGATGCGAAAGAGAGCGCCGTAACGCAACGCTTGGCGGAGCTGGGTGTTGTTGTCTCAATAGGCCATACACGTGAAAATGTGGCGGGTGTCGATGTCGTGGTGGCATCCAGTGCAATAGATCGCAGCAATGCCGAAATTGACGAGGCCTATTTAAATCGGATACCGGTCATCCCGCGTGCGGAAATGTTAGCTGAGCTGATGCGGTTTCGATTTGGCATTGCCGTTGCCGGTACGCACGGCAAAACGACAACGACAAGCCTGGTTGCCAGCATTTTGGCTGAGGGTGGCCTTGATCCTACCTTTGTGATTGGTGGACGCTTAAACAGTTCTGGTAGCAATGCTAAGTTAGGGTTAGGCAACTATCTGGTAGCCGAAGCGGATGAAAGTGACGCGTCATTTTTATATTTGCAACCGATGATCGCTATCGTGACCAATATTGATCAAGATCACATGGCCACTTATCAAAATAGCTATCAACGCTTGAAAGATACCTTTGTTGAGTTTTTACACCATTTGCCATTTTATGGCTTGGCAGTCATGTGTTTGGATGATGAAGGTGTGCGGGAGATCTTGCCACAGTTATCAAAACCTATCGTGACCTATGGGGTGCATGAAAATGCTGATGTCCGCGCAGTTGATATTAAGCAAGAAGGTATGCAAACACACTTCACGGTGATGCGTAGAGGCGATGAGGCGCCACTGGCGGTTACCTTAAATATGCCAGGGTGGCACAATATGTTAAATGCCTTGGCAGCGATTGCGGTGGCTAGTCGCCTAAAAGTGACTAATGCGGCAATTATAAAGAGCTTGCAGGTGTTTAAGGGCGTGGGTCGACGCTTTCAATTGAATGGTGATTTGCCGCTAGGTAATGGTAAATTAACGCTGGTTGATGATTATGGCCATCACCCCAGAGAAATTGCAGCTACACTTGAAGCATTGCGGCAAGCGTGGCCAGACCGGCGCTCGGTAATTGTTTTTCAGCCGCATCGATATACACGAACCCGCGATTTGTTTGAAGATTTTGTCCACGTTCTATCCAGCGTTGATATACTGGTTTTAATGGATGTTTATTCGGCAGGAGAATCAGTTATTCCGGGTGCAGATGGACGCGCATTAAGCCGCGCTATTCGTATCCGTGGTCAGGTTGATCCCGTATTTGTGGATAATTGGGAAGAGTTGCCGCATATATTGGCCAGCATAGTTAAGCCAGATGATGTTCTGCTAACCATGGGTGCGGGTAATGTCGGGCATATTGCAACCCTGTTGCCACAGCTATTGGCAGAACAATTGAAGTTAATTTAATGTGGTTGCTGAAATGAAAGGGCGCTTGCTAAGTAACGAAAACCTGTCGAAATATACCAGTTGGCGGGTAGGTGGCCCTGCAGATCAGGTTTACATTCCAGCAGATCGGCAAGATTTGATTGAGTTTTTGAAGGCACTACCGGTGGGTGAGCCGGTATTTTGGATGGGTTTGGGTAGTAATTTGTTGGTTCGTGATGGCGGTATTCGGGGTACGGTCATCACCACCAAAAGCCGGTTAAAAACGATGCGCCGTGTTGATGAACATGTGGTGTATGTTGAAGTTGGAGTGCCTTGTGCGCATGTCGCTCGGTTTTGTTCTGAACAGGGATTGGTGGGAGCTGAGTTTTTGGCTGGCATACCCGGTACTATGGGTGGGGCATTGAAAATGAATGCTGGCGCTTTTGATGGTGAAACCTGGCGTATTGTTAAGGATGTGGAAACCATAGATGCTTTGGGTGCGGTAAATACCAAAGCCCCGCAGGATTTTAGCATCAGTTATCGATCAGTAAAGGGCATTGATAATCAATGGTTTTTATCGGCACATTTGCTATTGCAATCCGGTGATGCTGATGTGAGCCAGAAGAAAATAAAAGGCTTACTGGAAAAACGGGCGCAAACCCAACCGACCAATCAACCCAGTTGTGGATCGGTATTTAAAAATCCTGACGGTGATTATGCCGCACGATTAATTGAACATGCGGGATTAAAAGGTTTTTCTATTGGTGGGGCGTGTGTTTCCGAAAAACATGCTAACTTTATTATTAATACCGGCAATGCTAAGGCTGCCGATATAGAAGCCTTAATTAACTATATTCAGCGTAAAATTGAAGATTTACACGGTGTCATACTGCAAACAGAAGTTTGTATGGTAGGAGAAAATGCGAGGCTATAAGTGATTACAAAACCAGAAGAATTTGGTAAGGTTGCCGTTTTGATGGGCGGATCGGCTGCGGAGCGGCCAGTGTCTTTGCGCAGCGGTGCGGCAGTTTTTGCTGCTTTACAAAGCCAAGGTGTGGATGTTATCGCTGTTGATGTTACCGGCAGTGCCATTGATGCGTTGTCCAATATTCAGGTTGACAGGGTATTTAATATTATTCATGGGCGTGGCGGTGAAGACGGCGTATTACAAAGTGTTTTGCAGGTATTGGGCATTCCCTATACCGGCAGTGGTGTACTGGCTTCTGCGTTAAGCATGGATAAGCTTAGAACCAAATTGTGTTGGCAAGGCTATGGCTTGGTGACACCTAAATGGTATCTATTAAAAAATGAAAGCGATATTGATCCGTGTATTGAAAAACTAGGTTTTCCGGTGATTGTTAAACCGGCGCTGGAAGGCTCCAGCATGGGTATGAGCAAGGCTAATAATCGCGATGAATTAGTGCAGGCGCTAAAGCTAGCTGCGCAGTTTCGTTGTGACGTTTATGCAGAAGCTTGGGTTACCGGTAAGGAATATACAGTTGCGGTATTAAATGGCGAGGCTCTACCGGCTATTCGTCTGGAAACACCTAATGCGTTTTATGATTACGAAGCAAAATATAACGCGACAACAACCCAGTACCATTGTCCGTGCGGATTAAATGAAGAACAGGAGCTACACTTAAAAAAATTAGCCCTGACAGCTAGTGGAGCAGTGGGTGTAACAGGCTGGGCCAGAGTAGATATGTTTATTGATAGTTTGGGTGTAACCCAACTTATTGAAATTAACACTGTGCCCGGGATGACCGATCATAGTTTAGTGCCGATGGCAGCAAAACAGGCAGGTCTTACGTTTGAGCAATTAGTCTGGCGTATTTTGGAAACCAGTTTCGGGTAATGAACAGTATAAGCAGTAAAATTTGGGTTACTGCAATATTATTGCTTACCGGTATAGTCTCAATTATTGGACGCAACGCTGTAGAACAAAAAATAAAACAGGCTTTTCCAATACGCTATGTTAGAACGGAAGGGGTTTTTCAATACTTAAGTAAAGACGAAGTGAAAATTGCCTTGCAGCCGCAGGTTGCGCGGGATTTTTTTGATGTGGACATGCAATCCATACAAAGTGTTGTTGCGTCTTTGCCGTGGGTTAAGACGGCAACCGTTGCGCGGATTTGGCCTGACACCATAGATATTAAAGTGCATGAAAAAAAAGCCTATGTTCGGTGGGGGGAAAAGAGTCTAATTACTGAACGTGGTGAAATATTCACCCCCACAAATATTGAGCCCTTTCAAGATCTTCCGATCATTGAAGGGCCGATACAGCAGCAGAAAAAAGTACTAGAAGTCATGAAGGGCATTAAAACAGCATTAGCGGATCAGTCCATGGAATTGGCAGAATTTACCATTAGTGAACGCTGGACATGGAAAATAAGATTGAAAAATGGCTTGCAAATAGTGATGGGTCGTAATGATCCTTTAAAAAAATTACAACGTTTTTTGAAAACAGTGCCAATATTAGGACAAGACAGAATCGATGAAATGGATATTGTTGATCTGAGATATTTGAATGGATACGCGGTTTCATGGCGCCCTGATGCCACACAAGTGGATTGGCAGCTTCCATTAGACGCAGATAAGAAAATCAATGAGTAATCCAAAAAAAAGCGAAGCAGAGTGGAAAAATGGCAAAAAGAACAGAGCGGAATTTAATTGTCGGGCTTGATATTGGAACTACGAAAGTTGCAGCCATTGTTGGGGAAATCAGTAGTGATGGTAATATAGAAGTTATAGGTATTGGTTCAACAGTCTCTCGGGGACTGAAGAAAGGCGTTGTAGTCAACTTAGAGTCTACGGTGCAATCTATACAGCGAGCTATAGAAGAAGCGGAGCTGATGGCGGGATGTCAAATAAAATCCGTGTTTGCAGGGATTGCAGGCAGCCATATCCGCAGCCTTAATTCACACGGCATTGTGGCCATTAAAGATAAAGAGGTTACGCAATACGATATAGACAGGGTCATTGATTCTGCCCGCGCGGTGGCCATACCCGCCGACCAGAAAATTTTGCATATTTTGCCGCAGGAGTTTGTAATTGATCTGCAAGATGGCATTAAAGAACCTATCGGTATGTCGGGTATTCGCCTTGAAGCCAAGGTACACATGGTAACCGGTAGTGTCAGTGCAGCCCAAAATATTATTAAATGTATCCGCCGTTGTAATCTTGAGGTGGATGACATTGTGCTGGAACAGCTGGCTTCGTGTAATTCGGTACTGGCAGAAGATGAAAAAGATTTGGGTGTGTGTTTGATTGATATTGGCGGCGGTACAACTGACATTGCTATTTTTGTCGAAGGTGCCATCAAACATACGGCGGTTATACCGATTGCAGGCGATCAAGTCACTAATGATATTGCTGTTGCTTTGCGCACCCCAACTATTAATGCCGAAGATATTAAGAAGAAATATGCCTGCGCATTAACGCAGCTGGCCAGCGCTGATGGGATTATTGAGGTGCCTAGTATTGGGGATCGGGCGCCGCGTAAAATATCGTCACAAAATTTGGCGGAAATCATTGAGCCACGTTATGAAGAATTATTATTATTAGTTCAGGCAGAATTAAGACGTAGCGGGTATGAAGATGTTATCGCCGCCGGTATTGTATTAACGGGTGGCAGTTCAAAAGTTATGGGTTTGACTGAGTTAGCGGAAGAGATCTTTCACATGCCTGTACGCCTGGGATGCCCTCAGAATGTGACAGGGCTGATAGAAGTGGTCAGAAATCCCATACATTCCACTGGTGTTGGTTTGTTGATGTATGGTAAAGATTATCAGGGCGGCAGAGGCATAGACACAGAAGAAACCGGCTTTTTTGCCAAAATGAAAGGCTGGTTTCAAGGGAATTTTTAAGAATTTTACAGATTATGAAGGGGCAGCGATGATGAAGTACGAATTAGTGGATATGTGTACCGAAACCGCAGTAATCAAGGTGATCGGTGTGGGCGGTGGCGGCGGTAATGCTGTTCATCATATGGTTAATAGCAGCATTAAAGGTGTAGAATTTATTTGTGCCAATACCGATGCACAGGCATTAAGAAAATTAGACACCGGCACCATCATCCAACTGGGTGTCGAGCTAACTAAGGGCTTAGGCGCAGGGACTAATCCAGAAGTTGGTAGGCAAGCAGCTGAAGAAAATAAAGACCGCATTAAAGAAGTCATTAACGGTGCGGATATGATTTTTTTAACTGCTGGCATGGGTGGCGGTACCGGTACCGGTGCTATTGCCGTGATTGCAGAAATCGCTAAAGAAATGGGTATCTTGACCGTTGCGGTGGTGACTAAGCCCTTTCTCTTTGAAGGCAAAAAGAAGCAGTCGATTGCTGAGCAAGGCATTGCAGAGCTTGAAAAGTATGTGGACTCATTGATTACTATCCCTAATCAAAAGTTACTGCCAGTATTAGGTGATAAAGTATCGTTGATGAATGCTTTTAAAGCGGCCAATGATGTGTTGCTGGATGCGGTACAAGGTATTACGGATTTGATTGTTCACCCCGGTATGATTAACGTTGACTTTGCCGACGTCAGGACAGTGATGTCCGGTATGGGAGCTGCCATCATGGGTACAGGTGCCGCTGTAGGTGATCACCGTGCCCGTGAAGCCGCTGAAAAAGCGATTGCCTGTCCTTTGCTGGAAGATATTAATTTGCAGGGCGCGCGGGGTATTTTGGTGAATATTTCAGCAGCGGATATGAGCATTGCAGAGTTTAACGAGGTGGGCGAGATTGTCCATGAGTTTGCTTCGGAAGATGCCATCATCAAAATTGGTACTGCCATTGACCCCGACTTGGGCGATGAAATCAAAGTGACTGTTGTTGCAACGGGTATGGGTTCGCCCGCACAAGTGGCTGTTAAAACAACAAATAACCTGATTAGAAAAGCCTCTACCGGTGAAGTTAATTATGGCGTATTAGACACGCCGACCGTTATTCGACAAAATAAACCTGAAACCAGAGAATCACGTTTTGGCGCCCAGGCTAAAGAAGGCATGGATTTAGATTATCTAGATATTCCGGCTTTTTTAAGACGTCAGGCGGATTAGTGCTTTCTGTAAAGAAATGTTTGGTCTCTGTATGATGGCAGATTATGATAAAATCACAGTCCCCCTTCGTTCTCTTTACTTAGCGATATCATTTTATGATTAAACAAAGAACATTAAGAAATACTATCAGAGCCACGGGTGTTGGCCTGCATACGGGCGATAAGGTTTATTTGACCTTGCACCCAAGTGAGCCCAATACTGGCATCAGGTTTCGCCGGGTGGATCTCGATGTTCCTGTAACGATTAAAGCAACGCCTGGCAACGTAGGTGAAACAGTGTTGTCGACGACTCTGGTTTCTGGGGATGTGAAAATATCCACCATTGAGCATTTGCTGTCAGCCTTTGCCGGATTAGGCATAGACAACGCACTGATTGATGTTAGCGCTGCTGAAGTGCCCATTATGGATGGTAGCGCGGGGCCTTTTGTGTTTTTGTTGCAATCTGCGGGTGTAGAGGAACAAGACTGTCCAAAACAATATATTCGCATCAAACGCAGTATTAGGGTTGAAGATGGTGATAAATGGGCTGCCTTTGAACCGTTTGACGGCTTTAAAGTCACCTTCACGATAGATTTTGAGCATCCTGCTTTTGAGGAGCATGTCAAAACAGCAACAATGGATTTTTCATCGACCACTTTTGTAAAAGAAGTCAGTCGGGCTAGAACCTTTGGTTTTATGAAAGACATTGATATGCTGCGACAAAACAATCTTGCTTTAGGCGGTAGTCTGGATAATGCGATTGTCGTAGATGATGTCAAAATTCTCAATGAAGACGGCTTGCGTTATGCCGATGAGTTTGTTAAACACAAAATCCTGGATGCCATTGGCGATTTGTATTTGTTAGGCCATAGTTTAATTGGCGAGTTTACCGGTTATAAATCTGGGCACGGCTTAAACAATAAATTACTTCGCACCTTGTTAGATGATAAAGATGCTTGGGAAATGATTACTTACGAAGAAGATGAAGCCCCGATTTCCTTTATGCGTTCAGCGGAAACACCACGAACAGCGGCTTAATAATGCGTGAGTTTTTAAGGTTTGCGACTCGATAATTGTGTCAGTGTTTTGCTCAGTTTCAATAGCGCAACTTTTAGCGGGTCATCTTGGATTGAAACGCCGTATGTCTTGAGAAATTGAATATTTTCTGCGGAAGGGACATTAAGTTTGCGCGGGCTTACGTTGGGGACATGGGGTTTGGCAATTATTTTGGTCTGCACAGTACTGATTACCGCACCAATGGACTCTGCTGCTGCATCAATTATCACCGGACTATAAAAACGCAGCTGTGATGCCCAGTTTGCAGAGTGGGTGTAGATCAGTAAATGATTTTTTTTTAAAATACAATGCAACACTTGGTTGGCCAGTGTTTGAGGCAATACCGTTTTAATGCGTTGTGTCAATTGCTGCTGGGTAGCGATTTGATGCTGGAGCTGCTTTAAAGTTCTGCTTTGCAGTGTGACCATTGATGTAAATGACGATGTTTTTTTAAACACGTACTGCAACCTGCAATTTAAATAAGACAATAGGTGTAGTTAAGCATTTAATGCTCACAATATCCAGGATTATAGTTGTGCCGAAATGTAAGGCCATCATCACTGATCTTGAGCAGGCGGGTGCTTGCTATAAACCAACTGTTTACGGATTAAATGATAAAGTGCGTTGGATTCAAAAAATGCCTCTTTCATCCGTTGCTGCTCTTCTTCTCGGTAATATTGCAAAGGTTTGAGAAATTCATCCTGATTGCGGCGTTGTATTTTTGACCTTAATATCTTGTCATAACTTTGATGTTGAGCCAGTGCTTCGGCCATGGTTCTTATTTTAGTGTCGAAAGCAGCGAAATGATCAGGAATTATGTGGTCGATTAAGCCAATATGTTTAGCTTCTCGAGTGCTGAGAATGCGGCAGTTTTCAATTAATTCTAAGGCTTTGTCGTAACCGATGCGCTTGGGTAGTGTGTAAGTCGAATATTCGGAACCGAACAATCCCATGGACTTATAATTTAAATTAAACATCACGCCACTGCGTGCGCAAATTTTGTCAAATGCGGCGGCAAACGCTACCCCGCCAGCACTGGCTTGGCCATGTATTGCAGCAATAGTTATTTTTTTTGTGGCTGTAACGATGGCAAGAATAAGGTCATTTAAGGCATTGACGTTATGCCAGGATTCTTCTGGCGGGTTATTAGATGCTTCGATAACCCGTAAATCGATACCATTGGACCAAAATGAATGGCTACCTAACAACACTAACACACGGGTAGGGTGCTCAAGTACTTCTAAAATGGCATCACGTAGACGCAAGCATTGTTCGGTATTCATTGCACCTTCGTAAAAATCAAAATGCAAATAACCCACCTGATTGTGTTCTTCATACCAAATTTCTCGGTAAGTGTTTGCTGAGGTTTCGTAAATCGTTACCGGCACTTCGGGTAAATCTTTTATCTTATTGCGAAACACCATTGCGGCGGGTAATTTGAAATACTTTCTTTCCGTCTCAGCGGTTTTGGGTTCAAGATGTGATAACCATACAGCACCATCGATGGTGGCTCGACATACCGCGCCAAGGCGCTTGGCGATAAGGGCTTTAGGTGAGCCACGCAAAGTATCTTCAAGGGTTGCACCATAGATGTAGTAGTCTATTCCTCGGATATTATCGGCAACACCAGGGTAGCCATCACCGGCATTGATTTTGTTTACTATGGTGGCCGCGCTGTCTAGGTCCCAGTCAATCTTTCGGTCGGCTTGTGTCATCAGAACTTGAAAGATTGCTTTGTCGGTGGCGCTACTGTAATCTAGTTTTTGGGGAATAAAATCAGGATTTTGAGTGTGCTCAATTGTTTGTAAGACAACGTCTACAGCGGCTTTTTGTACTTCTAATAAATAAAGGCTGCTTTTGGTTGCTAGGCGTAGCGTAAAGATTGCACTGGCCCAGCTACTGCAAACATCCATTTCTGAAGATATTTGTATGGCGGTAAGCGTGCAAGTAGCTTCCTGATGCTGTATGGCCCAATCCAATGCGGATGCGCTATGATTTTTATCGGTATTAAGGTGCAATGTAATGCACCGATAGCGATGCCAGATGCTTTTGGACAATGTGGTGTCTAACGAAGGGCAAAAAATCAATTCCGGCTGATGCTGTTGTACAGCATCCAGTGTTTGTAAGTCGCTTGAGGCAATGTCAAAAGCTACCTTATGTCCTCTTTGAGCCAATTCGACATACAGGCGTTGAGTTAAACTGTCATAAGTTGATGACAGAAGTAAAATTTTCATAGCGAGTTTCCTTTATAAGACAATGAATGCTTAAAACTTAATAAATTATAGGCGAGACTAATTAGCACTAACCTTCTTACGGATAAGCTAAGCCGCTTTTCCGTTTTCTGCCTTTAGTTTAGTTAAGAAGCTAATAAATACAACGGCTGACAATGATAATAACATTCCAGCTAAGGCGCGGTAATACTGCGTTTTTAGGCAATAGCTTTGTTGTGCTTGAACATTTTTTGTTAACCGGGATAATGCTATTATTTTAATAATATTTAGTCCTTGTATAAGGTGCATTAAAGTTCATCATTTTAAAAATACCCAACCGCAAACACTATGACATTTTTCCCTGAAAAAACCTGCTCGATTGAGCGCCTGATTACACATCCTAAATTGGTCGCTGCCGCAATCGCCGGCACAAAGACTCAACAGCGCCGTCATGGGGCGTATGGTTGGCCTGGTGAAACCTTTCAATTGGGAGAGACACTATTTGTCATCACTGATTTACAGCGCCAACGCTTGGGGGATATGACCGAAGAGCATGCTAAAGCTGAAGGGTATGAAAGTCTTGACGTCTATAAAGATATCATTTTAAAAATGCATGCTGGCATGGTTTGGAATAGCGATGGCATGGCGTGGGTACACAGCTTTGTACGTCAAACTTAAAAAGTCGTTGCGCCTATAGTCGGATTTTACGTAAAAACATGATAAAAATGCTAGGTATGGAACCGTTTAATCTGCTGCTTATTGAAAAAAAGACTATTAACTCTTATTCCTCGTCTTTATTGCAAGATGATGTATGCCTGACAATAGCTAATAACGAAAATGAAGCATTAATAACGTTATTATACACTCGCTTCAATCTGATTTTGCTTGATGCCGCGTTGGCCAATGCTGAAATTATCTACTTTGTAAAAAATGCGGGTAATCTTAATTGCAAGACTCCTTTAGTCGTCATGATTGCTGAGCATAAAAGCCATTCAAGAATACATTTTATGTCATTAGGTATTGATGATTGTTGGAACAAGTCATCCAGCGCCAATGCCTTGGCTCAGTTTATCCAGAAGAAAAAAAATACCCATAGTCTTGCGCCGATTGACTACATTCAAATTTTGCTGGATAAAACCCAGAACAATGAAAACTTAACGATAATAATATTCAAAAAATTATTTTTCGAATTGCCTCAGCAAATAACAGATATTAAATATGCCTTGCAAAATAAACAGTTTCAAAACGCATTAGATATCACCCACAAATTACATGGCTCGGTAAGTTTTTGCGGCTTTATTGATATTCAGCAGCCTGCATTTAATCTGGAAAATAGTTTGTCGCGTAAAGATTATCAAGCTGTGACTGGTTGTTACCGTACTTTAAAAGCTGCGATACTGAATTTTACCACCCAAGAAAAGGCTATTTTGGATTTATTACCAGGAGGCGGGTAGTTTTTTTTCAATTCTTAACGATTTTTCATCAAGGGTGATATAGCCGCCTTTGACTAATTCATGCATTATTTTGTTAATCATTTCTCTGGACGATCCTACCATCGTGGCCAATTCATATTGGGTAGGTCGTAGGGCGATAACTTGTATATCGTCTTGTGGATCCGCCATATCATTCAATACTTTAATAGTCCTTTCGTAGACATTTGATAGCGCCAGTTGCTTAACTTTTTGTGTTAACGATCTCACCTTTTCTGCTAACACGCCCAATAAGCTGATCGCTACTTCAGGATGCAAAACTAACCAGTGACTAAAATCACTTTTGGAGATGACGCCGCACAGCGTTTTTTCTAAAGCGACAACCGATGCTGACCGCGGTTCATCGCTTAATAAAGCAATCTCACCAAAGCAGGAGCCGGGGGTTTGAATCAACAAAGTGACTTCTTTACTTTTTTTGTCGCTGCTGAACACCCTCACTTTTCCTGAAAGTATGATGTATAAAGAACTGGTTTCTTCGCCTTCGGTAATAATAGCTGTCTGTTTGGGAAACTTGGCGGGTTTGGCTTTTATAGCCAAAGCCAACAATGCATCATCTGGCAGCTGGGCTAGAAACGGGATTTTTTTCAAACCTGCAAAAACCTCTTGTTGCACGGGGCGCACCTTTTTATAGAAAGAAAGTAACCGTTCAGTTCCCCTCTTTGAAAAAGAGGGGTTAAGGAGATTTTTTAAATAAGCCCCCTTCGCCCCTCGTAAGCTCTCCACTTTTTCTTCAAAGGGGGAGGTGAACGCATACGAAAGAAATACTATGTTGATTCATTATAGGTTACAGCGTGTTGCAATGGAAAGCCAGAACTGAAAGTACATAAAGCATTAGGATAAGCTGGCCATGAATCCTTGTGTCTTTTGGCGTTTTGCTTAAACTACGCGCGAAGCCGAATCAATGGAAGTGAGTCCAAGCAAGAATATAAAGTACCGGTTTTTTATCGATCCGCAAGCGTGTCCTGATGAGTACAATTGAGATGGAGTAATTGATATTCGCAGGGTAGAGGCTATTGCAGCTTTCTGAAATTATAAGCAGCATAGCTTATATGTTATAAGTTGCAGCAATAATTTTCTATACCTTTTCTCATAAACGTGTTATTAATCAAGGCGGAATAAGCTGATCTAGTCTGCTAGAAAGGCAAATAAATGTACTGGGTCTACGCATTCTATAATGCAACAGGTTATAAAAAGAATAAAAACGTTATGGATAGCCCTAAGACCTGGTAGCGCACAATAACAATAATTTTAGAGGAGTACTTATGGAACCTTATGTCTCGGTCATAAAAAATCTATTTTTTAGCTGGTATCAGTTTTCACTTGAAAATCCTGGCTATCCTGGAGTCATCGCCTTGATGGCTGGATTAGCCGTTGCCCTAATGATGTCAACGTCTCACCGTAGCAAACTGGGTAAGCTCAGACGCAAATTTGAAGCGAACAATTTTGTTCGGGAACAAGAGCATTTGAAAATAAATTATCAGTTGGATAACGTGCAGCAGCAATTACATCAAGCAAAAGAGCAGTTAATTGAGAAAGAGCAACAAATTGCCAAGAATGGCATAGACAATCAAGCTCAACAAGCTTTAGCCGCACACTCTATTGCCGAGTTAGAAACACAAGTTTATCAGCACAATAAAAATATGACTCATGCTGTCCAGGCTTTAGAGGCTGATTTTGGCATGGAGCAACAACCCATCTTGGTGAGTGACGGACTTGATTCATCTGTGTTATGGCAGCGCCATACCAGTGTCGTTAAACAATTAGCCGAACGTTCGCAGAACCATCAAAAAATGCTCACTGAGCTGCAATATAATCAGCAAACCTTAGCAGGGCAATTGTCAGATAAGGATGCAATCATCCAAGAATTACAAGAGGCATTAGAATCGCAAAACACGCATATTTCACAATTAACCCGTGATGCACAGATGCAAAAAGATAATGCGCAGCAAGCGCTCCAAAAGCTTATCTCTGAGTTTGAAAGTAAGGAACAAAAAAAGTCTGTTGTGGTGTTAGATACTGATGTGAATGCGGTAGCTTCAGCACCTAACGCTGTGCAATCTGCGGCTGTTGTTGAAGAAACAACTCAGCAATATATGCCGGTTGAAACGATAGATGAAGTCCCCGTTATAGCAGTAGCTATGGCTCTTGAGGCGTTACCAGAGTCTATTGCTGTTGAAGCAATGGTTGAAGTGCCCGATAGTGAAGAAGTGGCCGTTTCAATAATACAGCAACCTATTCAAGAGCAGCCTTTGGTTGAAAAAAAGTCGTGGTTCAATCCAATTAAGTTGCGTTTAAGCGCATTAACGGGCAAAGCCAAGCCTACTTCAACGGAGCGGGGAGAAATCAATGCAGCCGCTTCTGTCGATGTGTTGCCAGATCTTGTCAGCGCAGAAACGCTGCAAGCAACACCCGTTGCTGAATTGACCTCAGCAGCAGAAATAGAAGAAGAATGGGGGGCTGATAAAGAGGTAGATGCTGTTGAAGAGTTACCGTTGCCTAAGAAAAAGTCGTGGTTCAGCCCGATTAAAGCGCAGTTTGATGCTTTAACAGGGAAAGACAAATATTATGGTTAATTGAAAAAGAAATTAATTTTCGGATCAACATATCTACCCAACAATTGCTCGGATTTTCCATATACCTCCACGTTAATGAGTTCCAGTTTCGTTGGGCTGAGGTAACGAAGCCCAACACATAAGCAATGATATGTTGGGCTTCATGCTGTTTAGTCCAACCTACGGCACTAGAAAGTTACTGGTCTGAAATGAAAGTCATAGGCAACTCGAGTGAGCACAAGTTTGTTGATGCACTTTACTGTGATCGAGCCTGCCTTTAAAGGTCGCCCGAAGACTGCTAGGTTCGGAACAGCGAAAGACTCTTCATGAGCTTGGAGCTGCAGGATTCTCCGATGCGATAGCCCATAAGTCGTTCGAAGTGGCATCACGCCTAGCCGAAGGAGACTAAAGTACGACGGGTAGATAAGGCCATCGAACCCAGCGTTGCACGCAGCAGTCGCGATGGCTCTGGTGATGTCGTATGAATGCTTGCCGGCCAAAAATAGCATATGAACGGCCATATCAAGGCTCTCAAACTCAGTATACTGTTGTTCTCCTGTAAGATCACTGACAAGTCGAGAAGCCGCAGTTTGCGAGTTGGCGCAAGGGTTGCGACATACAACTCGTCTTCGGCAGTGACTCTGCATTCATGGACGCAGACTTGCAAATCGGGAGATGCGTAGAGCGCTGGCGAACCGTTGGAATCGAGCCGACCAGTTCCATCAAACGCTGCGGGCGGACTGTCGTACTCATGATGCTCTGATGGAAATTTTGGGTCTTTCCGAATTCGATAAAACGATAGCGTTGGTTCAATCTCGCGGGTTGGGTATTCACGCACAATGCGTTCGACGATAGAAGGCCTTAAAGCTAATTTTTGTAGCGCCTTCAATGGCTCGACTTCGCCCATCATCCAGAGGCGTGGGCCGTAGTGGAAGAAGCCTATCCCCAGCAACTTCTCGAAAAGCTCCACATCTGACTTGAGCCACGGTGATGGCTCAATGCTCGTAGTCTGATACTCATTGAAATGGATAAGTGGTGCGCCACCGTAGTCAGTTTGCCAGAACGATCCCCACACGAAAAATCGATATGCCAAACTCCCAAGTTTTTCTTTATTGAGCTTATATCCATCAGAGCTTCCGCAATTTTGGCATGCAGCGGCGTTTTCGTCACCGAGTTGTTCGGCATCAAGCTGAAGGCCGCGATCCATGAAGCACTTTGAACACGCGATGGATTCAATAGCGACTGGCATATGTGAAACCTAACAAGTTATTGTCTATGTCTGGATAATTATCCACTTTTCAAGTTCAGTTGGCTCTATTGAGAGCCTTAAGCTAAACTGGCACTGAACAAAAAAATTACAGTTGCCGCAAAGTTTTATTATCGGTTATTTTTTCGAGTCGTTCTGCCACCCAAATTTTAATAATGGATTGGCGAGTAACGCCTATTCGATTTGCCTCTTTATCAAGTGAATCAACCATCCAAGTAGGAAAGTCAACATTTACCTTTTTTTGCATTTGATTAGGACGTTTAGCTGTAGATAAATCAAGATGATCAACAATGTCGTTTTCATCATCATCAAACTTTTTATCAAATTCTTTAGCTTTCATATAACGCAACCTCTAATTTTCGTGAGCGCCGAACTGAAATAAGACGAATATTTTCATCACGATAAGTAACCACTGCTGACCAGCATTTTTTGGCAATTCGCTCAATAACTAATGATCTTGGCTCATCATCAGAATCTGCCCGAATTTCGATAAAACTAGGATCGTCCCAGATCTGTTGGGCATCAGCAAAATTAATACCATGCTTTTCCAGATTTGATTGGCTTTTTGTGTTGTCATATTCAAATGTGTACATTGGTATAGAAAATATACCTAAATACAGTTTTTTGCAAATTATCTAAGGCTCAATCCTATACGGATAACTGCCTTTACGAATATTAAAAAAAGCCAGTTCCGGCAAGCTGGTTAAAACACCGCGAACGCCTATTTTTACTTCCTTACCGTCATCGAAAGGCAAGCGCAATAAACCTAACAGGCTTTGAGAGGTTGCAGCCAAAGTATTAACCGCGCCAAACAACGGGCGAAACCAAAGCGTATCATCGGTAAAAAATACAAACCAGGCATCATCCGGATTATGGTTATACAAGCTGGAACTGAAAATATTAGATTCACGCGCGTACACCCAGCTATCAACCTCTCGAGCATACAACGTAGTCAACTTTTGTTGACGGTAAGCAGGCAAAACACGGTTGCTGATAACCTTATAGTTTTCTAATACCGCATCAAAGGCTTGAAAGGGAATAAAATTAGTTTTAGGATCGATATAGCCACCCAGCAATGCTTCGGATTTTCCAGATACTGCCGCGTTAATCAATTCCAGCAACATGGTGACGCAATTTTTAGTCAGCAATTGGTAGGCATTACGCTGTTTATCGTTATTGATGGCGTGTTCGGTTATGGGCTTTTGTTGACGTAATGCAATGGCAAACTGTTCTGCGGGCAAATCAGTCATTAAAAAATGGCTTATCGGCACGCTTTTATGGGGTAATGGCTGGTCGCTGGCGTAGCGTAATTCGCCCGATTTGTCGCTGAGTAGCCATTGCTGATGACGATTGGCGGCCATTTCTAATCGCGTGTAATCTTGCTCATCCGGCGTTGCACTTTTTTTAAAATCCGCAATCGCTTCATGCAAATAGCGTAAATCCATAGTGCGCTGTTTTTGTTGTTGTGCCGCATACAGCATGAGTTGTTCGCTGTTGATAGCCGCGACTGTTTCATCAGTATCCTCTAAAAATGTCCACTGCCGGGTTTGTATGGACTGCTCTAAAACAATAATTCGTGCCAAAGTGACAAATAAAGCATAACCCCAATCCGGACGATTTGAAATGGTTAACGATTGGGCGGATTCAATCAGCCGTTGTTGAAAAGACCGCGCCTGCGTTATGTCTGCATCGCTCAAGCGCATAGAAGGGGAATTCACTTCAAAACAGCTGTTTTTAGTTAAAGCTTGAGAGTTTTGCAGCACCTGCAAGGCGAGTAAACCGTTTAGCAAATCATTGTAATGTTCAGAAAAGGAAGTCATTGTCGGTTTTAACCCGCGCAATGAATGGCTCGAGGCTATTATTTTTTGAGATAGAAAATTCTTGCCGTACTGATTTTCAAGCTGTTGTTTTACCTTGCCAAGAACCGTTATGCTGGCTTGTCTTGTATTGCATTTTTCGTTTGAATCGGTATTGGTGTAAAACAAGCCCGCTCCGGGTAATTGGGGTAATTCGGCTTGTGCAGTGGCTGAAAAAATCGGCGTACCGACTTTTTTTTCTAACAATGCCTGTACTAAGAATTGATCGTGCTGCACCGCCTGCAACTGTTTTAGCTGCTGGGTTTGCTCAAAAAATCGTTGCTTAAAAAAATCGCTGATGAGCATGTATGTCGCATCGGAAACAGCTACATCGGCAACATGCAAACTGCGATTTTGGCGTAATTGATAGTCAGCCAGAAATGCCTGTGTATCTCGTTTAAATAAACGAATCAGAGCATTTTCATATTGATAATGATAAATAACGTTACTCAGTTGCACGGCCACATGGCCGCCGCTGGCATTACCTTCGCTGGCTTCCAGGTATAAAAATTGAAAAGACTTAGCGTGTGCGCTGCCAATATGCAGCAGCAACAGCAAAAATACCGCTTTCACATTGAATAAACGAGCCTAATGCGCGTATCCATACTGAATATTGCTCATCTTGCCTGCATCGCCGCTGCTGAACTGCATTTTGTATGTCTCATATTGAGCGCCGGAAATATTAGCTGCTTTTAATCCTTTACCAATGGCTAGGTAAGTGTCCGGATTGGCTTCCCAATCGACAATACCGTTATGCGCTGCGACATCACTGATACCCTTCATAAAGCTATTTCGACTGCCTGGGTAAGAGTTTACGCGTAGATAAGTCAATGTAAAATCTGAAACTTCACTTTCATAGCGGTTATCTTTTTTGGGTTTGTCATCATTTTCGCTACTTTTACTGGACGACTTTGATGAGTCTGAAATACTTTCCGAACTATTGGCTAGAGAGCCTGAGCTGTCTGACGTTGAACCAATACTGTTTGAAATAGAGCAGCCGTTAAGTGTCAGCATAACGCTGATGCTCAGGGTTGCCATACATGCGGTTTGTAATTTACCTAAAATAATCATAGCGTTTCCAGATTAAAGAAAAAATCAACACTACAAAGTGTGTTTTTATAAAAATAATTTACTGTTAAGGTATTGGAGAGGGGTGTAAGCACCAAGTCTTTACTGATTATGCAATTATTTACATAAATAAAATAGTTGAGGCAGTATTCTGTAATTATTTACGTCATCTTAAGATGACGTAAAATTCCGTATTAGCTGGCTGTGTTTGTTGGTTTTTTTTGCAATAATAGAACCGTCGCCAAAACAGCAGCATGGATAGTAAGCAGGATGCTAACTTAAATGGATGTTACAAAATCTGGCGACTGCAAACCTCAGAACCCCCATTGTTCTGAGGTTTTTTTATGTCATTAACTTTTTGCAGCTCTTTTGCGCTCATTTTCCGTTAATAGTTTCTTGCGTAAACGAATCGATTTTGGTGTGACTTCTACCAATTCATCTTCAGCAATAAATTCCAAGGCCTGCTCTAAAGTCATTTTCTGAATACGCGCCAATACCAAGCTTTCATCGGTACCTGATGCGCGAACGTTGGTTAATTGCTTCGGTTTACACGGGTTGACGCACAAATCATTGCTGCGTGAATGCAAACCGACCAACATGCCTTCATAAACTTCATCGGCATTGACCAATAACAATTCGCCGCGCTCTTGTAATGGATGTAATGAATAGGTTACCGCTTTGCCCGCCACCATTGAAATCATTACACCGCGCAGACGATTGCCGACTTCACCGGCTTTCATAGGGCCGTAATGGTCGAAGACATGGTAAAGCAAACCGGAACCTGAGGTAGCGGTCATAAATTCAGTTTGAAAACCAATCAGGCCGCGAGAGGGCATCATATATTCCAAACGAATACGGCCTTTACCGTCGGGCATCATGTTGGTTAAATCGCCTTTGCGCTCGCCCAGTTTTTCCATGATGGTACCTTGGTGGATTTCTTCCACTTCAATGGTAACCGTTTCAAAGGGTTCGCATTTTTTGCCATCAATTTCTTTAATGATAACTTCAGGACGCGATACGCCCATTTCAAAGCCTTCGCGGCGCATGTTTTCAATTAAAACTGATAAATGCAATTCGCCACGGCCAGATACTTTAAATTTGTCTGGGTCGCCGGTATCTTCAACTCTTAAGGCAACGTTGTGTTGCAGTTCTTTATCAAGACGATCACGGATTTGGCGGGTTGTTACATATTTGCCTTCTTTGCCGGCAAACGGTGAGTTATTGACCTGAAATGTCATGGTTACCGTTGGTTCATCGACCATTAACGGCGGCATGATTTCTATCTTATCCGGATGGCAGATGGTGTCTGAAATTTCGAGTTTTTCAATGCCTGCAAAAGCAATAATGTCACCGGCACGGGCTTCCGGTACTTCAACACGTTCCAAACCATGAAAGCCAAAAATTTGTAACATGCGGCCTTTGCGCTCGACGCCTTCACGATTAACAATAATTAATTGCTGATTAGCTTTAATGCTGCCGCGCTGGATACGGCCAATCCCAATAACACCTACATAAGTGTTGTAATCAAGGCTTGAAACTTGCATTTGAAACGGGCCGTCCATGTCCACAGGTGGTGGGCTGACTTTTTCCACGATGGTTTCAAATAATGGGGTCATATCGCCACCGGTGACGGTGTGCTCTAAGCCAGCGTAACCATTAATTGCCGATGCATAAACAATCGGGAAATCCAGCTGCTCATCGGTAGCGCCCAAGCGATCAAATAAATCAAACGTTTGGTCTACAACCCATTGTGGGCGTGCGCCGGGACGATCTATTTTGTTGATAACGACGATGGGCTTTAAACCCAGCGCAAAAGCTTTTTGGGTGACAAAACGGGTTTGTGGCATCGGGCCATCAACCGCATCAACCAATAATAACACTGAATCCACCATGGATAACACGCGCTCTACTTCACCGCCAAAATCAGCATGGCCTGGGGTGTCAACAATATTGATATGGTAACCGTTCCAGTCTAGCGCAGTGTTTTTTGCCAGAATGGTAATGCCGCGTTCTTTTTCAATATCGTTGGAATCCATAATGCGCTCGGTCACTTTAGTGTGAGCGGCAAAAGTACCCGACTGTTGCAATAATTTATCAACCAGGGTCGTCTTGCCGTGGTCAACGTGCGCAATAATTGCAATGTTTCTTAATTTTTCAATCACTTGTTGTACTCTAATGTTTTAAAGGAAGTATGGTACGCCTTTAGGCGCTCTTGTTGGGTTAGGCGATATAGTTTACGTTGGGATGATAACGAGATTATTACGGATTCAAAGCTAACGGATTATCTCAATGTAGGGAAGGCGTAGGTTCTAACGTGCAGAAATAGCCGAAATGTCACGTAATCATCAATAAAAAATGAACGCAATTAGCTTTGTTGCCAAGGTAAACTACAAAAACGCCATCCGCCTAGATTGCCTCGGTGTTTGTTGGCATCCAAAGGCCCTTCAAAACCATCGACAATATTGATTAAACGCTGATAGCCTACTGCTTCAAGTGCTTTTGCAGCATCCAATGAACGCTGGCCACTGCGGCACAATAGTAAAATCGGCGCACTATGATCAGGTATATTATGGCTTATTTCGGCAACAAAGTTGCTGTTTAATTGCCAATCAGGTGCTTCTTTCCAGGGAATATGGATTGCGCCAGGTGGGTGTCCTACAAACAGGTGTTCCATTTTGGATCGTACATCCACCATTACCGCCGCAGGATTTTGTTGTAAGACATCCCAGCATTGTTGTGGTGTTAAATTTTCTATCATAAACATAAACCTATGGTTTGGCTTTCTGCGCGGCTGCTAAAAAGCAGCTCACATCTTTCAGATGGGTATTATCGCACTTATCCCCACCCTTCCGCACCTGTTATCCTGAATTAACATAGCCTTAAAAACAACTGCCGTAATCTAAGAGCAAATCTTCGCAATTGAAAAATATACGCGGGTAGTCAATACGAATCAGCAATTTTAATCCGTATTCAACCAATAAAGCCACGGTTACCCAGCGTGCCAACGCCGCCCATACCCGTAAGCGCGTGTTATTAGAGCACCGCCATATACTGATGGTCCACCAGGTAATGGGAAATAAAAGTATGAAATGAATATCATCCCAGCCGGAAACGGTAATGAGGCCACTTTTAGCCAATAAATCAGCCGCGATTAAGCTGGCATTTAATAATAGAAAAAACGGCCAAAATACCCAATAAAGCGATACCCCACCCAGCCATGATGCCAACAGAAAATTAGAGTACGCTTGGGGCTGCCATTTTTTATCTTCTGCTGATACGCTAATATAGAGTAGGGCAAATAATGCAAGCGCCATGAGCAGGCATTCGGTAGGGCTGACGGAGCGAATGCTGTTGAACAAGATAGGTAAAGTATAAAAGAACATGGTATCCGTCGATTGTGGTCGTCTAAGGACTATTGAGTTCGCTGATATCGGTTTTGATGAGCTTCAGCCATTTCAATAGTGGACTTGATTACCTAATCTGTCAGAGACTGGTCTTTTTAGAAGTAGGTTTAGGCATTATTGGGATAGTGGCGTCATTCGTCCACTTCTTTTTTAGCGGCAGGTGATATGGGCTGTGAATTCTCCAGCCTTTTTGCCAACGTTAAGTTAAAGTCCACATCTATAGTAAGCTCTGCAAGTGACTGGATGCTTTGCTGAACCTGCACATTGGCACGCCATGCAAAAGGTGTCATTTGTAACAGCGCAAGTCTTTGTTCAGGATTAGGAGTGATTTGATACTGGATTCGCTCGGTGGCTATGCGCACAAATCCATCGGCAAGTTCTGGCTCTAGCGTATGTTCTTTTACGTCCGTATAAATAAACTCTTTTAATTGCCACAAATGTCGCGGCCCGGGTGTGACCGTTAGCAATAGTCCTGAAGGTTTCAGTACTCGATTAAGCTCAAGCGCATTTGACGGCGCAAAGACGCGCAGCACTAAATCAAAATAGTGATCGACATAGGGCAATCGACTGGTGCTGGCAACCACAAAGCGGGCATTGGATTGTTTTTTGGCTGCCGCTGCAATGGCAAATTTGGCAATATCAACACCATGTAATTCTACGGGTGTTTGTTCCTCCATAAAACGCGCAAGACCACGGCTGTAATAGCCTTCGCCGCAGCCCAGATCCAATAATCGTAGATTTTGATGACTGGGACAATGCGCCGCAATCATCATGGCTACGCTTTCAGCCATCTTGGCATAATAGCCCGCTTCTAAAAATCCCCGGCGTGCTTGTAGCATTTGTTTGCTGTCGCCAGGTTCTAATGAATGCTTGTGTTGCACGGGCAATAAATTGAGATAACCTTCTTTAGCCACATCAAAATGATGTTGATTTTGGCAGGCGTAGTGTTTACCGGTGGGTTGCAACGTAAGCGGGGTTGCGCAAAGCGGGCATTGGTAATAAGTCATTTAATGGTTGGCAATATAATGGGGTGCGATTTCAATATTGAATTTTACTCTGGTGACCTTATATCTTAAGTCATTAAACCTTAAAAAAGGTGATCTTATGAACACGCTGCATATTGTTTGTCCCCATTGCCAGACGGTAAACCGGATACCCGCCGAGCGATTAAGCCAGAATCCACGTTGCGGTCAATGTAAACAGGCTTTGTTTACCGGACATCCGTTGGATTTAACCAGCCAAAATTTTCAACAGCATATTACACGGAATGATATTCCGGTGGTTGTTGATTTTTGGGCGGCGTGGTGTGGTCCTTGCAAGATGATGGCACCAGCTTATGCTGAAGCAGTTGGCAAGCTTGAGCCGAAAGCACGTTTAGCCAAGCTCAATACTGAACAGGAGCAAAGTATTGCGGCTCAATTTAATATTCGTAGCATTCCTACGTTGGTAATATTTAAAGCGGGTCGTGAAATCGCACGGAATGCTGGCGCTATGAATACTGCGGATATTGTGCGTTGGGTTAACAGTCATATTTGAAGGGATCATTAATTTTCAATTATTTGATGAAGTAAGTTCAGATTAATTCAGTTGTGTGAATTATGATGGCTTGCCGACGAATACTCTATTAAACAGATGGTTATAGGTTGTTTTATAACGTGTTAATTTTGGCAATTTTTAATTTCCTCATTTGTCATTACAGTTTTGAATTCGCATTTAGTTTCTGTTTTCGCATTATTGCTGAGCTTGCGGTAATAATTAGAATTAAGTGAAAATCTTTTCGATTCATTCATCTGTTTTCTTATGGTATCGCGATTGCCTTTTATCTCGGCTATTTTATAAGCGTTGTTATTTTTTGATTCTTCTTTCCATTCTGCACGAACTGTATCGTTTGTTTGGGTAATCACAGGCTCTTCGGATAGCTCCTGTTTGTCGTTGTTTAATAGGGACTCTTGAATTTTATCGCTATCAAAATTTCCCTCTTTTGTATTGGTTGTGGCATTTGTTTGTACTTTGGCTAATTTCTTTTCTTCTTCGATTAATATAGGAAATGAAGTTTGTTGAACTTGTACAGACTGCGTCTGCGCTTGAATAGGTATCGCTTTTTGCTCTTTATATCTGCTTCCTATAGCTAATACGCCGCCTGCTATTATTGCGCACTCAACAAGTCTTTTTACCCACCAATTTGTATAGGGCAAATTAATATCACGGCTCGATGAAGAACTGTATCTTTCTTGGGGTTGTGCCTGAAGGGTGTTTTTACATATTTCAATAATTATTATTTTTGCTAGCTCCAAGTCATCAATCTTGAAAAACTCTTGCCCCCATTTTTTGCCACTATTCTTGAAACCATGTTTTCCTCTTCTAAATTTATCGAGTTTTTCATGAACCTGTCTTTCACTTCTTCCGCAATCTAAACTGCTGTATTCAAATATACATTTGTATTCTGCTGGTAACCCTGTGGTTGCTTCTTTATTGAGCTCTATTGCACGTAAAGCACCAGATCGTTGAGTTGCACCAATTTTAAATATATTGGGGGCTAGTGCATCGTTCGCAAGGATATAGACCACACCTGCTTTTCCAAGTAACTGGTCATAATTATCATTGTTGTTCTTTGTATAATTACGCATTGGTAATTATCCTCTTAAATTTAAAGGTATCTGCCATAATTATATTCATTGAATGTTAGTTCTTAAGACGATATCACTCTAGGAAATTGCCTAAAGTGTAGAGTAAGTGGGCAACTCGTATTAAAACCCGCTTTGTAAACAAGCTTAGTTTAGATTTTTTGATTTGGAGGCTACTGATGAGACGAATATTGGTGTTCTGGGAACCTTGCGGAATAAGACATTTCGGTGCCAGAATTATATTGCACTTTATACCAATACTTGATTACACCCTCTTGCTCTTCTCAACACGTCAGCGCTTTACAAGACCATTTAAAAGCCCTATTATCAAGTCTCTTAATTGGCTAATACCAGAGTAATACTATGACTTATCAGGTTCTTACAGAAATTGCCGCTAGCATATCTGAGCTTAAAGCCAATCCTATGAAAGTAGTTGCCAGTGGGGGCGGAATGCCTATTGCCGTTTTAAACAGAAACGAACCTGCATTTTATTGCGTACCTGCGCCAGCTTATGAAGCCATGATGGATTTGATTGACGACATTGAGTTACTGAAAATTGTAAAAGCTCGGTTGGCGGAAACATCTGTTAAGGTTTCGCTTGATGACCTATGAGCTTGAATTTAAAAAATCTGCACTTAAAGAATGGCAGAAATTAGGCTAGACCATAAAAGACCAGTTTAAAAACAAGCTCAAAGAACGGCTCGAAAATCCCCACGTCCCTTCAGCTGCACTAATAGGTGCGCCCAATATGTATAAAATAAAACTGCGTCAAGTAGGCTACCGTCTTGTTTACGCTGTGGAAGATAAAACCATAACAGTCACAGTAATTGCAGTGGGCAAACGTAATAGAAATGAGGTTTATGATCTTGCGCTTTCAAGGCTGCATAAGTAATTAAAGAAACGGTTACTTAAAAAACTGTAGCATTGCTTGGAATATCGTGATTTTCTGAAAGAACGGCGTTAGCTTTTGTGTCAACAGATGACGAAACTATTTTCGAATAAGGCCAAAGCACCGTTTGAGTTGGAAAAATAGTCTGATTTTCACCCTGTTCCATACACCAGCTCAGCCTATGATTGTCAGTGAGTTTTAAGGTGGCATTGGCAATGGGAAAGATAGTGTTATCTTGTAGCTCTGAAATGCGTAAACGGGTTTTAAACCAACCAATCTCAGCATAAATACCAAACAGTTTGCTGTCATTACTAAAAGACAGACTGCCTGTTAAATCGCCGCCGCTGTTTTCAAGCTTCAGAATAATATAATCCGATCCATTTGAATGAATATCGCCTTCGTTGCTCCATGTGCGAGCAAAAGTTTGCCGCGTTAAAATGATGGCTTGTCTACGAATTCCTACCACGTAGCTGATAGTACCAATAACGGTAACTAAAAATATTAATATTTCCAACATTTCCCAAGCTCCTTAATTCCCAATCTTTGGGTAAAAGCTTAGTCTAGTTTTTTTATTTAAAAAGTGAGTGGACTGGATATTTTTAAGCTGTAGGCAGGTCGAAGTAATTGACTGTTACCATTGATAAATATACGCGTTATGATCATACTCTCTGACAAGCTTTGAAATATCAGCCGGGTATTTTAAAAAACCGAAACTTAAATAATGTAGGAATACTTATGGCCACGATTAATTACGAAACCGATGTGGTTGCATGGGCTAATCAACAGGCATGGTTGATTCGTAACAAAAAATTTGACTTACTGGATATTGAGCATATCGCCGAGGAAATAGAAGACGTGGGTAAAAGTGAGCAACGTGAACTGGCAAGCCGTATGGCTGTACTTATCGCGCATTTATTAAAATGGCAATTCCAGCCAGATTATCGAGGTTCCAGTTGGGAAAGGATAATTAAAGAGCAACGCAAGTCCTTGGAATTTCATTTAAAACAAGTGCCAAGCTTAAAAGCAAAATTATTAAACCCAGAATGGCAAGAAGCTGTTTGGGCTGACGCAATTACCATTGCAATCCGAGAAACAGCAATAGAAAATTTTCCAGAAACATGCCCTTGGACAATAGAAAATATTCTTTCGCATGGTTGGTTGCCAATGAGCGCAGCCTAATGAACTCAACCCAAACAACTTTTTAAAAGTGCTACGCCTTAGGTTTCTAACGTAGGGTTTGATCTAAAACTTATTTCACAGCTTCAATCAATTTAATAATATCGCTGCTGCGTTCATCCACCCGCACAAAACGAAACGTGCCGCCTTGAACGCTTTTAACAGTATTTCTATTAATATTCGCACCGACTAACGATAACACCAACGGATTGACAAAATTCATTAGCTTGGCAATCAACCGCTGCGAGCTTAAAACATGTTCTAGCAACAAAACCTTACCGTCAGGTTTACAGACACGCTGCAATTCCTTCAAACCTTTAGCAGGTGATGGCACTGAGCAAAATACAAATGAAGCCACCACGGTATCAAAACTGTTATCGGCAAATTGCAAAAACTCAATGTCCATAAGATGCAAATCAACGTTAATGCCTCGTGCGTCTTTTTTAAGCTTGGCCTGTGCCAACATGGCAGGACTAAAATCAATCGCAGTAACTTTGGCATTTTTGGGGTAGTACGCAAAGTTTTTGCCCGTACCGACACCGACTTCCAAAATATGCTGCCCTTCGGTTTTTGCCCATAATTTTTCGCGCCAATGTTTAAAAAACAAACCTTCCATGATCGCTTCCATGCCTTCATAAAAAGGCGCGATACGGTTGTATTTTTTTATGATGTTGGCGCTGTCGAGTTTCATAAGGTTCAGTTCGTTACCGAGTAATTGATTATGTTGACAACCAATAGGCCGAGACAAAGAAATCTGTCCATGGAATATCTCTAAGAATCATGGGCTTCAAGATTTACAATGTATGCAGCTACCAATTATGTCTAGCATATAAATTCTAATATTCAAATAATTTCAATTTTAATAGAGTTTTTTCTTTCATATGCCTGTTTGAACTTGATACAAAACGGTATGTTACTAGTGATAAAATCCTTAGTTTTTTGTGGCGTTCGGCATCCAAAAATTACAGATTCCACAAAATTAGGGGGATATGGTACTTTTAGAAATTTCTCACCTGGTTTCAACATAGTACCAGAGCCTATATTGCTTAACTGAAATCTGTATTCTTCTTCGTATTCCCATTCCATTAATTTAGTGCGTAATGCTTGCCAAATCTTTGTGCCAATATGATTGGCATTGCCTAGTTCTCTTTGTATAGCGAATTCTGTAAGCCCTATTTTTGGAATACTATCTTGATAGAATACTTTGTCTGCAGAAACGTGGTCTGATCGAAACTCAATACAGAATCCTCGGTGGGAGTTAGCATAATGAGACCACATTAGATTGCTATTGTTTTTAGCTGATAGACTTAGAAATATATAGCTGTCAATAAGTTTATTGATTTCCATCTCTAGTTTTTGAATTTCAGCGTTACCTTCAATTGTAATTTTTCCTTTGCTTATCCATTTGTTCAGATATTTATAGGTGCTTTTATCATCAGATTTAGCTTTATCTCTCACAGATTTTATTTGGCGGAGGGACGGTTTTACGAGTTCGACTTTCGAGTCAAATAAATCGTTGAAATTTTTTCTGCTTGAAAAAACTGCGTAAGATTTAAAGAGAGCATCTAAAGCATAGTCTTTAGTTAAATCTGTTTCGTTTGAAATAGCTCGATATTTATAGAGGAATGGCGGGCGATGACCTTCATTAACCATAATTCGCCCTACATTGGCCTATAAAAAAAGTCATCTCAATAATTTGATATAGAGTATATTTTGCAATTCTACTTTTTGTGATGTGCGGTATTAAAAATATATTAATCCGCTATTCAATATCATCAGGCGCTTTACCACGACCAATACCAAACGATTCAGCAAGCATCAAACCCACGCCCAGTACAATCGCAGAATCGGCAATATTAAACGCGGGCCAATGCCGATCTTGATAATACACATCCAGAAAATCGATGACATAACCATAAGCCAATCTATCAATTAAATTACCAATCGCACCGCCCAGCACCAAAGATAACGCTATGGCCAACAATGTCTCATGTTGTTTTAATCTAGCCAGCCAAATTGTCATCACTACACTAATGATCAGCGCCAAAGCGGCAAAAAACCAGCGTTGCCAGCCACCAGCTTCACTTAAGAAACTGAAAGCCGCGCCAGTATTGCGCATATAGGTCAGATTAAAATACGGCATTACCGGAATGGATTCATAAAGCTGCATTGCACTGGCAACCTTAAATTTGCTGGCCTGATCCAAACCTAGCGCCAACACGGATAGCCATAACCACTTGAGCTTGCTTAGGCTACGCATAGTGTCTCACTTCCCCGGCACCTACCACGTTTTCTATGCAGCGTGCGCACAATTCTGGATGTTCTGCATGGCTACCCACTTCAGGACGTTGATGCCAACAACGGACGCATTTAGTGTGCTCAGATACCCGAACTTTAATTTTTACGCCTTCTATTTCCGTAGCGACCGCTTCTGCTGGGGCATTGAGTTCGGGTAACGCCGCCACACCAGAAGTTATAAACACAAAACGCAGCTCATCGCCCAGTTGCTTGAGATCAGCTAACAATTCTTCATTACAGTACAATTCCAGTTCAGCATTCAAAGACGACCCAATCGCCCCTTGCGCGCGCACTTTTTCCAACTCTTTAGCGACAGCCGTTCTTGCCGACATAATATTTTGCCAAAACTTGGCATCCATCACAGCATCGGTATCTAATGGCGCCAAATCTTTGTACCAGGTTTCCAAAAATACCGACTCACTGCGCTGCCCCGGCATAAACTGCCAGATTTCATCAGCGGTATAACTGGTAATCGGTGCCAACCAGCGCGTTAAGGCTTCCAGCACATGGTACATGGCGCTTTGCGCAGAGCGCCGCGCCAAGCCATCGGCTTTGGCAGTGTATTGGCGATCTTTGATAATATCCAGGTAAAAACCACCCAAATCAATCACGCAAAAATGATGTATCTTTTGGTAAATCGTTTGAAATTGATAGGTTTCGTAAGCGATGATGATTTCTTCTTGTAATGCTAAGGTTCTATCCAGCACCCAGCGATCCAATGCTAATAAATCCTTGGTGGCTACCAAATGCAAAGCAGGATCGAATTCATTCAGGTTGGATAATAGAAAACGTGCGGTATTACGCAAACGTCGGTAACCATCTGAGGTGCGGCTCAAAATTTCATTGGAGACGGACATTTCACCACGATAATCGGTAGAGGCTACCCATAAGCGCAACACATCAGCACCCAAGTCTTTGACCACGGATTGCGGCGCAACCACATTGCCCTTAGATTTGGACATTTTCTTGCCTTCCGCATCCACCGTAAAGCCATGTGTCAACACCGCTTTATAAGGTGCAACATCATTCATGGCCACCGATGTTAATAAGGACGATTGAAACCAGCCACGGTGTTGATCCGAGCCTTCTAAATACAAATCTGCGGGGAATGCGAGTTGTTCACGTTTTTCCAGTACGCAGGCATGGGTTACACCGGAATCAAACCACACGTCCAAGGTATCAGTGGCTTTGTCGTAGAGCGCAGCTTCGTCACCGAGTAGCTCTTGTTTGTCCAATCCAAACCAGGCTTCGATACCTTTTTGCTCGATGCGTAAAGCCACTTGTTCGATCAATTCAGGCGTGCGTGGGTGCAATTCACCGGTTTCTTTATGGACAAAAAACGTAATCGGTACGCCCCAGGTGCGTTGACGCGAGATACACCAATCTGGCCGTCCGTCCACCATGCTTTCAATACGCGCTTGCCCCCAATCGGGGAACCACGCCACTTGCTTGATTTGTTCCAAAGCCCGTTCGCGCAAATGATTTTTATTCATGGCGATAAACCACTGCGGCGTAGCGCGGAAAATAATGGGCGTTTTATGCCGCCAGCAGTGTGGATAACTGTGCAGCAGCGCGTGGTGGTGCAACAAGCGTCCTTTGGCTTCCAGCACTTCCAGCACTTTGTCATTGGCGTTAAACACATGCTGGCCAGCAAAGAGTTCAGTACTGGGTAAAAATACGCCATCACCGCCCACAGGGTTATCTATGGGTAAACCGTATTTCAGGCCAACAATATAATCGTCCTGGCCATGCCCGGGTGCAGTATGTACGGCACCGGTACCGGCTTCTGTTGTCACATGGTCACCCAAAATAATGGGTACTTGGCGATCATAGAACGGGTGTTGCAGTAACTGGTTTTCCAGCGCACTGCCTTTGCAATAGGCAATGACATGGTAATCGTCGATGCCATAACGCAACATAGCGGTTTTCAACAAAGCTTCTGCCAATAATAAACGCTCGTGCTTGCCGTCTTTTTCATATTGAACAACAGCATATTCCAGCTCAGGATTCAGTGCCACGCCCTGGTTGGCAGGCAACGTCCACGGCGTAGTCGTCCAGATGACGACCGATAACTCGCCCAGTCCCTCATGATCTGGCACATGATGACATTGCGCCAAAAAGCCGTGTTCATCCACCACTTTAAAACGCACATCAATCGCTGGCGAATGCTTGTCTTCATACTCTACTTCAGCTTCCGCTAGCGCAGAACCGCAATCGGTACACCAATGCACCGGCTTTGCGCCTTTGGTAATATGGTGTTTTGCGTTGATTTTGCCCAACGAGCGTACAATATTGGCTTCAAAACTAAAGTCCATAGTCAAATACGGATTATCCCAATCGCCCAAAATTCCTAAGCGTACAAAGGCTTCCTTCTGAATGTCGACTTGCTTGGCGGCGTATTCGCGGCAAGCTTTACGAAACTCAGCCGCAGATACTTTCACACCGGCCTTGCCTATTTTTTTCTCCACCATCAACTCAATCGGCAAACCATGGCAATCCCAGCCCGGTACATAAGGCGCATCAAAGCCACCCAGGTTTTTGGATTTAACGATAATGTCTTTTAGTACTTTATTGACAGCATGGCCAATATGAATTTCGCCATTGGCATACGGGGGGCCATCGTGCAAAATGAACTTGGTTTGCCCTGCAAACCTGTCGCGAATTTTTTGGTATAAACCCGCGTCCGTCCATTTTTTCAAGCGTTCGGGTTCGCGCTGCGCCAGATTAGCTTTCATTGGGAACGCGGTGCTCGGTAAATTCAGTGTTTTTTTATAATCCATGGTCATTAACTTGTACTCTTTTTTGCAATTGTTTTTTAGTCTCGGCTACGTCACGTTTAATCTGGTCTTGCAGCTGTTCCAGGGATTGAAAACGCAGTTCATCGCGGATTTTTTGTTTAAAATGCACTTCAATGTAACGGCCATAAATATCGCGGTCAAAGTCGAAAATGTGTGTTTCCAGGATGACTTCGGCGCTGCCATCCACAGTAGGCCGAGTACCGACGTTGGCTATGCCCGCCAGCTCCAGATCATCAAGGCCGGTTACGGTAACAGCAAACACGCCACGGATGGGCGATATTTTTCGGAACATTTTAATATTGGCGGTAGGGAAACCGATGGTGCGGCCACGTTTGCCGCCGTGCGCTACCCGTCCACATACCGAGTAAGACCGTCCTAATAGTTGTTCTGCCTGGGTTAAGTCACCTGCGGCCAGTGCATCACGGATCAGTGTGCTGCTCACTCTTAAGCCTTGCGTTAAATACGAACCGGTATCTTCCACACTAAAACCGTGCTGCTGGCCTTTATCTTTAAGCATGGCGAAATTACCGCAGCGCGCTTTGCCAAAATGAAAATCATCGCCGACCACCAAATGCTTGACGTTTAGTTTGTTGATTAAAATATCGTCTACAAAATACCCGGCATCCAGATTAGCAAAACGCTCGTTAAAATGTGCGATTAGCAACACATCAATCGGCAATTTGGCAAACTGGATGACTTTCTCACGCAAGCGGGTCAAGCGCGGCGGTGCGTTGTCTTTTAGGAAATATTCCAGCGGCTGTGGCTCAAAAATCATAACCACCACTGGCAAACCTAAGTTATGTCCACGCGCCGACAATTTCTCGATAACCGCCAAATGCCCTAAATGTAAACCATCAAAATTGCCAATCGTCAGTACACAGCCGCTGTGCAGTGATTCCAGATGATGCAGGCCTCTAATTATTCGCATGTTTCAATCCACACCCAACCTCAATCCGTCGAGTGACACCCGCCGACGGATAGAGGTCGGTGGATTGTTCCTCCCCGTGAACGAGGCGGTTACCGTAAAGGACAACGATACTCGCGTAACGTTGTCAAAATTAAAAATCCCCCTAAAGGGGGAGGTTTTAGACCAGAAAGGCACAAGATGAAATCTTCAATAAAGCCAATATTACATTCTATCATGCGGCACAGCCAAATGCCGTAACCTTACGCCGCTTAATACAAGGCTTGCGGTATAGATGACTATGCCGATGCTGACCCACAATAGCAGATTTAAAATCCGTTCGCTGGAACTCCAGTCCTGCCACCATTCCGGGTTAACCCACTTATATAATACCCAGGACATGGCTGCACTGGCTAACACAATACGGATGGCAAATAACAGCCAACCCGCAGTCGGTCGATACACCTGTTGTTTAAGCAAAGTCTTTAGTAATAATCCCACATTAATGAATGCGCCCAAAGAAGTTGCCAGCGCCAGTCCCGCATGGTGCATGGGAATGGCCAGCACATTCAGGGCAAGACTGGCGACCATCGCGTAAATACCGTAACGCACGGGTGTTTTCATGTCCTGACGTGCGGTAAAGCCTCCGACCAATACTTTAATCAAAATATACCCTAACACGCCAATCGCATACGCCCGCAAACTTTGCGCTGATAAAATCACGTCTTGCGCACCGAATTCTTTGTATTGAAATAGCGTGGATAATAACGGTTCAGCCAATAAAATTAGCCCCAGCGTCGCGGGCATACCAATAAGTATGCCCAAGCGCAAACCCCAATCTATGGTTTGAGAAAATGCTTCACGATTATCAAAGGCGGTATTTTTGGACAGATGCGGTAATATCACGCTGCCCAAAGCCAAGCCTAATATACCCACCGGAAATTCCACCAAACGGTCAGAATAATATAACCACGATACGCTGCCGACCGTTAAGAAAGACGCAACTAAGGTATCCAGCAATAAATTAATCTGCGTAACTGACACGCTGAATATTGACGGCAGTAATTGTTTAAGAAAACGCTGGATGCCGGGATCTTTAAAGTCCATTTGCAAACGCGGCAACAAGCCCAGTTGCATCAGCGCCGGAAGCTGAAACAACACCTGTACTATCCCTGCAATAAACACCCCCCAGGCTAATGCAATAACGGGTTCGTGCATTTTGGGCGCTAAATAAATAGCCGTGGCAATCATGCACAGGTTTAAAAATACCGGCGTTAATGCGGGGACGGCAAATTTATCATGGGCATTAAGGATGCTGCCTGCCAACGCCGTTAGTCCTATAAAAAACAGATAGGGCAGGGTGATTTGCAACATCTGTACGGCAAGGTCATGCTGTGTGCCTTGCCAGGAGAAACCGGGTGCTAATAAAATAATCAGCAACGGCGCTATAATGACTCCGAGTACTGTTATCGCCAATAAAATAACCGCTAGCGTGCCCGTGCTTTTGTTGATAAATTGCTTGAGGGTGGCGGGATCAGAGTTTTCTTTGTACTCAGTGACGATAGGCACAAAGGCATGGGCAAACGCGCCTTCGGTAAACAAACGCCGCAAAAAATTAGGGATTTTAAACGCGACAAAAAACGCATCGGTTGCCAAATCAACACCAAATAAGCGGGCAATTAACATGTCGCGCACAAAGCCCAGCAGACGCGAAATAAGCGTCATGCTACTGACAATTAAGGTGGATTTGAAAAGCTGGCGGCTCAAAGCGAATCCTGTATAAAGATTTGGTTAAAAGTTGACAATCATAGCATTTAAAACCATAATACCTGACTAATTAACTTGACTTTGAAGCATCGGTAACTTATGGCTAATTCCCCACAGGCAAAAAAACGCGCGAAACAAGCAGAAAAGAGCCGTGTTCGCAACGTAGGACAACGCAGCAATTTGCGTACTTTCGTAAAGAAAGTGATTTTAGCCGTTAAATCCGGCGATAAAGCACAAGCTCAAGCAGCTTTAACAGTAGTTATGCCCATTATCGATTCTGCGGTAACGAAAGGCATTATCCACAAAAATAAAGCATCACGCGGTAAGAGCAGATTGAATTCCAAAGTAAAGTCTATGGCGTAAGCCACTAGCCTTGCTTTAAATGAAAAGGCCGAACTCTTTGGGGTTCGGCCTTTTTTTATGCAATAAGAATTGCAATCCGCTGTTTAAAAAAGCTTTAATGGACGTTAACGAGTAGGTATTCATTTTGCTTTGACCGATTGTTACGTGGGCATGTTTTTAAAGTTAGCTTCTGGGTACTCTATTATTTTATGCAAACTGATCATTTTAATCCTATAACAACCTGTCTTCATAAAGGTGTTAACCTTATAGAGGCCAGTGCTGGTACTGGAAAAACCTACGCTATTGCTATGCTTGCCTTGCGTTTTGTGGTTGAGCAGAATATAGAAATAGAAAAGATACTGGTAGTCACCTTTACCAAAGCGGCAACTGAAGAATTAAGAGACCGTATTCGTGCCAGGCTTGCAGAAGCCAGGAAAGCCTTAACTGATAACACGAGTGGTGTGGATAGTACAATAATCGAGTGGTTAAATAATTTGCCGAATAAGTCTGAGCTGACGTTAGCGGATATCAAACAACGCTTAGATAATGCCCTGCTAAATATTGACCAAGCCAGTATTTTTACCATACACGGTTTTTGTCAGCGCGTATTACAGGAACGACCACTGGAAAGTGGGCAATTATTTACCACTGAATTAGTGGATAGTATTCAGGCTATAAAGCAGCAATGTGCCCATGATTTTTGGCGGCGCTACATTTATCCGCGCACAGTTTGGGAAGCAGGCATTCTAACGGCAACTTACAATACCCCCGATAAACTCTTGAGCAGTGTTGATAAGATTGCCTCTCATATTAGTGTTTATCCGGCGCATCAAGAACTAGAGAGTGTTTTGCTAGAACTTAAGCGCTGGGCTGCTTTGGCCAATGACACATGCTCAGATGTGATCGTTATCCTGCAAAACAGTTTTAGTGAAGATAAATTTAAGGCCAGTGCTATCAAAGACTTTGAAAGTCACGCTAATGAATTGAAGGCCTGGTTACAAGGCGACAGTGCGCAATTACCCAGTAAGGAAGCATTTGCCTTGTTGACGGGGCAAGGGCTGAAAGACGCGCTGAACGGCCATAAATTTCGCACCACTAAAACCCAAAGTGGTGATGATCGCAAGCTAGAGTATTTGGACAGTTTAGGTATTAATACCGAGCCATTTGATAAGCTGGTGCTATTGATTGACCAAAGTAGCTTGATATTGCGCCGTACCTTGCTGGAACACTTGCGCGTAGATGTTGACAGGCAGTTACAGCAACAAAACGTGATGTCTTTTGATGATTTAATAACGCGTTTGGCAGATAGCTTGACGGGTGAAAAAGGCGTAGCGTTGATTAGCCAATTACGAGAGGCTTTTAGTGTCGCGCTGATTGATGAATTTCAAGACACTGATGATAACCAATGGTGTATTTTTTCCAGTATTTTTGCCGCGCCAACACAGTATTTGTACCTGATTGGCGATCCAAAACAGGCTATTTATAAATTTCGCGGCGCCGATATCTATTCTTATCTGGGCGCACAAAAAGCTGCCGAACATCGGTTTACGCTCGCCAGCAACTGGCGTTCGCAGCCACAATTGGTTGAAGCGGTTAATGGTTTATTTCAACGGCAAAATGCTTTTTTTCTGCAAGATTTACAATTTATTCCTGTTGCATCCGGATTGTCAGCAGCACGTGGCAGTTTATATCACACCGATCAGATCATCGCGCCTATGGTGCTTTGGCAGCTACCACCCAGTGAAACCTCAAAAGGCCACTGGAGCAGTGGAGCCGCAGGCTTAGCGGTACGCAATGCAGTGGTTGTTGAAATTATTAACTTATTGACTCAAGACTACAGCATACAAGCCGTCACACCGGAACCCAGCAAGCGCAGTATACAGCCTAAAGATATTGCCATTTTGGTCAGGAGCAACCAGCAAGCCCGAGACTATCAAGCTGCCCTTCGGGGCGCTAATATACCGTCTGTGCTTAACAGTATGGAATCGGTATTTTCTACGCCTGAAGCCATTGACCTGTACACTTTGCTGCACGCAATAGCCCATCCAGGTGATATGGCGTTGTTTAAGCAGGCGATGACTTTGGATTGGTTTGGCCTCAATGGACAGGGTTTTTATGGTTTTATCAATGATGAAACCGCTGTGGATGATGGCATGGAGCGCGTTTTTGCCTATCATCAACAATGGCAAAAATACGGCCTGATGGCCATGATGCAACAGGTGATGGCACAGGAGAAAATCAAAACCTATCTGTCAACAACAAACCTGTCAGAACGGCAGCTTACCAACATACAGCATTTACTGGAATTGATGCAGCAAACGGCTGTTGATCAGCTGCTAACTATCAACAAAACCGTAGATTGGTTGCGTACTGCCATAACGCAAGCGAGTGGTAGTGAAGATCAGCAATTGCGCTTGGAAAGCGATGACAATGCCGTCAAAATTGTTACCACACACCGTTCAAAAGGCTTGGAATATAACATCGTGTTTTGCCCTTACTTGTGGCAACGCAACAGTTACGATAATCCGCTAGTAATTTGCCATGAAAACGGCCAGATGGTCGCCGATTTAGGCTCGGATGAGTTTGCAAAGCGTCGTTTGCAGGCGCTTGATGAAGAACTGGCCGAAGATTTACGGGTATTGTATGTGGCAGTTACCCGTGCGAAATACCGCTGTTATTTAGCGTGGGCAGATGTGCGTACGGCGACCACGGCGAATAACTCGGCGATGGCGTGGTTGCTGGAATTTGCCGATGCTGATTTTGCTATGCAAGAAGCCAGGCTAAAATCATTCAAAATACAGTATGCGCAAGTGTTTGATTATCAATTACTTGATCTGTCCGAAACGCCCACTGGGCGTTATCAAAAGCGGGTTGAAAACTTAGATTTACAGGCATTAAAACGCTACCGATCTTTATACACGCCTTGGCAGATGAGCAGTTATACCGCGTTATCGGCATTAACGGTTCAAGAAACGCCGGAATTTCCGGACGACAAAGCGGATGAGCAACAAACTCGATTTGACGCTGTGCAACCGTTATTACCCAAAGGAGCGCATACCGGTAATGTGGTTCATGAATTGCTGGAAACTAATAATTTTAAGCAGTTAGCGGAGCGTAAAGATATTTCCGTGCAAAAAACTAAAGTGTGCTTGCGTCATGGACTTAAGCTGGAACGTCCGGAATTGTTGGATGAGCTATTGTATGCCGTGGTGACAACGCCATTGTCTAAAAATGATCCGGATTTTTGTTTGATGAATGTGCAAGATCAATATTGTCTTAAAGAAATGCCATTTTATTTGCCATTAAATCCCGTAAATACGTTGGGAATAAACCATATTTTACAAGACAGCCCTACATTTCAGATTTTAGATAGCAAGCAAATTGCGGGCTATCTTACTGGTTTTATTGATTTGATTTGTGCGTATCAAGGGCGTTACTATGTCATGGACTATAAAACTAACACTTTACCGGATTACTGTGATGAAACACTGACGCAAGCCATGCGCGAACATAATTATGGCTTGCAATACTGGCTTTATAGTGTGGTTTTGCACCGATACTTGCAAACGCGTTTACCTGATTATAATTATCAACAGCATTTTGGTGGTGTGCGTTATTTGTTTGTACGCGGTATGCAACCCGATGTGGCAATGGCGGGGGTTTATGAAGATAAGCCCGAATTAGAAAAAATTAACGCGTTAGCGCTGCTTTTTGAGGCTTAATTATCAATATTGATGATTTTATTTATGATTCCAAGTATTTTGTTGTGAAAAATAATTTGCAACCGGTAATCTATTTTGTAACATTAATGGCATTGTTCATTAACTATCAACACTCAAGGAAAATTATGACTATGCAGAAATCTTTCCACGCTTCACGTCGCTTGATACCTGTTTGTTTATCGATGTTGTTTATGGGTTGCGCGTCTGAGCCAGTAGTTGCTCCTGAACCTGAGCCGATTATTTCTGGCGAAACCATGCTACGCGAAAGCCAAGGCATTGCCAGTTTGGGTGAGCGCTGGAAAAGCGGCAAACAATTGGTTGAGCGGGGGAACACCATGGTAAGCGTTGGAGAAGCCAAAATTGAAGAAGGCAATCGCTTAATTTCTGAAGGCAATAAAATCATTCGTGAAAGCGAAGAGCATTACAAAAGCATAAAACAATAGCGAGGATTCAGCACAGCATCAGCTAAAAAATCTAATGGGGTGTTTTTACCGTCGGTTAAAACACCCTGCCAAATCGTTTAAGAAAATTTTACATTACACCGAACTAGGTCTATTCGTCATAGATGTCCTACAATGTTCTGGTTTTACCATCGTTTGCACTAACACGCATCGCATTACCAACGTTGTGGAGTAGATATACCGCTATGAGAATATTTCTAATCGCTGCCCTGCTTATATTAATCAACGGATTATTCGGCTGGTTTATTAACTTACCCCAAGATGTAGGCCCGGATGTGCCGCAAGGTAAGCTTAACAGCATGTCGTATGCGCCCTTTCGTGAAGGCCAAAGTCCGCTGGAAGAAAAATTCCCCAGCGTAGAGCAAATCGATGAAGACTTGCGGTTGTTATCCCAAAAAACCCACACTATACGTACTTATTCCAGCGCATGGATATTCAGTAAAATACCGGAACTTGCCAGAAAACATGGCTTAAAAATGATTCAGGGTGCCTGGATTGGTTTTATTAAAAAAGATATCAGAACCGAGCTTCAAGAGCTTATTCATGCCGCCAATACTTATCCCGATGTGATCAAGCGGGTTATCGTCGGCAACGAAGTGTTATTGCGCGGCGAGATGGAACCTGAGGAGCTGATTGGTTATATCCGTGAAGTCAAAGCGGCGGTCAAACAACCGGTGTCTTACGCGGATGTCTGGTCGATGTATATGAAAAATCCACAGCTTATTAAAGAAGTCGATTTTATTACTATTCATATTTTGCCTTACTGGGAAGATCAGCCGATCCCAGTTGAGCAAGCGCCTGCTCATATCGCTAAAATCTATAACATAGTCCAGCAAGAGGCCAGCACGATTGCCCCTGGCAAACCCATATTAATCGGTGAATCAGGTTGGCCAAGTGCCGGTCGTCAGCGCGGTTGGTCTGTGCCTAGCGTTACCAACGAAGCCACTTTTATCCGCAGCCTGATTAAAATCGCCACTGAAAAACATTTTGATTACAACATCGTTGAGGCTTTCGACCAACCCTGGAAAAATGCTTTAGAAGGCGTGATTGGCGCAAACTGGGGTATTTTTTCCACGGATCGTGAAGAGGTGTTCCCACTCACCGGCAAAGTTTACCAAAATCCACACTGGCTACAGCAATTTGGCTATGCGTGCGGTATTTTTCTGATCGGTGCAGTGTGTTACCGTAAGCAATTACAGGCTTTTAGCACGGCGCACACGGCGGTGTTTTTGCTGTTCTTGCATCTGCTCAGTATTGCGTTGGTGAGTTTGGCGTGTCAGGCCTGGAATACCAGTTACACAACCGAGCACTATGTGCAAAGCATTTTAGCGGTCAGTTTAAATACGTTGCTGGTGATTTTATTAGCACAGCGGGCCAGCGATATATTCAATAAAAAAGCGGCTAATCAGAAAGTGGGGCTTGGGCTATATCTTCTTTACGTGTTGTTTGTAGTGCTGGCTATTTACAGAACCTATACACTGGCTACCGATGGCCGTTACATCAGCTTCCCGTTTATCCTGACGACTATTCCCGTATTTGGGTTGCTGGGCTTAATGATCACGCACTACGTGGCCAATAAGCCATTGCCGGAAAAGACGCTTGCACTCAATACTTTAATCGGTACTTCGCAGAGTTTGGTACACCCTAAAATTGTTGGTTACAGCTTGATAGCTATCGCCGTTGGCCTGATTATCGGCGAAACCCGTGCTTTTATGGTGGGGCGTGATTTTATCCTTGAAAATCCTGATCTATACAGACGCTTTGGCCGGGCATTAATTTTTAGCATTACCAATTTGCAGCTGGTGCAATGGTTTACCAGTCTAATTTTACTGGCCAGCGCATTTTTGCTGAGTAGTCAACGCAGTAAACGATAGGCTTTTAAGACAACTTCATGCCCAAAACACTCACTGTTACCCTAGAAACCGGTTTATTACACATTAATATGGAACCGGGTTCGGTTCCGCTTAAGCGCTTATTGGGCTTTGCTGCGCGCATCAGTAGCAAGCGCAAGTTTTTGTTAGTCAGTAAAATATTGGGCAAGCATTATCCAGTGTCGCCACGCTTTATGAGCTGGTCTTATCGGGCTTTGGCGCGTGCTGTTTTAAAGCGTGGTATTATCGGTGAGTCGCTGTGGCTGGGTATGGCAGAAACCGCAACCGGCTTAGGGTATGGCGTGTTTGCAGCAGCTTACCGTGAAGGCATTCAGGACGGTTTGTTCATGCAAACCACCCGTTACCATATTAATGGTGTGGCGCGTTTAGAGTTTAAAGAAGCGCACAGCCATGCCACTGATTTCTTTTTATACTATCCGGATTCATCAGAGCGCCAGCAGCAATTTCTACAGGCTAAAACGCTGGTATTAATTGATGATGAAATCAGCACCGGTAAAACTTTTTTACGCCTGATTCAGGCTTACCAGACTATTAATCCTAATCTGTGCAAGGTCTTTATTGTTAGCTTGATTAATTTTGCCAACCCTACAGACCGCAAAGCATTAGAAGCAGAAGCGGGTGTGGCTGTGGAATGGGTTTCTCTTCGGCAAGGCTGGTTTCATTTTGAAGAGCACGAAAACAAAATACTGAATAATATTACCGTCAATGTGTCTGGTAATGGCGGCTGTAAAAAGCAGTTATTTGGCTGGCCAGGGCGACAAGGCATAGATACCCCGATTACGATGGGGACTAATGTTGTTGATAGTTTGGCTGCATTTTTTAAACCCAACACGGTTTTATCCCATAAGCGTCCCATTCTGGTGCTGGGTTCAGGTGAATGCAATGCGCCTGCTTATCTGCTCGGACGTGAGCTGGAGCGCAAAGGTTACAAAGTAAAAGTGCAAAGCACCACTCGCTCGCCGATTCATGTCAGCAATGCCATTGCTTCAGTCATTCAGTTTGAAGATAACTACGATGACAACATTCCCAATTTCATTTATAACCTTGACCCTGACACCTACCAAGAGATTATCCTGTGTCATGAAACGCCTTTATGCGCTTCACTGCATACGCTACTCGACCAATGGAACGCCATCAGCGCCCGCATAGACCTTCCGGCAAATTCAACGCATGCAACCCTACATTTTTTTAGACCTTGATGACACACTATTCCAAACCCTGAGAAAATGTGCGCCGGATGATCATCCTCGCTTACAACTACGCGCTACCTTACCTGATGGCACACCCAATTCATTTGCCACTCATAAGCAACAATGGCTGTGGCAATGGTTGGCAAAAGACTTCAAAATGGTTGCGGTAACGGCGCGGGATTTTCATGCCTTTGGCCGTGTTGAGCTGCCTTTTCAAGAAGAAGTGGTATTAAATCATGGCGCAGTTATTTTAGATAAACACAGAAATATCGATGCGGTGTGGATGGTTAAAATGGTGAGTGCCTTACCGCCTTACCATGAAAAATTGCTGGAAGTGTGGCAAATTATCGAAAGTTATTGTGCGTCAGACACCGATTTTAAGCTTCGTTTAGTGAATGATTTTGACATCATTTGGTATGGTGTCATCAAGCATAAATCAGGCATGGAAGCAGCATTATTGCCAATAATACAGTGCATTGAAACCCACGCACATTTTGCCGATGGCAGTCTGTATTGGCATTTAAATGGCAATAATCTGGCTATTTTGCCAAAAATCATCAACAAACAGGATGCAGTAGATTATTTAATTCAAATCTACAAACAACACGATCCAGAACTTATCACCTTTGCGGCCGGTGACAGCAAAAGCGATGCAGCGTTTATGGCGCTTTGTGATTACGCGCTTATTCCGACCAATACGCAATTATTCAAAACTTTAAACGCTGTGTAAATGCAATATAATCGCATAATGTAAATAAAATAAAACTGGTATAAACTGGCTAAGTGGCGATAATTATTTGTTAAATTTATTGGCTATTATATTTGATTCAGGGGATAAAACATGTATTTAGATCATTTGCGAGCAGTTAATAAGAATGGGGCTTTCACAAAAGCTAAAATTATGTTGGGCATGGTCGCTACCTTAACTTTAAGTGCTGCATTAACCAGCAACGCTTGCGCCGACGCTATTATTAAACCTCCTATTCTTGAAAAATTACAGCAACAAAGAAAGCCGTTGGCACCGGAAACTATTAAATGGATGGCGAGATGGAAAGGTGTAGATCTTGAGAAACCTGCGTTTAAACTGGATGAGCTATCAGGAAGTACATCGGTTTATTTGAAAGTTAGAAAACCAGACGCCACCGAAAAAGATGGGTATAAGGCTTATGGCACCTTTTTGTCACGCAGCAATTCTGCCAATCCTTACAGTGAACTAGCTTACTTTAATCTGGCTGCCATTCTTGGTTATGATGGTATTTTCCGCCCAACCGTCCGCTACGCTTTAGGTTCACGGGCAAGGCAAGCCTTCAAGACTTTGTTGAATAATACTGCTATTCCGCCCGGCAATCGTCTTGAAAATAAGAAGCGGGTGTTACGAGATATTGCAACAGGAAAGCCACTTAATGGCTGCTTAAAGTCCAAAAAACTTGATACCAATATTGCTTACGATGCTATTGCCGATATAAAAGCAGGTCTTCCCAGAAAGACTAACTCCATCATTAAAGCTTTACAGGCTGCTAGTCCTCAGCCCAGCGTCAGCCAAAAATTTGAGCCTGTGACAGGTTATAAAAGCAATATGCTGCAATTAGCACGGGAATATTCAATTATTATGACATTGGATACTATCTTTCAGCAGTGGGATCGCTACAGTGGCGCCAACGTTGTACTGGCAAAAGACAAAGCCGGTATTGCGCATTTTTATTCCACAGATAATGGCGGAGCCAATTTGGAAAAGAGCCCTGCCAAGGTATTAAATAACTTAAAATATTTTAGCCGATATGATCGTAAAACCATTACTCGGCTGAAAGCACTCTATGGTTTTTTAGTTAATCCGGCAAAGGGTTTCCTGGGTTATAAAAATGCCGAAGCATTTGTGGTCGATCTTGGTTTATACGGTGAGCTCAAACCCGCAGAATACGTGGCATTATTAAAACGAAATATAGGATTGTTACTTAACCAGGTGGCTATAGTTGAGAAAAAGCTCAGCAACAAGGCTTACCTGCCTTAATGCTTTCCAAAGCTCCGGTTGAAACTTAAAATTGTTAGTGATCTGCATGGTATAATTTTGCATAGTATCCCAGTTTACACATTTTATGACGGGGTGAGTCGCAGGATTCATCCCGTTTTGCACATTTGAGGTGGCGTGTTTGAGCAAGTCGGCATTATTGGTATTGGAAGATGGCACAGTATTTAACGGCGTGTCGATAGGCGCTGACGGTTGCTCAGTGGGTGAGGTGGTGTTTAATACCGCCATGACCGGTTATCAGGAGATTCTCAGCGATCCGTCGTATGCCAAACAGATCGTTACGTTAACTTACCCGCACATAGGCAATGTCGGCACCAACAGCGAAGATGACGAATCGGCGGGGGTGTTTGTCAGTGGCTTAGTCATTAGGGATTTACCACTGCTGACCAGCAACTGGCGCAGTGAAATGTCTTTGCAAGATTATTTGCTAAAGCACAATGTGGTGGCGATTGCCGATATAGACACCCGCAAGCTCACCCGTATACTGCGCGACAAAGGCGCACAGCGTGGTTGTATTATCGCGGGCGAAAGTATCGACATAGAAACCGCTCAACAAGCTATCGCTGGCTTTTCTGGCTTAAAAGGCCTGGACTTGGCTAAAGAAGTTACCACTGCCAAGTCTTACGAATGGACAGAAGGTGTTTGGGATTTACAAGTAGGCCATCAGCCAGGTGTAAATTTAACCAAGCACGTTGTTGCCTACGATTTTGGCATTAAGCGCAATATTTTAAGATTAATGGTCAAGCGTGGTTGTCGTATTACTGTTGTACCGGCTACTACGCCAGCGGATGTGGTTTTGGCCATGCAACCAGACGGCGTGTTCTTGTCCAATGGCCCTGGTGATCCTGAGCCGTGTACTTACGCTATCGAAGCCATCAAAACCATCCTGGCCACTAAAACGCCGGTATTGGGCATTTGTTTGGGGCATCAATTATTGGCTTTGGCCAGTGGCGCACACACCGAAAAAATGAAGTTCGGCCATCACGGTGCGAACCATCCCGTGCAAGAGCTTGCCACAGGCCGGGTGATGATCAGCAGCCAGAACCACGGCTTTGCGGTTAACGAAGCCAGTTTGCCGGATAATCTGATTCCTACCTACCGCTCGTTATTTGACGGCAGTTTGCAAGGCGTAGAGCGTACCGATTGCCCGGCGATGAGTTTCCAGGGACATCCTGAAGCCAGTCCTGGTCCGCATGATGTGGAATTTTTGTTTGATTGGTTTATTGATAAGATGGATGCGGCTAAGTCGGTTTAACATCAGCACACTTAAAATATTGTCATGACAGCGTTACGAAAAATCACTTATTTATCGGAACAAGATTATCTTGCGGCTGAATTGACCGCCAACGTGCGCCATGAATATATTGATGGGCAAATTTATGCGATGGCGGGTGCGGGCGAAAACCATAACCGCATTAGCTTGAATATTGGCTTTCATCTTCGTGCAGCGGCACGCGGTGGGCATTGCGGTGTATTCCTGAGTGATATGAAACTGAAAATTGCCTGGCAAAAAGCGTATTATTACCCTGATGTTATGCTGGTTTGCCATCGTCAGGATGATGGGAATAATTTTAAGCAACAACCTTGCCTCATTGCTGAAGTGTTATCACCTAGCACAAACAAAACGGATCGGCGTGAAAAGCTTTGGGCTTATCAAAAAATACCCAGTTTACGCTATTACTTGCTGGTGAGCGCCAACCGAGAAAACGTTGAATATTTTGTCCGCAATAGCCAAGACGAATGGCAATCAGCACTGTTGGAAGCTGATGAAACATTGACAGTTGAATGTGAAAATTATCAGGCGGTTTTGAGTTTGGCTGATATTTATGAGGATGTGGTATTTGATGGCTAATGCTACGGCATTATTAGTAAATCGTTAATGCATCAATGAATTGACGGAGGTGCGACATGTTACAAATAACTTTAGAACTTAAAAATAACGAGGATGAAAATCTTTTATTGCCTTTATTGCAACGTTTAGGTATCAGCTACACAATACTAAAAAAAGAAGACATTAATCCCAACAGTCTTGATTTCCACCGTCGTGTCATTGAACAAGGCGCTGATGTAGTTGATTTTAATAGCTTACTGCAAGAATTTAATCAAAGCCGCCAAGATAGATACCTGCCGTTTGAAAGCGAATGAAGGGCTACCAACTTAAGCTGGGACAAAATGTAAGTTAGGTTGAACGCTTTTCTCAACCCAACATGACCAAGTGGTTGAACTATAAGCTCTAGTTTTTAAAAATGCAAACTAGAAAAATATCGGAGTTTTTATGTTAATAGATCATAGTCGTCAAAAACTCATAAATGCCATAATTTACTTCGTAACAAACACTAAATCCTGTGGAAAAATCAAGTTATTTAAATTATTGTATTTTTTAGATTTTGAGCATTATTCTCGGACAGGTAGAAATGTAACTGGGTTAGATTATTTTGCTTGGCCAATGGGGCCTGTGCCAGCAGAATTAAATAATGAGCTAACCAATCCTAGTAGCGATTTTAGCCAAGCACTTGAGGTTAGGTCTAAAAAAATAGCAAAAGGAAATATGCTGAATATTAATCCTTTAGTCAGTTTTTCTGCTGATTTTTTTTCTAAACGAGAAATTAAATTGCTTGAGCAATTAGCCAGCGAATTTAAAAATTCGTATGCGAAAGACATGGTTGAAGCAACTCATTTAGAAAATCTTCCTTGGCATGAAATTTATGAAAAACAAGGATTAAAACAACAACAAATACCCTATGAATTAGCATTAAATAAAGCTGAGCTGGGACAAATAAGTAAGAATGTAAATGAACACCTTGAATTTAAAGCGAACTATAGATGACACCTGGGACTTTTTTAGTTGATGAGAGTTTTAAATTTAAAGACGGGAAAACAGGAAAAAAAATATTTACCATTTTAAACAATGGTGTCCTAGGTTCGTATATTGTGGTCAAAACCACCTCGAAAGCAGATAGATACGGTATTCAATATGGTTGCCAAATCATGGATAGGTTTCCAAATTTTTATTTTGTAAAAGGTAGTTGTTTTCTTCATGACAACACCTGGGTTCAATTAGATGATTTTTTTGAATTTGAGGCAGCAGAACTAGATCAAAAAATCATACATAATGCGATCCACAGAATTGGCGTGCTTAATACATCACAAACATTAGAGCTTCTTATTTGCGCTAGCCATTCTGATGATGCATCAAAAATTCAAGAAGATGAAATTAAAAAAACTATTGCTAGCATAAAAAACCAATCAACCACTTAAATAGGCTAAGTAACAAGCTTACTTAATTAATTATTTGCAGTACAAATCTTAACTTTATAAAACATGCCAAAAAGAACCGACATAAAATCGATATTACTACTAGGCGCCGGCCCCATCGTTATTGGCCAGGCCTGCGAATTTGACTATTCCGGCACACAAGCCTGCAAAGCCCTGCGCGAAGAAGGCTACCGTGTCATCCTGGTCAACTCCAACCCCGCCACTATCATGACCGACCCTGATATGGCCGATGCGATTTATATCGAACCTATCGACTGGCAAACCGTCGAAAAAATCATTGCCAAAGAACGCCCCGATGCCATCTTACCCACGATGGGCGGCCAAACTGCGTTAAATTGCGCGTTGGATTTGGACAAACACGGCGTACTGGCTAAATACGGTGTGGAAATGATCGGTGCCACTAAAGAAGCCATCCACATGGCCGAAGACCGTGAGCAGTTCAACCAGGCCATGCGCCGCATTGGTTTTGAAGTCGCCAAATCCAAAACAGCGCATTCTATGGAAGAAGCTTTCGCCGCACAGCTGGAAGTGGGTTATCCCACTGTCATCCGCCCCTCATTTACCATGGGCGGCAGCGGCGGCGGCATTGCTTACAACAAGGAAGAATTCGTCGAAATTTGCGAACGCGGCCTGTACTTGTCGCCCACCAAAGAACTGCTGATTGAAGAATCGGTCCTGGGCTGGAAAGAATTCGAAATGGAAGTGGTGCGTGACCACAAGGACAACTGCATCATCGTCTGCTCCATCGAAAACTTCGACCCAATGGGCGTGCATACCGGCGATTCCATCACCGTTGCCCCCGCACAAACCCTGACCGACAAAGAATACCAAATCCTGCGTAATGTATCGCTCGCCGTATTACGCGAAATCGGTGTCGATACCGGCGGTTCCAACGTGCAAGTGGCGATTAATCCGGTGGATGGCCGTATGATCGTCATCGAGATGAACCCACGGGTGTCACGTTCTTCCGCTTTGGCCTCCAAAGCCACCGGTTTCCCGATTGCTAAGGTGGCGGCGAAATTGGCGGTGGGTTTTACGCTGGACGAGCTGCAAAATGAAATCACCGGTGGTGCGACTCCGGCCTCCTTTGAGCCGTCGATTGATTACGTGGTGGTAAAAGTGCCGCGTTTTACCTTCGAAAAATTCCCGCAGGCCGATGACCGGTTGACCACGCAAATGAAATCGGTCGGCGAAGTGATGGCGATTGGCCGTACTTTTCAAGAAGCGCTGCAAAAAGCTTTGCGCGGTTTGGAAATCGGCATCAGCGGCCTGGATGAAATCACCGATTTAACCTCACCCGATGCGGGCGACAAGATGCGCCGCGAAATGCGCCACCCAGGCCCCAATCGCTTGCTGTACGTGGCCGACGCGTTCCGTAGCGGCATGAGCCTGTTGGAAGTCCACGACTCCAGCAAAATTGACCCGTGGTTTTTGTCGCAGATTGAAGATTTGGTCATTATCGAACAATCCTTATCCACCAAAACTTTATCCACCTTAAAAGAAGGCGAGCTGTACAAGCTGAAACGCAAGGGTTTTTCTGATATCCGTATCGCCAAATTGTTGGGCGCATCGGAAAACGAGGTGCGCAACACCCGCTTTAAACAAAGTCTACATCCGGTGTATAAGCGCATCGACTCGTGCGCGGCAGAATTTTCTTCAGATACCGCGTATTTGTACTCAACCTATGAAGAAGAATGCGAAGCGCGGGTCACAGACAAGGAAAAAATCATTATTCTGGGCGGCGGCCCTAATCGGATTGGCCAGGGTATCGAATTCGACTATTGCTGTGTCCACGCAGCTTTGGCCTTGCGCGAAGACGGTTACGAAACCATCATGGTCAACTGTAATCCTGAAACGGTGTCCACCGATTTTGACACCTCAGACCGTTTGTACTTTGAATCGTTGACCTTGGAAGACGTGCTGGAAATTGTGCATCTGGAAAAACCCAAAGGCGTGATTGTGCAATACGGCGGCCAAACCCCGCTAAAATTGGCGAGGGCATTGGAAGCCGCTGGCGTGCCGATTATTGGCACTTCACCGGATTCCATCGATTTGGCGGAAGACCGTGAACGCTTCCAAAAATTGCTGGAACGCTTAAACTTAAAACAACCACCTAACGCCACCGCACGCTCCACCGAACAAGCCATTAATGCCGCTAAAGAGCTGGGCTATCCCTTGGTAGTGCGCCCGTCTTACGTATTGGGTGGCCGCGCCATGGAAATTGTCTTCAACGAAGAAGGCCTTAACCGCTACATGAAAGAAGCGGTGTCTGTGTCGCATGATTCACCGGTGTTGCTGGATCGCTTCTTGGATGATGCGGTGGAAATGGATGTCGATGCAATTTACGACGGCGAACGCACCTTGATTGGCGGCTTGATGGAACATATCGAGCAAGCCGGTGTGCATTCCGGTGATTCGGCCTGTTCCTTGCCGCCTTATGAACTGGCTCCGGCTATTCAAGATAAACTGCGTGAACAAGTTCATGCCTTGGCCGAAGCTTTGGGTGTAAGAGGTTTAATGAACACCCAGTTTGCCGTGCAAGGTGAGGATATTTATGTGCTGGAAGTCAATCCACGGGCTTCGCGTACTGCGCCGTTTGTCTCCAAAGCCACCGGCTATGCCTTAGCCAAGATTGCGGCACGGGTAATGGTTGGACAAACTTTAACGCAACAAGGCATTACCGAAGAACGTATTCCAAGTTATTTTTCGGTGAAAGAAGCTGTGTTCCCGTTTGTGAAGTTTCCAGGCGTGGATCCACTGCTGGGCCCTGAAATGAAATCTACTGGCGAAGTCATGGGCGTTGGTAAAACATTTGGTGAGGCCTTTGCCAAATCGCAACGTGCGGCGGGTGTTAATTTGAACCATAGCGGCAAAGTGTTAATCAGCATCCGCGACGCCGATAAGCACAAAGCGCCGGAAATTGCTAAAATGCTGGTCAGCAAGGATTATCAGATTGTGGCTACCGGCGGCACGGCCAGATTTCTTAAAGAAGCCGGTATCCCGTGTGAAAGCGTTTATAAAGTCAATGAAGGCCGCCCCAATACCGTGGATATGATTAAAAATGATCAAATCCAGCTGATTATTAACACCACAGAAGGCGCAAAAGCCATTTCGGATTCTTTTACCATGCGTAGAGAAGCGCTGCAACATCGTGTTGCTTATTATACGACAATGGCCGGTGCTAAGGCGGCTTGTTATGCTCTAGGCGAATTAGATGCGGGCGAGGTTAATTGCTTGCAAGACCTACATAAGACATTTATTTAATTGAATTATAATAAATAATTTTACACTGGAAATGAGGCTGTGAATGGGACTTAGCCCTGATGCTTTTTCAAAGCGAATGGTTAAATCGTTGGTAGTGCGCTGGGCTTAGAAGAGTCTGATCGGCTAACCATGAGCATCTTACTTCTAACGCTATATCGTCTTGAGTTGAAAGCCGAAAACAATATATATTTGGAGCTGTAAGCAATGATTAAAGTACCACTCACCGTAAAGGGTGCAGAAAAATTACGTGCAGAACTGGAAGAGTTAAAATCCGTAGTACGACCACGCATTATTGCATCAATTGCCACCGCCAGGGCGCACGGTGATTTAAAGGAAAATGCCGAATACCATGCCGCCAAAGAGCAGCAAAGCTTTGCAGAAGGCCGTATTGGTGAAATTGAAGGAAAATTGTCCAATGCGCAAATTATTGACGTCACCAAAGTGGATGCCAATGGCAAAGTCGTGTTTGGTGCAACGGTAGAGCTGGAAGCGATTGAGTCGGAAAAGCGCGTCACTTATCAGATTGTGGGTGAAGATGAGGCCAGTATCAAGGAAGGCCGTATTTCCATAGGCTCTCCTATTGCTCGTGCTTTAATCGGTAAAGAAGTTGAAGACATTGTTACCGTAAAAGCACCGGGAGGTAATGTCGACTATGAAATTATTTCCATCCAATATATTTAGCCCATCCTGATTTTTAGATTATCGGGCTCTGCCATTTAAAGGATGCCCATAAAGTGGCGGAATGAAGCAGCGTATTAATATTATAGGGTGTGAAATTGACAATTTGTCCATGGAAGAAACGCTACAGACCATTGAAGGCTTTATATATTCCGGTCAGTCGCATCAGCACGTTGTTGTTAATGTCGATAAAATTGTCAAGGCCAATAAAGATCCGCACTTGCTGCGTATTATTAACGAATGCGCCTTGGTTAATGTTGATGGAATGCCGGTAGTCTGGGCATCCTACTTACTTGGAAAACCTTTAAAAGAGCGGGTAGCGGGAATTGATCTATTCGAAAAATTAATACAACGCTCGGCAGAAAAAGCATGGCGTATTTATTTTTTAGGCGCTAGTGAAGAAATCGTTTCCACTGTAAACCACATTTATCAACAGAAATATCCTAATATCTCAATAGCGGGTTACCATAATGGCTATTGGACAACAGAAGAAGAGCCAGGCTTAGTGGCGCAGATTAAAAATAGCCAGACTCAGCTTTTGTTTGTTGCTCTAAGCTCACCCCAAAAAGAAAATTTCTTGAGTACTTACCAAGCCCAATTACAAATCCCTTTTGTGATGGGCGTTGGCGGTAGTTTTGATGTTATAGCGGGGAAAATTAAAAGAGCGCCTCCCTGGATACAGAAAATAGGTTTTGAATGGTTTTACCGTTTTTTACAAGAACCAAGGCGTATGTTTAAACGTTATTTTATTGAAGATATGGCATTTTTCTGGTTATTGGTAAAAGAATTTTTGCGTTAGTTTACTATTTCGTATGTGCTTCGATTCTCGGTTATATAATTGTAAAATTAATGTTGTGGGGTTTAGGTAGAGACGCAAGATTTTGCGTCTCTACTATGAGATTAGTTTTGTATTTCAGACAGAATCAAGCCATCGTTGTTTTCCACACCGTTACTATTAGTGCTCATCTTAATCATTAAACGCACTTCATTTCTGGAGTCGGCGTAGTCTAGTGCATCCTGATAGCTGATTTTTCCGGCGGTGTATAAGTCATAAAGCGCCTGGTCGAAAGTCTGCATGCCTTGTTCGCGGGAGTTTTTCATTAACTCTTTAAGCTTGTGTACCTCGCCTTTACGGATGAAATCTTTAGCCAAAGGTGTATTGATCAAAATTTCAATAGCAGGGTAACGACCTTTGCCATCGGTGCGTTTAATTAACTGCTGCGCTACAATTCCTCGCAAATTTAATGATAAATCCATGTGTAACTGATCGTGCATTTCATCTGGGAAGAAATGCAAAATTCGGTCAATCGCTTGGTTAGCATTATTAGCATGTAAGGTACACAGGCACAAATGGCCGGTTTCCGCAAAGGTGATAGCATTTTGCATGGTTTCACGGGTTCTGACTTCACCGATCAAAATAACATCAGGCGCTTGCCGTAAGGTATTTTTTAAAGCCACATCGTAGGATTCGCTGTCAACGCCCACTTCACGCTGGGTAATAATGCAGCCCAAATGCGGATGATGAAATTCTATCGGATCTTCTATGGTGATAATATGCCCGCTGCTGTTGATATTGCGGTGTCTAATTAACGCGGCTAATGTAGACGATTTACCGGCACCAGTGCCACCTACGAATACAATCAGTCCCCGTTTTTCCATAATCAGGCTTTTTAGGATAGGCGGCAGATGCAGGGCATCGGCATCGGGAATTTCATTTTCAATCCGTCGCAACACCATGCCGGCAGAATCTCGCTGTGTAAACGCACTGACCCGAAAACGACCTAAATCGGGTAAAGTGATGGCAAACTGACATTCCTTGGTATTTTCAAATTCAGTTTTCTGGCGCTGATTCATAATACTCAACACCACCTTCATTGCTTGGTCTGCCGACAATACCGATTTGGACACTTCAACCAGGCTACCGTCTACCTTCATGGTCGGCGCGCGTTCAGCAGTAATAAAAAAATCTGATGCTTTCTTTTGCACCATTAAAGTAAGTAAGGCTTTAAAATCCACGAGTGTAACCCTTTATCGGAACATGTCTTTGTTAACTGCTTTACCCATCGCCATTTTGGAAGTGATTAAACCTTTCTCAACCAGTTCCTTCAGGTTTTGATCCAGCGTTTGCATACCTTCTTTGCGGCCGGTTTGAATAGCCGAATACATTTGCGCCACCTTAGCTTCACGGATCAGGTTTCTGATTGCCGAAGTGCCGATCATAATTTCATGGGCAGCGATACGGCCACCGCCTACTTTTTTGAGCAAGGTTTGTGAAATGACCGCTTGTAATGATTCGGACAACATGGCGCGTATCATGTCTTTTTCTGCCGCAGGGAATACGTCAATAATACGGTCTATAGTTTTAGCAGCAGATGTGGTGTGCAAGGTACCAAACACCAAATGGCCGGTTTCGGCAGCGGATAATGCTAAGCGAATGGTTTCCAGATCACGCATTTCACCCACCATAATAATATCCGGATCTTCACGTAATGCCGAGCGTAAAGCTTCGTTAAAACCGTGCGTATCGCGATGCACTTCGCGTTGATTGATTAGACATTTTTGGCTTTCATGCACAAACTCAATCGGGTCTTCAACGGTAAGAATATGGTGGTATTCATTGGTGTTGATGTGGTTAATCATGGCTGCCAACGTGGTTGACTTACCGGAACCGGTAGGCCCTGTCACCAAAATCAGCCCACGGGATTTTCGGGTAATCTCCTGAAAGAATTTAGGCGCTTGCAAATCTTCAAGACTTAATACTTTTGAGGGAATGGTTCTAAAAACCGCCGCAGCGCCGCGCCCCTGATTAAAAGCATTGACACGAAACCGCGCCACATTAGGTAACTCAAATGAGAAATCGGTTTCTAAAAACTCTTCGTAGTCCCGGCGCTGTTTGTCATTCATGATGTCATAAATCAGCGCATGGACTTCTTTATGGCTCAAAGAGGGAATATTAATGCGTCTAATATCGCCATCAACTCGAATCATGGGCGGCAAACCTGCCGATAAATGCAAATCTGAAGCGTTGTTTTTCACTGAAAAAGCCAGTAACTCGGTAATATCCATAACATCCTTTAAAAACTATTGAACAGGTAAAAACGCAAAACCTTGCTCATACAATAGTTCAAGTCTTTGCATTTTTGAAGTGATGCGGTTAAATAAACAACCTCATCACTATTTTACGCCAACTTATGGACACAATCAGTCAGCGACTTCAACATATTCTTGCCGATATAAACACTCTGCAAGAGTCTGCGCAGCGTACTTCACAGTCAGTTTTGTTGTTAGCCGTCAGTAAAACCAAGCCAGCTAGCGACATAGCGATTGCTTACCAAGCCGGGCAACGCCATTTTGGGGAGAATTATTGTCAGGAGGCGCTAAAAAAACAGCAGCAATTGGGGGCTTTCGATATTACCTGGCATTTTATTGGCCCTATTCAATCTAATAAAACCAAGGACATTGCCGCGCATTTTCAATGGGTACACAGCGTAGACAGTTTAAAAATAGCCAGGCGCTTGAATGATCAGCGGCCAGATCATTTGCCGCCACTTAATATTTGTTTGCAAGTGAATATCAGTAATGAGGCAACAAAATCGGGAATTAGTTTGGCAGATTTGCCTGAGTTAAGTGCTGCTGTAGCAACATTACCCCGCTTAAAATTACGCGGTGTGATGGCTATGCCGTCACCGCAAGACGATTTTGAGTTACAGCGACAACCTTACCGACAGCTCTATCAGGCTGTCGCTACGCTTAATAATCCTAACTTGGATACCTTCTCGTTTGGCATGAGCGGCGATTTAAAAGCTGCTATTTTTGAAGGCGCTACTATGGTTAGAATTGGTACGGCTTTATTCGGTTATCGCTCGTAAATTATAATCAGTAAACTTGTTGAGCAATAATGAAATCGGCTTCTTCGCAATCTATTTTTTGTTTGCCGACCCGAAGAATATAATCCGCCAAAGCGACAATTGCACGCCAGTGCGCGGGGTTGTTAATAAAGTTAAGCGCCGTTAAAAATAATTCCGCAATTTTAGCAATCTGTTCTGCTTTTTCTGTAATAAAGCAGTCTAGGTATTCTCGAACCGTATGGAGATCTGATGTTTCGCCGTAATATTGCAGCGGTTGCAGAGGGATTAAACAGGGATTAATAGGGGCGTGATCACGTAGCGCAATGTACTTGGCTTCGGCTAAGGGGCCAACCAGCAGATTGACAATATCGGCTTCAAATGCCAGTTGATAGGCTTGTTTTTGGGCATCGGTAAAGCTTCTGGTGGCTTCAGCGATAGAGGAGGGGAGGGTATGAATCAAGCGTCCGCCATCGATTTTGGCGATCCATCCGTTGTCCATCCGACAGGTATCATGGGTAATGAAAATTTGGAAAAAAATAGGTGGTAATTTTCTTTGTTTATTGCCTAGGCAAATAGCGGTTGCATGCCCCGCTTCATAAATAGCGGTTTCAAGGCTAATGTCATTGCGACTAAATTGATTTAAAGAACGCGTTATATGATTACTGTTCATTGTGACTCCTATCGAAGAAGATGTGTGACGTGCTGGTGTAATTTAGCAGACACATATTACGATAATCTTAAAAATTTATTGACAATTAATTTTTTCATTTTTCATGGGTAATGTATAAGGTAGATCGAAGAGGTTTACAAAAAACTTTCAGATTGTTGCAAAGCTGTTCACAGATGCTGTTGAGTAATGATAAAACCTGCTTCTTCGCAGTCTATTCGGTCTTTGTCTACCCTCAGGATATAATCAGCTAAAGCCACAATTGCCGCCCAATTAACCGGATTGTTGATAAAGTTGAATGCCATTAAAAATAATTCTGCAATTTTATCGGCACGTTCAGCTTCGTCAGTAATAAAGCATTCTAAATATTCACGAACGAGTTCAAGGTCTGAGGTACCGCCATAATGATGTAAAGCTTGCGGCGGAATTAAACGCGGACTAATAGGTTCATCATCGCGGAGCGCAACATATTTAGCTTCCGCCAGAGGGCCGACGAGTAGATTAACAATATCGGCCTCAAAGGCATCTCGATAGTCGTATTTTTGAGCGGCGGTAAAATGTTTAAATGAGGGCAGGGCATGGATTAAACGTCCACCTTCTATTTTGGCAATCCACTCATGGTGGCTTCTACGCAAAAGCGACGTGCTATAGGGCACTGATTTTCGGTTAATAACAATCTGAAAAACAATATCGGGTAACTGCCTTTGTTTATTGCCAAGATAAATGGCGGTTGCATGACCGGCTTCATGAATCGCGGTTTCTCGATTGGATTCATGCTTGCTGATATAGCTTAAAGTAGGTATTAATGCTTTGCGGTTCATAGTGACCCCGGCTTAAAAAAAATGCGGGTTAAAATAGCAACCCGCATTGCAGAGAGGAAGGATGATAACTGCTGTCTATGAGGACTCATACACAAGAGTTGGATCAAGTGTATCGATATAATAAGTCTTTGAAAATGTGGCATATTGACGCGCGGCAATATGCCACTGCTCCTGGCATTATAATTGCTGCATATAATTATTTTGCTTGTAGAAAAAGCATTCAAAATCAGGCCTCGCTTGATAATAAGGTTTAATTAATGACCAAAGTAGGGCATATCCCACAGTCAATTGTGGCATATCACATCCTGATCAATTTCTATCCTAGCAAGTGCTTGTTACAGCGATATTAAAAATAGATTGACAACATAAGACAACCGGTCATATTATTAATCATGACTAGTCGCACTCAAAAACAAATCAATAAGGAAAATCTTTTAAATCAAGGTGTCATGCTGCTTATGCAGCAGGGTTATCACGGAACGGGGCTCAAAGAAATTTTGGATGCGGAGGGTATTCCTAAAGGTTCTTTTTATAATTATTTCGGCAGTAAAGAAAATTTTGGTGCCGAAGTGATTCAGCATTACATCGAACCTTTTATCGCGCAATTAAATAGCCATTTGCAAAATCCACATATCGATGCCTTAACCGCGTTGCGGCGCTATTTTAATGAATCTATTGGGGAGCTTGAAAAAACTGAGTTTAAGAGTGGTTGTCTACTGGGCAATTTAATGGGTGAATTAGGCAGCAGCAATGAGTTGTGCCGAATGGCTTTACAGAGCACATTAAATCGTTACCGAAATTTACTGGCCACAGGACTTGCGAAAGCACAACAGGAAGGTTCGGTGCGTGATGATAAAACCGCCACCGAGCTAGCTGATTTATTACTCAATAGTTGGCAAGGTGCGTTGCTGCGCATGAAAATAGAAAAATCAGTGTCACCACTGCGCCAGTGTTGTCAGGATTTACTGAATGATTTTTTTAAAGCGTAAGAGTTAATTGCGTTTTAAACAAAACATCTCAATATTAACGTTAATCAGGAGAATCAGTTATGCCTAAATTTATTATCGAACGCGATATTCCCGGCGCCGGTGCATTAACAGCGGCAGATTTGCAGGGTATTTCCCAAAAGTCATGTGGTGTTCTGAGTAAAATGGGGCCGCAAATACAATGGGTCGAAAGTTTTGTAACCGATGACAAAATCTATTGCGTATACATTGCCCCCGATGAAGCCACAGTGAGGTCACATGCAGAACAAGGCGGCTTTCCCGCTAATCGTGTTTCGCAAGTTAAAGGTATGATTGATCCCACCACGGCGGAAGGCTGAGATTGCTTTAGTAATCCACATAAAAATAACAATACTATTGAGGGTGTCCGGCGCATAAGGGCGCTCAACATAGTCGCCTTTGGGTGATAGCAGAGAGGAAACACTAATGATTAATGCTCCAAAAAGATTAAATCGATTGTTATCGACGTGTATTATTGCGGCATCGGTATTTACGGTAGGCGGACTGGCTATAAACACTGTTCAGGCGGATGAAACCTGCGTGTCGCCATATATGCCTAAAATTACCGGCCAAGAAGATTTTGTGTATGTGTGGACTTTAGGTTCGGAAGGTGTCGGCGATGAGCAAGATAAATTAGTGACTGTTGATGCCAATCCAAAATCCAAAACTTACGGAAAAGTGGTCAGTACGGTGTCAGTGGGTGGGCGCAATGAGGCGCATCATGCTGGTTTTACCGATGATCGGCAATATCTGTGGGCGAGTGGATTGGACACCAACAAAATCTTTATCTTTGATGTGCATACCAACCCCGCCAAACCGGTTTTAACTAAAACTATTACTGATTTTGTCGGCAAAAGCGGCGGTGTAGTGGGGCCTCACAGCATTTATGCGCTGCCCGGAGTTATGATGATGACCGGGCTTTCCAATAATAAAGATCATGGCGGCAAAACCGGTTTAGTGGAATACACCAATGCCGGTGATTATGTTGCTACACACTGGACACCGGTGAATGGTGCTTTGCAGGGTGCAGAAAAAACCGGCAAATTTGCCGATGGCTATGGTTATGATGTACGCGCATTGCCAAAACTTAATTTCATGTTGACTTCATCGTTTACCGGTTGGTCCAATTACATGATGGACTTTGGCAAAATGCTTAAAGATCCAGAAGCCATGAAGCAGTTTGGCAATACGGTAGTGGAATGGGATCTGCATACTAAACAGCCCAAAAAAGTATTTGATGTGCCGGGCGCTCCTTTAGAAATTCGCTGTGCGTTGGATGACAGCCATCATTACTGCTTTACCAGCACGGCATTAACGTCAAAAATATGGCTGATTTATGCCGATAAAAAAGGCGCGTGGCAAGCTAAAGAAGTGGCAGATATTGGTGTACCTAGCGAAATTCCATTGCCGGTAGACATCTCCATACAAAACGATGACAAACTGCTGTGGGTGAATACCTTTATGGATGGCAAAACCCGCGCTTTTGACATTAGCGATCCGTTTAAACCCACGCAAGTATTTGAGCAAAAAATCGGCGCACAGGTCAATATGGTGTCTTCAAGCTGGGATGGCAAGCGCTTGTATTTTACCTCGTCGTTACTGGCGAATTGGGACAAAAAAGGCGTGGATAATGAGCAGTTCTTAAAAGCTTATAACTGGGATGGTAAGGCGCTTAAAGAGCAATTTGCCATTGATTTTACCAAGGAAAAATTGGGGCGTGCCCATCAGATGTTGTTTGGTGCTTATGCGCTTTATGGCGCGAATAAACCGGTGGTCGCATTAGAATCAAAAGTAGTGGACGCTATAAAGACCGTTATTAAAAAATAACAGCGTAGATTTTGGTTGGGTTAACGGTTTTATCGTTAACCCAGCCCGGTGGACTTACTCGAGCGCCAGAATAAAATCCCAGTGCTGTTGGCTTATCGGCATAATCGACAAGCGGTTTCCACGCCTTACCAAAGCCAAGTCAGTCAATTCAGTTTTAGCTTTTAGTTCTCTCAGCGTAATGGTGCGCGACAGCGTTTTAACATATTTAACATCGACCATTATCCAGCGCGGATTAGCCGCATCACTTTTAGGATCAAAATGGTGGTCATCAGGATCAAACGCTGAAAAATCCGGATAACCTTCTTTAACCACTTCCATAATCCCGACTATGCCGGGCACATCGCAGTTGGAGTGGTAAAAAAATATCTGGTCGCCCACTTTCATATCATCGCGCATCATGTTTCTGGCTTGATAATTACGCACGCCATCCCAGTGTTCGGTTTGATGCAATCTTTTGCTTAAATCAGCTATGCTAAAGGAATCCGGTTCGGATTTCATGAGCCAGTAATTTTGTGGGGGCTTTTTCATGATTCCTACACGCTGCGCTTAATATGCTCAATAATCCCATCCAATTCTTCCAGGCTGGTATAGGCAATAACCAATTTTCCGGTGCCATTTTCCTTATGGTCAATCATTACTTTAGCGCCCAATTGCGCGGTCAAATCGCGTTGTAAGCGTAAGGTATCATGGTCGATAATCTTGGGTTTAATGACTTTGGGTTCCAGCTGACTTTCTTTCGCCAAGCGTTCTGCATCACGTACTGTTAAGCCTTCCTTGACAATTTTATTAGCAATGGCAACTTGTTTAACATCATCCAAAGACAGCAGCGCTCTGGCATGGCCCATTTCCAGTTGGCCGTTAATAAGTAGTGTTTTGACGTCGGGATGCAAATCCATCAGCCGCAATAAATTGGTGACAGTAGTGCGTGATTTGCCCACCGCATCGGCAATTTGTTGATGGGTCATGGTAAATTCATCCAGCAAACGTCGTAAAGCGGCTGCTTCTTCTAAGGGATTAAGGTCTTCTCGTTGAATATTTTCAATCAGGGCAATCGCCATTGCCGAGCGGTCATCAATGTCTCTGATAACCACCGGAATTTCTTGCAAACCAGCTAATTGCGCTGCACGCCAACGCCGCTCTCCGGCCACGATTTCATACTTGTCTGACCCGATACTGCGTACAACGACGGGCTGGATAACGCCCTGAGCTTTAATAGAATCGGTTAATTCCTGTAGTTTTTCCGGATTCATATCTTTACGCGGCTGATATTTACCGCGTTGCAGATATTCTATCGGCAAAGTTTGTAACGGATTTTTATTCGGTTTAGCCGACATATCGCCCATTAAGGCATCCAATCCTCGACCCAATCCACGTTTTATTGCCGTCATCTATTTAGTCTATTATGAGCTTAGGGGTTATTGCGCTTTTGGACGCAACACCTTTTGGTGATATGCGCCTGAAATGCGCATGAGGTTTTTGCTTGTAGAATAACGTCCACCGGTGTGCGGACGTTATTCAAAAGACAGGCGGTATTATAAGCTATGCTGTTGCAGCATAGTTTCAAAATCATCCAAAAAACTTTTTAAAGCCTCGGCTTCTTGCAATAACAGATGATTTTTTAACGGGTCAGTTTCTATTGGATGAAGGGGGTTTTGCAAATCGACACTGACCAACTCTTGATTTTGGCTGACTTGTGCTTGTTCTATAGTTGATATTTGCTGCGAAGCTCTTGCCATAATGGGCACTTTAACTAGCAGAGCTTCCAGGCCGCGTCCTAATCCTCGTTTTGCTAATACCATATTATTTGGATTTCTCGTTCTTAATCATTTCATTAGCCAAGGCAACATACGCAATAGATCCCCGAGACGACTTGTCATAGTTTAAAACCGGCAAACCATGGCTGGGCGCTTCGGCTACGCGTATATTTCTTGGCACACAGGCTCTGAATACTTTATCGCCAAAATAGCGGATCAGCTGTTCAGACACATCTTTGGTCAGACGATTTCTGTCGTCGTACATAGTGCGGACAATACCTTCTAAATATAGTCCGGGATTGACGGTTTCCTGAATATTTTTTAACGTGTTCATTAATGAAGAGATACCTTCCAATGCGTAATATTCGCATTGCATAGGAATAAGCAGGCTGTTAGCTGCCACCATTGCATTTAAAGTCAGCATGTTCAAGGATGGTGGGCAATCAATCAGAATATAATCATAGTCGGCTTTAAACGACTGTAAGCCATCCGCTAAACGCGATTCCTTGCGCTCGGCTTGCATCAAGTTGACTTCCGCAGCCGTTAAATCGGCATTGCCAGCAATCACCGAAAATCCCAAATCCGGCAAGGCAATCACGGTTTCTGAAGCCGGAATAGTGTCTTGCTCCATTAAAAGATCATAACTGGAGTGGCGAATTTCCTGTTTATCCACACCGCACCCCATGGCGGCATTGCCTTGTGGATCAAGATCGACCAGTAACACACGCTTTTTAACCGCAGCGAATGCCGCAGCCAGATTGACACAGGTTGTGGTTTTACCAACGCCACCTTTTTGATTGCTTACGGCAATTATTTTAGCCACTTAATATTTCCTCGTTTACTGTTGATTTCGCATCCCCCCCCTTTGAAAAAGGGGGGTCGAGGGGGATTTGTTTTAAAAATCTCCCCTTTCTGACCCCTCTTTTACAAGAGGGGAGCTGAGTTCTTAGGTAACTCGCAAAAAATACAACACCCAATATCACCTTGATATTTAACAGTTGCCTGGTGGTTTGCTATCGCAAAACCACCCTACGATAATGGGGATATTTATTGCGAGCTAGCTTACGTTGATTGTATGCGTACCAAATATCGTTCCGCCTCAACACCTGGAACAGCTATGGGAATCAGCGTGGATTGTTGTGTTGCGATTTGCGCCAATTCTTCATCGAAATTTTGTCCTTTCATAGCCAACACAATAGCGTTTTCAGCCAGCAAATGGCGGGTTAAATCGATAATAACCGGCAAGCTGGCAAAGGCGCGGGTCGTGACGGTATCAAAGCCCAACTCTGGCTGGTAGTCTTCAACTCGGCTGTGAAAAACACGGACATTGTTTAATTTTAGTTCCAGTATAGCCTGTTGCACAAAGCGTGTTTTTTTTGCATTGCTATCAAGCAGGGAGAAATGTAGATCAGGCAAACAAATCGCCAACGGAATGCCAGGCAAGCCCGCGCCTGTGCCGATATCAATCACGCGCTGGCCGTGGATATACGGCACTATCGCCAAACTGTCCAACAGATGCAAAGATACCATGTCTTCCAGCTTACGGATGGCAGTCAGGTTATAGGCTTTATTCCATTTTGCCAGCAGCTTGATAAACGCTAACAGTTGCTCGATTTGCGCATCTGTCAGCGTAAGTGACAAGGCTTCAAGGCCTGCTTTAAGAATTTCTTTACACCGTTCCATTAAGCGCTTTTCTTTTTCAAATAAACCAGTAATAACGATACCGCCGCTGGTGTCATGCCAGGTATACGTGATGCTTGACCCAAAGTTTCAGGGCGTTGTGCCGTCAGTTTTTGGCTGATTTCATTGGATAGACCGGATACCCCTTGGTAATCCAGCGTTTCAGGTAAGCGCAAATGATCGTAACGCAGCACTTTATCAATATCCGATTGCTGCCTGACAATGTAACCTGCATATTTGGCCTGAATTTCCACCTGTTCGCCAACCTGCTCATCAATCAGTTCACCGCCGTCCAAAAATTCCAATAGCTGCGCCATATCAATTTCAGGTCGACGTAATAAATCCATCAAATTGGCTTCTTTTAACAGCGGGGTACCCCACAATTCAGCCACACGTTCGGCTTCTGGGCTTTCGGTTCGTACCCACTTCTTTTTCAGGGTTTCCTGTAACTCGGTGACGGCATCGCGTTTTATTTCAAATGCCCGCCAGCGCTCATCATCCACCAAGCCTAATTCACGGCCTTTAGGTGTTAAGCGCAAATCGGCATTGTCTTCACGTAAAATTAACCGGTATTCGGCGCGACTGGTGAACATACGGTACGGCTCTTGGGTGCCGCAGGTAATCAGGTCATCAATCATCACGCCCATATAGGCTTCATCACGGCGTGGACACCAGCTTTCCAGGCCTTGTGTAAGGCGCGCAGCGTTTAAACCGGCAATCAAACCTTGCGCTGCGGCTTCTTCGTAGCCGGTTGTACCGTTGATCTGTCCGGCAAAAAACAAGCCGTCCAGATGCTTGGTTTCCAGCGACATTTTTAAATCACGCGGGTCGAAAAAGTCGTACTCAATCGCATAACCGGGACGAATGATTTCGGCATTTTCAAAGCCTTCCATAGAGCGCACAAATTCGTATTGCACATCAAACGGCAGGCTAGTGGAAATACCGTTTGGATAAATTTCGTGGGTATCCAAACCTTCGGGTTCAACAAAAATCTGGTGGGTGTCGCGGTCGGCAAAACGCACCACTTTGTCTTCAATCGACGGGCAATATCGCGGACCGATGCCTTCAATCACGCCGGAATACAACGGCGACCTGTCTAAACCAGCACGGATAATATCGTGGGTTTTTTCGTTGGTGCGGGTGATATGGCAGGGAACTTGCCGTGGATGTTGGCTACGGTTGCCCATAAACGAAAAGACCGGTCTTGGCGTATCACCATGCTGTTCGGCCAATTTGCTAAAGTTGATGGTTCTACCGTTAAGTCTTGGCGGTGTGCCGGTTTTAAGCCGGTCGATACGGAACGGCAATTCCCTTAATCTATCCGCCAAGGCAATCGATGCAGGGTCACCGGCACGGCCACCGCTGTAATTTTCCAAACCAATATGGATTTTACCGCCTAAAAAAGTACCTGTGGTTAACACAACGGCACGCGCCATAAAATCAAGCCCCATCTGAGTTTTAACGCCCACTACTTTGCCGCCTTCAACGATTAAATCGGCAACGGTTTGTTGAAACAGCGATAAATTAGGCTGATTTTCCAGCGTATGGAGGATGGCCTGCTTATATAGCTTGCGATCGGCTTGGGCGCGGGTTGCCCGTACCGCAGGGCCTTTGCTTGCGTTAAGAGTACGAAACTGGATGCCGCCAAGGTCAATGGCTTTGGCCATAATGCCACCCAGCGCGTCAATCTCTTTGACCAAATGGCCCTTGCCTATGCCGCCTATGGCAGGGTTACAGCTCATTTGGCCGAGGGTTTCTATATTTTGGCTGAGCAACAAGGTGTTTGCGCCACTGCGCGCTGCTGCCAAGGCTGCTTCAGTACCGGCATGGCCACCGCCGACCACAATGACATCAAAATCTTTTTTGAATTTCACGAACGTTATATACTCTAAAGGGTTGTTACAATAACTTTTGTTAATATTATAAAGGGTAAATCATGAAAAAACGTAGAAATATGAACAAAATGGAAGAGCCAGCACGGCAAAATCCGGTGGCGAAATACGCGCATCTGTTTGTTAAGGCGCATGTGTTTGCAGACAAAAGCAAATACAGTCGCAAAGGCAGACAAGGAAAGCAGGAGGATTTCCCAGTGATTCAAAACAGAACCACTGGGAAATCTTCTTGTTTCTTTGTGCATCAATAGTGACATTTTAGTGTGCTGGAAGCTAACGCTTATGTGGAGCTAGACCAGGCAGTTCAGCCATGAGGATATATAAAACAATGGGCGCGAAGGTTGACGATGGGTTAAGCCTTCGCGCTGGGTATCATGCCTGCCAGTCTTAGTCGGCGGGTTTTAAGGACTAGTGATTATTTCGCTTCTGATGCCGTCAAATGTGCGACAGCTGCCTCAGCATGTTGTGTTGCCACGTCTGCGTGCCCCATTTTTCCGTGTTCAACAGCTGCTTCAAGTTCTGCCGCCGCCGCATCAAGGTGTGTTTTTGCAATACCTTTAGCAACTAAAGCTGCTGCCATAGTGTGTTCCAATGCTGGGAATGCGTGTTCCACCAGCACGTCCGCATGGCCTGCTTTACCGTGCGTTACCGCTGCATTGGCATGCTCTAATGCAGCATCAGTATGGGGTTCTGCAAACACTGCTGTGCTCAGAGAAAATAAAAGTGCGATACCTGCGAATATTATTTTTTTCATTGTTTCTCTCCTAAATTAATATAACTGCCCCTCGTTTATCAGGCAGTGTGAATATTTAAATGGTCATAGAAATTATTGTCATTGCACTGATCGAGCCAATGCATAACATTAGACTATGGAAAAATAAAATTGTTCCCAAGTGCGCAAAAAAACATCAGGTTGGTGGAGGTGCAGGGAACAAAATCATGTCCCCTGCAATGCTGATTTAAGCGTTAGCTCTGTATCACACCTGATCTCGCGTGGTTAAGTGAGTGAGCCTGTTGTAAAACGGCCATGTTTTAACGTGCAAATATTTTCTGATCGGCGTTTTAATGACTGATACGCACAAGGCAATCGAAAATAAACACCAAACTGCGGCATATTCGTTAGGATCATCGGTAGTAATATCGGAAATAAAAGGTCCTATCAAATAATGAAATCCCACAAAACGCCATGAGCCATAAACAATTGGCACATAAAACGCCGCGATAGAATAGCTGAAGACATGCAGTCCCCATTGATAGCCAAACAACCAGTCGACAGGGCCTGACATCAAGCCATTTAATGGCATTTGCCAAGCAATATGCCAGGCGCCATGCACAGAACATACGGCTGGGCCACAAAAGCCTTCAATACCAATCACGCATTTGCCGGCCCATACAAACGGGTACATTTTTATTAACATTAAAACGGTGCTGGCGGTGCAAATCGTGTACACCACAGTACTGATTTTTTCTTTGACCTCTTGAGGAATAAAATACATTGCCACCATATTGACAAAAAATGGCTGAAACGCAACGTGTACATAGCCCAAAAACGTCAATATCTGATTGCTTGGGTTATCACACAAATCGATATAAATGTAGGTTATTGCCTGTAACAGCTCCATTAATGCAAAATACGTTAATGGAATCCACAGCTCTTTTGACTCCCCTTTCCACGCAACATAAGCTGCTGTACTCAGTCCTGCGGCGGCTAAAACACCGGACGCTTCTCCACTCCAACACATAAACTAACCTTTCTATAAGATGCTGCCATCCCGCGCCTGGCGCAGGTTTTGGCATTAAAACGATTTATTATACTTCTTGAGTACTACTGCCAGTTGTACCCACCCCTTACCCTTATCTGTTTTTGCAACGTTAGAAAGCTGCGACGTTATTCTATTACACTGGCGAAATATACGATAATGGATTGTTAGCTAGCAGGCGAATTAAATTAACTTTCAAATTATTTTCATTTATTAACGATTTTTGGGCGTTCCTCTGTAAAATCAGAGCAGTTATAGCCTGCTTCTTAATGATAAGGTTTCTCTATGAAAAAAAACGTACTCATTACCGGCGCAGCCAAGCGCATAGGGGCAAGCTGTGCAAGGCTGTTGCACAATGAGGGCTGTAATGTGTTATTGCATTACCGATCATCTCAACAAGATGCTGAGCTGCTTTGTTCTGAACTTAACCAAAAGCGATCAGATTCTGCCAGACTTATTCAAGCTAATTTACTGAATATGCACGAGTTGGATAAGCTAGCGCAACAAGCGTTATCTAACTGGGGCGGGATAGATGTGTTAATCAATAATGCCTCATCGTTTTACCCGACACCGTTAGCCAGTACAACGGAAGCTCAATGGGATGATTTATTAGGCAGCAATCTGAAAGCCCCCTTTTTCTTGTCTAAAGCTTTGTCTGATGGCTTGTCAAACCGCCAAGGCTGTATTATTAATATTGTTGATATTCATGCTGAACGCGGCTTGCCCGATTATACGGTCTATAGCATTGCCAAAGCCGGATTGGTGGCGATGACCAAAGTTTTAGCCAAGGAGTTGGGGCCACTGGTTAGAGTCAACGCCATTGCGCCTGGCGCAATAATGTGGCCTGAAGGGGGCTTGTCAGAACAAGCTAAAAATGAAATTTTGCAGCGTGTTCCGCTTGAACGTAGCGGATCGCCGGAAGATATTGCCAAAGCCGTGCTTTATTTAGTAAAAGATGCGAATTATACGACGGGGCAGGTGCTTACAGTAGATGGCGGTAGAACTTTGTTTTACTGATATTTGATGTCATTTAATCCGTACACAAGGTTCTAAACGCTACCGGAACCTATGCGCCAGTTCTGCATTTATTTCTGTAATATTAAAATAGTCGGGTTCAAATTTTTCGCCTAACCAATGCAAGAGCTCTTCGCGATCTGGGTTGTCAGTTTCAGTTAGTGTTTCCAGAAGATCAGCATAGCCCCACACACCACCACAATCTTCTGGTGGGCAAGCAAGCTTGCCTTTAATGCAAGAAGGGAATACGGTTTTTGCATCATAGGGAAGGATCTTTTCCAGCTCTATTTTATGGCGCCAGCTATCGCCAAAATCATATTCGTAAATGATTTTATCTTTTTCTTTTTTTAATAATTGCGACAGCTTGTATTTGGATTCGTCTTTGCATTCCATGCCAAAATCATCATCGTAGGGTGGTGCATAAAACACCTGTCCAGCAACGAATTGATGTAAATGGCTGTCGGTCCACCCCATCACAATCTGAATCACCTTGTGAAAAACACTGAGGTTAATATTGCTGGCAACTAAAACTCTCCGCCAAATAGGCGGTTTTGAATCGTTCAGGGTTATTTTTAATTGATAAATATTGGCTGGTTTAATTGTCATTTTAGCGGCCTGCTATTAAACAAGGGTTAAGTATACTTGGGTATATCTTAAAGAATAATTGTACAACGCATAACTGTCAAATGTCTTTCCAGTCTTGCTCATCATCTAGTAAATCTTCGCCGGGGATTGATTTTTCTTCCATAAACCATTCACCTAAATCAATAAGCCTACATTGCTCAGAGCAAAAGGGTTTGAACAGTTGCTCGGATGTCCAGGCAACTTGCCTTTTACAAGTGGGGCATTTAACATTAAGCGGTTTAGTTAATGACATTAGAGCATACAGCAACTCAAGGTGAAGGGGATATCATTTGGGCTTTGTACGGGGCGCTTTTCATCCGCAGATGGAACCATAAAACGAATAGTGCAACGGTGTTTGCCGCCGCTAATCTCTACAAAACACGGTATCGATTTTTCCAGCGTCACTTTAATTAATTGCATAGGCTGGCTGGCATCCAAAACAATCTGGAAAAAACCGGCTTCGGCTATTTCTTGGCTGGTGGTGTTGCTATTACGGATCATCTCAAGCACCAGTTGATTGGCTAGGCGAATGTCCTCAAATGGACTGCTCCAATACTGTAAATCTTTAAGGCGCGTGGCTTCATTTTGTTCCAGCCAATAATGGTATTCGGGCAAATCAAAAGAGCATGTGCCACCAGGTATGGCACTACGTTGATTAATACTTTGAAACAAATCGCTCGACATCATATTCACGTCAACGCGGTCTTTGGTGGCGTACAGTCTTTCTCTGATCTGATTGATTTTAGTGAGCAACTCTTGCAGTTTGCCCGTGCCCAGGTTTTGGCTGTTAACAATTTTTGTTAACACTTTGAATTGGCGTTCCAGTTCTTGCAATATTTCTGATTTGAGATTATTACGTCTAAAAATAGACACAATATCCAGCAAAAGATGAATGGTAATGCGTTTGTCAGTCACAGTATCCCGGACTAAAAAATGACTGAATTGTTGAAAAAGCTGTTCGAGCCGTATGAAAACTCGAATCCTTTCATTGAGTGGAAATTCATAGGTAATGGTAGTATTCACAGACAGTTTATCCTAAAGTGTGCTTAATGAAATATACAACTGGTGCAGTTTTTTAACCTGGTGGGCAAGGTTGTTTTCCGTTTCTGCGTTATTAATAATATCATCGGCTTTTGATAGTCTAATGTCTCTAGCTATCTGGCTATTGATTATCGCCTGAATTTTTTCAGCGCTCATATTTTCCCTTTTTTTGACACGTTCTATCTGTTGCGCTACTGAGCAATCTACAACCAGTATTCTATCAGCAATACTTTCCATTTGGGTTTCAAAAAGCAGTGGCACACAAATAATACAATAGGGCGCATGCAATTGAGTTAGTTTTGATTGTAAACCGCTGTAAACCAAAGGATGTAAAATAGCTTCAAGTTTTTTTTTTGCATAATTGTCGGAAAAAATACAGTCGCGCATTTTTTTTCGATCTAACACACCCTCTACACTGACAAAGTCTGTGCCGAAGGCTGTTTTTATGTGTTCCAAAGCAGGTTGTCCCGGCTCAACCAATTGATGGGCGATTTCATCAGCATCAATAACAGGAATATTATGCGCCACGAACAAGTTGGTGACTGTTGTTTTCCCACAGCCTATGCCGCCTGTCAAGCCAATTTTTAGCATTACTACAGACCCACTATATTCAGATAGAGTTGATTAATCGGCTTGCCCCATAACAGCGCTATCCATCCTGCTGCTGCTAAATAAGGCCCAAAAGGAATAGGCGTATTGCGGTCACGATTGCCAAAGATAATCATAGCCGTACCAATGATGGCTCCCACTAGTGATGACAATAAGATAATCATCGGCAAGGTTTGCCAGCCTAGCCACGCCCCGAATAAAGCCAGTAATTTAAAGTCACCGTAGCCCATGCCTTCTTTGCCGGTAGCTAATTTAAACAAATGATAAACGAGCCATAAAATTAGATAGCCAGCACACGCCCCGATAATACTGGTGGGCGCATCGATGAATATATTAAATACACTTAATAACAAACCCAGCCACAGCATCGGTAAAGTAATTGAATCCGGTAACAGTTGCTGATCAACATCAATAAAACTAAGGGCAATTAATGCCCACGTTAACAGCAAAGCAAAAACGGTTTGCAATGAGTAACCTAAGTGCCAGGCAACAGCAATGGATAACACCATAGTCAACACTTCAATAGCCGGATAGCGTATTGAAATAGGATGACGACATTGCCCACAACGCCCCCTTAGTAAAACATAGCTGATAACCGGCACATTTTGATAGGGTTTAATGGGCGTTTTACATTGCGAGCAGCGTGATAGCGGCAAAACCAGATTAAAAGGTTTTTCGATGTTGTCGATGTCATCGAGTTCAAGCTGTAAATAGTCGGCACACTCATTACGCCAATCGCGGCGCATCATAATCGGCAGTCGGTAAATCAGCACATTCAGAAAACTGCCGACCAGTAGGCCAATAATCCCTACAATCGCACACAGCAAAAAGGGTGATATGGGATTTAATAGCATGAGGCTGTATGCATAAGGTTTCTATAACTAACGTATTGTTTATGGATAATTATCTAATATATTAATACAAATAATAGACAGCCAATTAACCCACCGCCGCACCCATTTTGAAAATGGGTAAATACATGGCAATAATCAAGCCACCGACTAAAACCCCCAGTACCACCATAATTAAAGGCTCCATTAAGCTGCTAAGATTATCAATCAGATTGTCTACATCTTCTTCATAAAAATCAGCTACTTTTGCTAACATACTGTCGATAGATCCCGATTCTTCACCAATAGCGACCATTTGCTGCACCATGTGCGGAAACAGTGTGGTTTGTTGCATGGCAAACTGCAAGCGTTGGCCAGTGGCCACTTCTTCGCGCATTTTTAAAACAGCATCCGAATAAATAATATTGCCGCATGCGCCCGCCACAGACTCCAGCGCATCAACCAACGGTACACCTGCCGCAGACATGGTCGATAGCGTTCTTGCAAACCGTGCCACAGCAGATTTGTTTAATATCATCCCGACAACAGGTATTCTCAGCAAGGTGCGATCCAGGACGTGATTAAATTCGCGTGAGCGTTTTTTGAAATAACCAAAGGTATATACAGTCGCGCCAATCACCGCAATAACCACCCACCACCACGCTTGCATCCATTCCGACATATTAATGACCATGCGGGTGAAAGCCGGTAAGTCCGCACCAAAGCTTTTAAATAAATCTTCAAATACCGGCACTACAAATACTAACAAGATAACAGTCACTACAAAAGCGACGACCAGAACCGCTATCGGATAGGTCAATGCTTTCTTGATCTTCTTCTTCATCGACTCAGTTTTTTCTTTGTAAGTCGCAATCTTGTCCAGTAAGGTTTCCAGGATACCGGCATGTTCACCGGCTCTGACCAAGTTACAAAACAGCTCGTCAAAATACAGCGGCTTTTTACTCATGGCTTCGGTTAATGTACTACCTGCCTCAATGTCGGCTTTAACATCCAATAGCATGTTTTGCATACTTGGGTTTTCGTGGCCTTTGGCAACAATATCAAAAGATTGCACCAGCGGTACGCCAGCACCCAGCATGGTGGCTAACTGACGTGAAAATATGGCAATGTCAGCGGGGGTAATCGGTCTGGTGCGTGCGCTGAACAGGGATTTGGACTTGGTTTTAATACTAATAACCTTAATCCCTTGTCGCCTTAATTCGGTACGGGCAAGGGCTTCGGTTTTGGCAGCAATTTCCCCTTTGGTTCTTTTGCCGGTCTTATCTTTACCTTGCCAAATAAAATCTAGTTGCTCAATCTGTTCTGCCATGGCTATTCCTTAGTAACTCTGTCAATTTCTTCAAGACTGGTAATGCCCGAACGCACTTTGTTTAATCCAGATGCGCGTAAATCATTAATGCCTTCTGCGGTTGCCTGTTCAGCAAGCTGCAAAGCATTGCCACCTTCCAGTATAAGTTGGCGCATGCCGTCGCTTAATGTCATCACCTGATAAATACCGACCCGACCTTTATAACCGTTGGTGCAGTTTTCACACCCTACTGGGCCATAAACGGTTATGGACTGAATTTCTGCATCGGTAAAACCAATGGATTTAAGGACATTATCGGGGTAATTGACCGGTGTTTTACAATGTTCGCATAAGCGCCGCGCCAAACGCTGCGCCATAATCAAGTTTACCGCCGACACAATATTAAAAGGCTCAATACCCATTTGCATCAAGCGGTTTAAGGTTTGGGGTGCATCATTGGTGTGCAGTGTCGATAATACTAAATGGCCGGTTTGTGCGGCTTTTACGGCAATTTCGGCGGTTTCCAGGTCGCGAATTTCGCCCACCATGATGATGTCTGGATCTTGGCGCAAAAACGAACGTAATGCGGTAGCAAATGTTAAGCCGGCTTTGGGGTTAACGTTAACCTGGTTGATGCCTTCAACCGTAATTTCAACGGGGTCTTCGGCGGTGGAAATATTGCGTTCCACGCTGTTCAGTAAATTTAAACCCGTGTATAAGGTTACAGTTTTACCGCTACCGGTGGGGCCTGTTACCAATACCATGCCATAAGGCTTATTAATGGCCTTTAAAAAAAGCCGTTCTTGTTCGGGTTCAAAGCCCAGTTTTTCAATACCGATATGCGCGGCGGTAGAATCCAAAATCCGCAACACTACTTTTTCACCAAATAAAGTCGGGCAGGTGTTAACCCGAAAATCAAGCGCCCTGTTTTTAGATATGGTCAATTTAATCCGGCCATCTTGCGGAATACGGCGTTCAGCAATATCCATTTTGGCCATCACTTTTATGCGCGATATAATTCTATTGGCGATATTGGCAGGCGGGCTTGGCACAGTAGACAAGATGCCATCTGATCTAAAACGGATGCGGAAGTTTTTTTCATACGGCTCCATGTGTATATCGGAAACGCCTTTTTTAATGGCATCCAGCAAAATTTTGTTAACAAAGCGCACAATCGGCGCATCGTCAATATCCACGTTAATAGCATCTTTGCTGCCGATTTCTTCATCGCCTGTGGATGAGGATGTCACCAGATTATCCAGATCGGAATCCATCAAATCAGTCATCGCAGTGTTGAGAGATTCTAGGTAGGTATCAATAGCGTGCGCTAATTTGTTTTCTTCAACCAGGATAGTCTCTGGATTAAGCCGACTTTGAAACTTAATATCGTCTATTGCCTGGAGGTTAGTGGGATCAGACATAGCAATAAACAACGTTTTACCGCGTTTGTACAGCGGTAGCGCATGGTGTTTACGTATCAGTACTTCGCTGACCAGGCTAATCGGTAAATTGCTTTTATCGATAGCGTCTAAATCAAAATAAGGCACACCAAATGATGCCATGGCGACTGATGCGACTTTTTTGCTATCTACCAGTTTGGCGCTAACCAAGTAACTGATTAAAGGCGTTTTATTTTTTTTTGCTTCCTGAGCATGCATTTTTGCATCGCTTTCAGAAAGCAGGCCTTCCTGAATTAAGCAGTTGGTAAGACCGCTCAGACGAAAATCTATTGGTGCAGTTGCCATGGGATAAGTATCTTATGAGATGTAACTAGAAAAATATAGATGAAATAACGGTTTTATTCAATCTATAGGCCGATTAAGTCCGTTAATAAGATGACAGGTTTGCCAGCTACCAAATCGTGTGTTGTGTTTAGCGGGTAGTTTATGTCTAAGGTAATTTATGGGAAATAATATACCCAGAAATAGCATCTCATCGTGGAATTAATATAGAGACGCAAGATTTTGCGTCTCTACCGGTAACACTTGTCTTTGTCGGAAATATAACCTAACTAACTTATTCTATGCACGTTACTGAGGTTTTACAATGTTTGTATTTTACGGTGTTGTTCTTCAAGATTATGCAGTAAAGAATGTAGCTCTACCAATTTTGTTTTTTCCTTGTCAATAACGTCTTGCGGCGCTTTATCAACAAAAGTCGGGTTGTTTAGCTTACCTTCAATACGCGGTAAATCGTTTTTAATGCGTTGGATTTCTTTGTCCAGGCGGTTAAGTTCAGCCTGTTTATCGATTAAACCAGCCATCGGAATCAGCAGTTGCATGTCACCGACTAAGGCGATGGCAGATTCAGGAACGTCGTCATTTTCGTTTAACCAGCTTATAGTTTCTAAACGCCCCAATTTTTGCAAATAGGTTTGATTATTACTGACGCTGTGTTGATCAGTCGCCGAGCCATTTTTCAGCAACACAGTTAAAGGTTTTCCGGGCGCAATATTCATTTCACCCCGAATACGACGCACCCCTAAAATAAACTGCATGATCCAGTTAATTTCAGCGACGGCTCCCAGATCATTTTTTGTTTCATCAACGCTTGGGTAAGCTTGTAACATGATGGTATCGCCTTGAATGCCCGCAATCGGCGCGACAGTCTGCCAAATTTCTTCGGTAATAAATGGCATAATCGGATGCGCCAAACGCAATAAGGTTTCCAATACATTTAACAATGTTTTACGTGTGCCACGCTGCTCAGCACTATTTTCTGATTGCAGGGAAATTTTCGTAAGTTCCAAATACCAATCGCAAAATTCGTTCCAGGTAAAATCGTAGATCGCTTGTGAGGCCAAATCAAAACGGTAGTTATCAATCGCTTTGCTGGTTTCGGCAATCACCTGGTTTAAGCGGGTGTTTATCCAGCGATCTACCTGATTGTACTGACAGATGTCACCAGACAAGCCATTATCCTGATCTTCAGTGTTCATCAATACAAAACGTGCTGCATTCCACAGTTTGTTACAGAAGTTGCGATAGCCTTCGGTACGTGCCAAATCAAAGCGAATATCACGGCCATTGGAGGCCAGCGATGCAAAAGTAAAACGTAACGCATCGGTACCAAACGAGGCAATACCGTCAGGAAATTGTTTGCGTGTGGCTTGTTCAATTTTCTTGGCTAAATGCGGCTGCATCATGCCAGACACCCGTTTAGCCACCAACGCTTCCAGATCAATGCCGTCGATAATATCGATAGGGTCAAGCACATTGCCTTTGGACTTGGACATTTTCTGGCCTTCGGCATCACGTACCAGACCATGAATATAGACTTCTTTAAACGGTACTGTGCCTTTAAACTTCAAGCCCATCATAATCATTCTGGCAACCCAGAAGAAAATAATATCAAAGCCGGTGACTAACACACTGGTAGGATAATGCTTGGCCAGTTCTTCGGTATTTTCTGGCCAACCGAGCGTAGAAAATGGCCATAATGCCGACGAAAACCAGGTATCCAAAACATCTTCATCTTGTTTAAGCAGGTAATCAGGCGCAAAGCCATGTTGTTCGCGGATGGCTTGTTCTGAACGACCGACATAGATATTGCCTTTATCATCATACCAAGCGGGAATGCGGTGTCCCCACCAAATTTGCCGCGAAATACACCAATCCTGAATATTACGCATCCAGTCAAAATAAGTATTTTTCCAGTTGTCCGGTACAAATTTGATGTCGCCGTTTTCAACAGCGGCAATGGCAGGTTCAGCGAGCGGTGCAACTTTGACATACCATTGGTCAGTCAACAACGGTTCGATAACGCTGTTGGTACGATCACCACGCGGTACCATTAATTTATGGTCGGCGATTTTTTCCAGCAAACCTTGTGCTTCCAGGTCAGCGACGATTTTCTTGCGTGCGTCAAAACGATCCAGCCCTTGATAGTGCGCGGGAATTAAGTCATCCGTGCCAATACTGGCATCAACCGTGAGAATATTGATCAAGCCGCCGTGCGGTAGATCCAATATAGCCGAGGTATGACGATGGCGCGTCCAGACTTCGTAATCGTTAAAATCATGCGCAGGGGTAATCTTAACGCAGCCGGTGCCAAATTCTGGGTCAACATAGTCATCGGCAATTATAGGAATACGTCTGCCGGTGAGCGGTAATTCCACAAACTCGCCGAGCAAATGTTTATAGCGGTCATCGTCAGGATGAATCGCCACCGCCGCATCGCCCAGTAGGGTCTCAGGGCGCGTGGTCGCCACAATCAAATGGCCTTGACCATTGGACAATGGATAACGTATGTGCCACATGAAGCCATTTTCTTCTTCGGACAGCACTTCCAAATCAGACACGGCGGTATGCAAAACCGGATCCCAGTTCACCAAGCGTTTACCGCGATAAATCAGGCCTTCTTCATGCAAACGGATAAAGACTTCCTGCACGGCATCGGACATGCCATCGTCCATGGTAAAACGTTCTTTACTCCAATCCAGCGATGAACCCATGCGGCGCAACTGACGGGTAATCGTGCCGCCCGATTCTTCCTTCCAGTGCCAGACTTTTTCGATGAATTTTTCGCGGCCATAATCATGGCGGGTTTTGCCTTCGGCATTACACAAGCGCTCTACGACCATTTGCGTGGCAATCCCGGCATGGTCGGTTCCCGCTTGCCAATGTGTGCTAAAGCCTTTCATGCGGTGGTAGCGAATTAGCGCATCCATGATGGTGTCTTGAAAGGCGTGTCCCATGTGCAAACTGCCGGTGACATTGGGTGGTGGAATCATGATGCAATAAGATTCACCCTCAGGTTTGGCGGCGAAATAACCGTTTTCTTCCCAGTTTTGATACCAACGTTGTTCTATTGCGTGTGGAGCGTATGTTTTTTCCATGGAGGGCAGTGTGTTTAGGTGAAAAATTGTTTCATTTTAACAGGGTTAAGGATGCATCGGTATGCAGGATTTAACTGTTCAGCAGTCATTTCAAATTAATTTTTACAGAAAAATAAAATATAAAAGCTACGCTTATAGATAATCTCAACACAGCATTTTCCACATAGGGCAGCAAAAAGTGTCACTAGCTGACATAAATACGCCTTTGGTTATTATTAACAGCCACCCATGAAGCCCCTTTTTTTAACAACATCCCCATTATTTTTCCGCTCGGCTCAACACACTCCACGAATATGGGGCAATCACAAGGCCAAAAGCCTTATCACTTTTAAAGTGGCACATTACATGCTTCATCCTGAATAACAACATAAAAAACAGTGTTGAAAATTCGGTATGTATCGGTTTTACGCTAAGCCATCTTCAATGGATTTGTAGGTGCCTTAGATAGTAACGACATGTCATGGCACCTCAAAAAATTAACTTTATTGAAATAATTATGAAAAAAATCTTAGCCTTACCGATTCTTATTACATCGCTGATGGCCAGCTTTACCAGTAATGCGCAGTGTACAGTTAACCCTACGCTACAAGCTGATTCGAAATTCCCTTTGGCATTACAAGGCAGGTTGGTTTACCACAGCTATGTTCAATACGGCGATGGTTCATCAAATTTATTTTTAAAAGATTTTCGCTTCAATACATTAACCCAGATTAATCAGCCTTTTTGGAATATTGAAGATCCGATGAATGCACACTTTTCTCCAAATGGGCGTTATCTTACTTTTATGGGTAAGCAAAATTCGCGGTGGAATATTTTTATTTGGAAAACGGATTCGCAATTTGCACCCATTAACTTGAGTCATCATACCGATAGCTCAGGTGGCACTAGCGAAGATCCAAAATTTTCTGCCGATGGCAATTACATTGTCTACAAAAACAATGGCGATGTTGCTTTGATGCATATGAATTACAACGATGCCGCTAACCCTTTTGTGAATAATTTATGGCGATTGACTCAAGATGGCTATCTTTCGGAAGAGTCTATGCCCTATCTGTCCTCAGATGGAAAATCGGTTTTTTACAGTCGTGGCGCGCGGGAAAACAGCGATCTGTATCGTATAGATTTTACAATTCAGTCTGGTCAATTGTTTGTAGAAAATCCACGATTAATGGCTGGCAGATCGGGTTTAGCCGAGTATTATCCAATTGTTCAAAACAAGTCTTTATATTTTGTCGGCTGGAAAAATGCCACGGCAAGAAGAGATCAGGTTTATTCGATGAGTACCGATGTTTATAGTCAGCCTAGTGAACTTAATTTAAACGATTGCAATGCCGATAACTCTGATCCTATGTCAGTTGATGCTGCTAATCTTTTTTTCTCCAGCACACGGGGCAGCAATTTTTATAACCTGTTTATGGGTAATATTTCTACCGGTAAAGTGTGGTCGCTGAATAAATTTGGTGTCAATCAAATGCAAAAAAATCAGCTGGGTGCTACCTATAGTGCTCTGCGCTAAGGAAGTTAGCGCTGCCACATAGTAATTAAGGAGAATGATAATATTCTCAAAAATCAGTAAAGCTTGAATTTGGAAGATTATTGGGCAATCGTAATAAGCCAATGCATCCGGATAAACGTAGAGACGCAAAATCTTGCGGCTCTACGCCATTATGTATAAAAACTATTTTAAAACACAGTCACTTACAGGCTTTACTATCAATCGCCTGCTCTTACATCCAGTTCAATTTTCCAGCGGCTATCATTCTTTTGCGATACTGCTTGCAATTCCAACGTACCCACTTCAGTGACTGCCGCGCACAAATGCACCGGAATGACTTCGCCGGCACGGAAACCTTCTTCCGGTAAAGTCACTTCAATTTCATCCAGCTCAGAAATTTCATCCGCTGTCCAATGATCTAAGCGCGTACCCACACGATCTTCACGGCGCGTAGTAGAGGCAAAGAAGCGGAAACGTACTGGCTCACCAATCACTAAACCGAATTCATCATCAGGTAACTCTTGCTGGGTGCCTTCTTCCATACCGAACGGTGCAATACACAGAGCTTCAAGCTCTGGTGGTCGTCCAGGCACGGCTGGCATCGCGCTTTCCACACCCACATAATACGATGCCGCCGTACCGCCTTTAATGCGTACGCCTTTACCTTTACGCACATAACCATAGTAAGACGCACCCCGCGCTACCGCTAAATCCAGATCAGCACCAGCCAGCAGACGCGCTTCGGGGGCTTGCTCTGTGCTTAACCAGCTGTTCATCACCTGCATCAAACGCTCTGCTAATGGCTGCGCTTTTAACACGCCGCCGTTAAACAACACTGCGGTTGGGTGCAAGAAAGTTGCATCTGCGGGTAGATTGATGTCTTTTAAATCTTCGGCAGCACCTTGCTGCTTGGTTAAAAACGCCGCTAAGTGCCGAGTAATCCCTGCATCTTGTGCATACGGCAAACCGGTAGTCCGCAAACCGGTACGGGTACGGCTCACTGGTCTATCACTGACATTAACCTGCGGGAAAAAGCCTTCCACTAACACGCTATTGACTTCATCACGGGTTAATTCGGTGCGTAAATTACCGCCAATTAACGACGAACTGCGGTTGGCCACCACGATGGGCATGGAATCCACATCAGCACTGTTAAAGATTTTTTCTTTGGCTTCGCGGCAAGCGTGGGTTAAGGCTTGTAACTGCCACGGCTCTAAACGCTTGCCGTCTTGTTCAAGCTTGGCTTTAACGGTATAAGCTAACGCCAAATCCATATTGTCGCCGCCTAGCAAGATATGATCCCCCACCGCCACACGGGTTAATTCTAAATTACCCCCGTGTTCAGTAACGGCAATGAGCGACAAGTCGGTGGTACCACCGCCAATATCCACTACCAAGATAATATCGCCGCATTTGGCTTGTGTACGCCATTTGCCTTGGCTTTTTTCTATCCAACTGTACAGGGCCGCTTGTGGCTCTTCCAACAAAATCGCCTGACCTAAGCCTACGCTACGAGCAGATTCTATGGTTAATTCCCGCGCCGCCGGATCAAACGAGGCCGGTACGGTAATCACCAAACTTTGTTCAGATAGCGGCGCATTCGGGTGTGCGTATTTCCAGGCATCGCATAAATGTTGCAAGAACGCGGTAGTGGCGGCAAATGGCGAAATACGGGCGATTTCATCCGGTGCATCCACCGGTAAAATCGGCGCTTTGCAATCGACACCGGCATGGCATAACCAGCTTTTGGCACTGGACACTAAGCGTATTGGAGTTTTGCTGCCCAAATTACGCGCAATCTCACCAACCAAATGCTCAGGATGCGCGCTCCACGGCAACACAATAGTGTTTTCTGCCAGTTCCGATTCGTGCGGCTGGTACAAAAACGACGGTAATTGCTTGCCGTCTTCTACCATGCCGGGAGCGGTTAGCTGCGGTATCGGCATAACGTGCAGGTTGAATTCATCATCGGTAATGTCGGTAATGTCGGCATAGGACAATACGCAATGCGTGGTGCCCAAATCGATACCGACTGAATAATGCCGATCAGTGCGATGGTCTATCGCGGCTGATGTTGATGTTGTCGCTTGGGCACTCGATTCTACTATTGTGTCGGCAATCGGCTCTTCAATGGCTGGCGCTACATTTTCAATAGGTTCAATGTGTTCAGAAACAATAACTTCTGGTTCGGCTGCGATAACTTCAACAGGCTCAGGTTGAACAGATTCAGCGACCGGTTCGACAGCTTTAGGCTCTGGTTTGGGGTCTTGTTTTTTCTTGATGTGATCGAATAAACTCATATTTCAACTTCCGCTGCGGCAATGATATTGGCGCTATGGCCTTGTGTTAATTTGGGTAGCTTGGTGTTGGTAATTTGCCAGCCTTTGTGTACCAAGGTGCCATTAAACGGTGCGTTGCCAACAATGTTCCCCGTCAAGCGGATTTCTGCGGCATTAAAGCCTTTGGGCAGTGTAATGTTGTTGCCTTCGGTTTCGTTACGGATCGGTGCGAGCGTGAAATGCTCATTAATGACTTTATTGCAGCCTTCGTGAACCACCCGTGCGGCAATACCGATGTCTTCATCGCTGTATTCGGTGATATTTTCTTTCACAAAATCAATAAACCGCGCTTCTTTTTGCAGCAAACCTAATAATTGCAACGCCGCATCGGGTGTGGCTTCTTTAAGCACAACCGGTTCTGGCGCAGGTGCATGGACGATTTTTTCTACTTCAACAATTTTTTCGACGATCTTTTCAACGACTTTAATCACCGGTTCCGGCGCAGGTGCTTGCACGTATTGAATGATAGGCTCGGCAACTGGCTGCGGTTTTTTACGTCTGGACAAGCTGATGACCATTGCCAGTAACAGAGAAATTAGCATTAACGCCAGTACGGCCACCGTGCCTGCCAAGCACACATGCCATAAGTCAAAAGTGGTGGGTTTCAGGGCTAAGTCGATTGCATAGGTGTTCATAACAAGAGGCTCTTCCATATTATTTCTGCTGCCCCGCTTTACGGGCCGCTTCGCCATACATCATGTTTTGTAGGACATTACGAATGGTTTGTATGCGCATTTTTTTTAAATGCCGATCAGCCACCTCGCCGGGCACTTTTTCAGCCAAATACATTGTCCGCATTTTGGCCAAGGACGGTTCGCATTGTTTGATGATTTTGCTGGTGGATTGCTTGCTTTCCAAGCTTTGATATTCTGGTTTTTGCATTTCATCAGACACACATTTTTTGTACTGGTACTGTGCTTCCTGAATTTTTTTAATCAAATCTTCAGACAAGCTTGTGCCTTGTTCCCAGTCGTTTTTTGTTTCTGCTGCAAAAGTGTTGGCCGTAAACAGTAGCACGGTTATAAAAAACAGCTGTTTCATAATCTTCCTCGGATTGTGGATGGAATGTCTAGTTTAATTTTATGTGAACTCACTATAACAGCGCAGCATTTAAATAACATCGAGGCAGGAATTTATTTTTCAAGCCCGTACAAGTCAGTTTGATATTATTTTGTAATTGATGAGTGTAGTCCACGAAACCGTAGCTTAAATCGGCAATTTGCCATTCACTGAGTTGCATAAGACAGAATACCCGTTTTTATGTTGGTGTATAATCACACTTTGAATAAAAATGCGTTTAAAACCTCTTTATGTATAAATACAATGGACTCTTGATTCATCAGAGCCACGATGATGACGGTATTGTAGAGGTGGTTGAGCGTGGCGGTGTCAGATCGCTACATTTCGGTTCGCCTGCCAGACAAAGCAGCATAAAAATCGCTGATCCTTATCGCCTTGAGCTGGACTACGCACGCGCTATGGCCTGCTGGCTATTGTTTAAAGGCACCGTAGATGATGATGCCTTATTGGTTGGGTTGGGTGGCGGTTCGCTTGCCAAACATTTATTATATCATTTCCCTGATTGCCACTTAGACGCGGTAGAATACCGGCCAAGTGTAGTAAAAATCGCCCGCAGCCATTTTAGTTTACCTTTGGATAGGCGCTTAAAAATTATTATGGGTGATGGCGCACACCATATACAGCATCGTGTAGAAACCCACTCCCAGCATTACAGCCTGATGTTTATTGATGCTTTTGATCATGAAGGCATGGCGCCTTCTATGTGCAATGAAAGCTTTTTTAAAAACTGCAAAGCGTTGTTGAAACCCGATGGTTTATTGCTGGTTAATTTGTGGGGCGGCATGAACAACAAACCTTTCCAGGACTGTGCCATGTGGCTTAGCCGGTTATTTGATTGGCGATTACTATTTTTACCGGTGCGAGGTAAAGGCAATATTATTGCTATCGGTTTTAACGATGCTGCCGCTTCTTTTTCCATGAAAGTCCTAAAAACCAAAGCCGTTGAACTTGAGCAGCATTATCAAATCGAATTTCCTTCGTTTTTGAAAGATCTTACAAGACACAACGCCAGCGTACTTAACAACTTAATAAAACCCTAATGTCAGCAATTCTTCAATCTGAACCCAACCTGTTTGGTTACCGAAAATACTGGGCGCACCGTTTTGGTATCTCGCCGCTGCTGCCTATGAGCCGCGCTGAAATGGACGAGCTAGGCTGGGATAGCTGTGATGTTATCCTGGTCACCGGTGATGCTTATATCGATCACCCCAGTTTTGGTATGGCGCTGATTGGCCGATTGCTGGAAGCGCAGGGCTTTCGCGTAGGGATAATCTCCCAGCCCGATTGGACTAGCGCGGCGGATTTTACCGTATTAGGCCGACCGAATTTATTTTTCGGGGTGACCGGTGGCAATATGGATTCCATGGTCAACCGCTACACCTCGGATAAAAAAATCCGCTCCAACGATGCCTATACCCCTGATGGCGCAGCAGGCAAACGCCCGGATCGTGCGGTTAATGTGTATTCGCACCGCTGCCGCGAAGCCTTTAAAGATGTACCGATTATTATCGGCGGCATTGAAGCCAGCTTGCGCCGTATCGCGCATTATGATTACTGGTCGGATAAGGTCAGAAAATCGGTGTTGCTGGATTCCAAGGCTGATTTGCTGGTGTACGGCAATGCCGAGCGTCAAGTGGCGGAAATTGCCCATCGTTTAGCCAATGGCGAAAGCATCAGCGATCTTAAGGGGATTCGTGGCACCGTGCATTTTGTCAAGCAAATACCGGTTGATTTTCAGGTTAAAGATTCCACCGATGTGGATAAGCCTGGCAAAATTACTCCGATAGTCGATCCGTATCAAGAAGCGCCAGCCTGTGATTTAAAAGAGCCGGATGCTAATCCGGAGGAAAAAGTCATCCGTTTTGACCGTCAATTGATTAAAGATCGCCGTGCCAAAACCGTTATCCGTTTGCCGGATTATGATGCCGTTAAAGACGACCCGATTTTGTATGCCCATGCCTCGCGAGTTATGCACGGTGAAACCAATCCAGGTAACGCACGGCCGTTAATTCAGTTGCACGGTACTCGTGAAGTGTGGATTAACCCACCGCCGATTCCATTGACCACTAAGGAAATGGATGGTGTGTATGATTTGCCGTATTCGCGCGTGCCGCATAAAACTTACGGTAAGGCCAACGTACCGGCGTTTGAGATGATTCAGCATTCGGTGAATATTATGCGCGGCTGCTTTGGCGGCTGTACGTTTTGTTCCATTACTGAACACGAAGGCCGTATTATCCAGAGCCGTTCGGAAGACTCCATTATCAAGGAAATAGAAAATATCCGTGATATGTCGCCTAGCTTTACTGGCCATATTTCTGATTTGGGCGGACCTACCGCCAATATGTACCGGTTGGCGTGTAAAGATCCTAAAATTGAAGCGGCGTGTCGATTGCCATCGTGTGTTTACCCAGGGATTTGCCCCAATCTTAATACCGATCATTCGTCTTTGATTAAATTGTATCGCCGCGCGCGTGCCTTGCCGGGTATTAAGAAAATCTTCATTGCCTCAGGCCTACGTTACGATTTGGCGGTGACATCGCCTGAATACGTTAAAGAATTAGTCACTCATCATGTGGGTGGTTATCTTAAGATTGCCCCTGAACATACCGAGCAAGGTGTGCTATCTAAAATGATGAAGCCGGGTATGGGCAGTTATGACCGCTTTAAGGAAATGTTTGATAAGTACTCCAAGGAAGCCGGTAAAGAGCAGTATTTGATTCCCTATTTTATTGCCGCGCATCCTGGAACGACTGATGAAGATATGTTGAATCTGGCTTTATGGCTAAAGCGCCATGGTTTTAGAGCGGATCAAGTACAGGCATTTTTGCCGTCACCCATGGCGATTGCGACTGCTATGTATCATTCTGGTAAAGATACGCTGCGTAAAGTCAGTCGTACAGCTGACGATATTTCTATACCCAAAAGCGTTAAGCAGCGCCGGATACATAAAGCCTTCTTGCGTTACCACGACCCTAAAAACTGGCCGTTATTGCGTGATGCTTTGAAGGCTATGGGTCGCAATGATTTAATCGGCAATGGCAAACATCATTTAATTCCATCGTTCCAACCTAAAGGCAGTTTGGAAGCACCTGGAAAAATTCAGCACTTTAAAACCAAACATACCAGTATCGCGAGCCAGTTTGGCAAAAACAAAGCGCGGCCATCAGCGAAAAATTGAACGATTGGCTGACAAAAAAATAGGGGAGTTGTGAGGAAAATAGAGACGCTACTGCGTCTCTAGGATGGAGGAGATATACAGCTAAGTAGGCAAGGTAATCAGAATAATTGTTATGTTTATTGCGCTGGGTGAAATTTACGCTGGTTAGATTCCGACAAAGCTTGCGCTAATGCCAGAATTATTATTACAGCATCTAATGTAGCAATAGTTAATGAAAAAACAGATGCGGTCACGCTCATTGATGTGACATAAGGTAAAGCGGCGTTATGTACGAAGTCTACAGCTACCATGCCTGTATAGTGCATGCCGCAAACCGCAACGCCCATAACCAGGGCACTTGCTACCATTTGCCACATGTGTTTGACGTGCACAGCCAGCCATAACGCGACAATGGCTGCGGCTATGGCGATACCAATTGAAACAGCGACAAGACTCCAGTTCCAGTGGCTATCGGCCTGTACTTCCATAGATAACATGCCAGTGTAATGCATACCGGCAACACCCAGCCCCACCAAAATACCTGCTAAAATTAATTTGGGCAACTTAAACTTCCCCAAAACCATAATCATTAGTCCAATATAGACGACCCCCACACCCACTACAAAAGATAATACTGTGAGCCATCCATTATAATTCATGTCCATACCGTGCATATCGAATGCGAGCATACCAATAAAATGCATCGACCAAATTGCCACGCCACCTAAGCTTAATGCTGCTAATAAAATCAAACCACGGCGACTGTTTTCGGGTCGTAGCAACGCATCCCGCGTCGCTATCAACGCCATTAAAGAACCCACTACCGCTATAATATAGGAAAGAAGAACCAAGGAAAAACTGTAATGTGCCATTTATTTACCTCTAGTTTAAATCATAATAAAATTTATATACCTAAATGAGTATAGTAAATATGATCAAGATTTCTAGGGAATAGGCAGTGAGATTTCCTTCGATAAAATGCTTACCCACTAAAGCGAGACAGTTTCAGGTTAGGGCGTTGTTGGTGAGTCATTCGATAAGCTCACCAACAACGGTTTTTTAAATTGTCTCGTCTTAGTTGGTAGCCGAAAAGTTAAAGCAAGACTTTCCGAAAAAGTAGATCGAATGCTAGATGCTGGGACAAATGCTGTGATTAAGCTACTTGCCCTGCCATATTAAAGCGAAAAAAACTTACGTTGATTCGCTTCGGAGATAGCTTGCGCAATGGCCAATACTATAATGACAGCATCAACCGTGGCTATGCTTAATGAAAAAACGGATGATGTCACATTCATCGCATTTATATAAGGCAAAGCCGCATTATGCACAAACTCCACTGCCGCCATGCCGGTATAATGCATACCGCATACAGCAACTCCCATCACTACTGCACTGATCAACATTTGCCACATGTGTTTAACGTGTACGGCCAGCCACAGCGCAACAATTGCAGCGGTGACGGCTATTACAATCGAAACCGTGACCAGTCCCCAATTCCAATGTGCATCTGCTTGCACTTGCATAGACAACATGCCGCTATAATGCATGCCTGCAACGCCAAAGCCTACCAAAACGCCCGCCATAATTAACTTGGAAATTTCGAATTCTCCAGTAGTCATGAGGGTTAAACCCACATAAACCACGCCTACGCCCACATAAAATGAAAAAGCCGTAAGCCATCCGTTGTAGCTCATTTCCATGCCGTCCATGTCAAACGCCAACATGCCGATGAAATGCATCGACCAAATAGCGACCCCGCCTAAACACAATGAAGCCAAAGCAATCAAGCCGCGACGGTTTTCAGCTGGCCGTAACAGGGCATCCTTAGTGGCGATTAAAGCCATTAATGAACCGACTACTGCTACCACAAAGGATAGAATAACCAGGGTAATATCGTAACTTGCCATTTTTTTCTCTTAAAATAAAATCAATAATAAATTAAAAACACCATGTCATTATTGTCCAGATTGCCTGCCTTGGAATATGGGATTGCTAGTACTTAGTCAATCTTATTTTGTCAGTCAGATATTTTAAAAAACCGTTCGTGGTGAGCTTGTCGAACCATGAACCACAAGTCCTTCGACAGGCTCAGGACGAACGGAGTATTTTATAGTACTCGACATTATAAAGCTGACTAAGTACTAGTACTTAGTCAATATTATTTTGGCGGCTGTGAACTTTAAAAAACCGTTCGTGGTGAGTTTGTCGAACCATGAACCACAAGTCCTTCGACAAGCTCAGGACGAACGAAGTATTTTATGGTACTCGGCAAAACAAAGATGACTAAGCACTAGCGTGTACCGTATCTCAAAAATGACCGATCAGCCTCTGCCGTAGCGCTGTCAACCCTGACAGGTTCACGCAATTTATTTAGTCTTATTTAAACACCGTCTTTAATCATGCTGCCCCAAAAATGGCCAAGGCCAACATTAACGCTTACCCAGTTGCTACTGATCACGGCGCTGTTCCTGACACTACTCGATAACCAGGCATTTTTCCAGGCGGCCTTTAAAATCGCTGACCAATCGTCATTTACCGGCATCGGTTTTAAAGCTGCGCTTGTCGTTGCGCTCATCGCTTTGTTTACGGCATTGCTGTCTATCTTTGCTAATAAGTACCTGTTTAAGCCGTTCGTGATTGTGATACTGATCACCGCCTCCGTCATCAGCTTTTTTATGAATGCTTACGGGGTTATTGTCGATACCTCGATGATACAAAACATGTTCGAGACCGATTCTAAGGAGATATTAGAATTAATCAGCGTTAAATTGCTGGTGCATATTCTATTTTGGGGATTGTTACCGGCCTTACTGATTTACCATACTGATATTCGTTATCACTCTTTTTTAAAAGAATTGTTGATTCGCATTGTCGTGTTTGTATTGGCGATTGCCGTATTTGCTGGCGCAGTATTTAGCCACTATAAAGATCTGTCTTTTGTCGACAGAAATAACAAACATTTACGCTATTTAATTAACCCTAACCACGCAGTATACGCATTAACTAAATACCTGAAGCGCTCGGCACATCCCAAGGTAATCAATGTTGACCCCATTGGTATGGATGCCAAACAAACAACAACCTGGCAAACACGCGGCAAAAAATCCTTGCTAGTTCTGGTAGTAGGTGAAACGGCACGCGCACAAAATTTCTCGCTAAACGGTTACAGTCAGTTAACCAATCCTGAACTGAGCAAAGAAGACATCATCAATTACCCGAACACTACCTCTTGCGGGACGGCCACTGCCGCTTCAGTTCCTTGCATGTTTTCGCCGCTTAACCGTAATGATTATGATGAAGCCAAAGCCGAAAAATCCGAGAATCTTTTAGATGTGTTAAAACATGCCGGCATCAGCGTTTTTTGGCGCGACAATAATTCCGGCTGCAAAGGTGTATGTAACAGAACCCCTACCGAAGCCATGGAAAACCTGAAAATTCCTGATGTGTGCAACAGCGAAGAATGTTATGACGAAGTGCTGTTACACGGTCTGCAAGCCATGGTGGATAAGCTGCCCAATGACAGCGTTATTGTTATGCACCAAAAGGGTAGCCATGGCCCTGCGTATTACAAACGCTATCCGTCCAACTTTAAAGTGTTTACGCCAGAATGTGATACCAACCAGGTACAGGATTGTCCGCAAGATCAGATTGTCCACGCTTACGACAACACCATTTTGTATACCGACCATTTCTTAACGCAAGTTATCCATTTTCTACAACACAACAGCGTTAACTACCATACCGCCATGCTGTATATGTCTGACCATGGTGAATCGTTAGGCGAAAACGGTATTTATCTGCACGGCTTACCTTATATGCTGGCACCGGACGAACAAAAACACATTCCGTTTATCTTTTGGCTGTCTGATGGTTATGCCGACAAGTTTGGCATCGATAAAAACTGTTTAAAACAAAACAGTGATGGCCACTATTCACATGATAACCTGTTTCATTCCGTACTGGGTTTAATGGCTATTCAAACCAGTGTTTATGATAAAAGCTATGATATTTTTAACGGTTGTCGGGAATAAAGGTTTGCTTTTGAATTCTTATAAAGTATTAGATTTTAGCCAGTTTGTTAAATACCATATTAGCCTGCCGCTGTTGGCTTGGCTGGCTTTGTTGCTGTGTTTTCAGTATACCCAGATTGATGTGTGGCTCGCTAAACATTTTTATAATACTGCTTTGCAGCAATGGCCTTACCGCGAGCATTGGTTGTTGCAAGCGGTTATTCATAAAACTGGGCGTAACGCGGTGTATGCCGTTGGCGGCGGCATGCTGATTTGTTTAATCATGTCCTGCCGAACAACATCAAAACTGTCGCCCTATAGACGCGCCTTAGCATTCTTAGTGATGGCAGGCGTAACCGGGCCTTTAGTAATTACCTATTTAAAAAGCCATACCCATATTTATTGCCCGTGGGATGTAAGTCTATTTGGTGGCAGCAAGCCGCATATAAAATTATTCGACAGTATCAGCGACACGCTGAGTGTGGGACATTGTTTTCCGGCAGGCCATTCCAGCTTAGGCTTTACCCTAGTTAACCTGTATTTTTTCTGCCTGATTGTTAAGCCAGCGTATAAATTTTACGGCTTAGCCATTGGGCTACTGACAGGCACTGTGTTTGCTATGGCGCAAGAAATACGGGGCGCACATTTTTTAAGCCATGACCTGTTTACGCTCGCGGTGTGCTGGTTTTGTTCCGCGACAGTATTTATGCTGTTCTTCAGAAAGCATTTGCTAAGCGCTACTGAAAATTTTCCTGAAAATATTATTCCAAACAACGTACCAAATAATCGTTAACCGTTACCCTACACTACTTACAGGTGCTGCTTCATGGCTGCAAAGGCCGGACGTAGCATGTCTTTCAATAACATGGATCCGCTGGCTGACAGATGATCATCGTCGTAATACACCGATTTTCCCTGGTAAGCCACACGGCATTGCCCATCTTTGCGGCACAGCTGTAGCCTTGGATCTAACAAATGCACACCGTATTTTGCCTGTAGTTCCTTAAAAACCGGCCACACGGCAGCAGAACGTTCCGGATAAGGGTTATTTAACCAAACCTCGGTTTTATCGGCGGCATTAAGTGCCAGCCACCTTGGCATTATGCGATCCATTTCTGGCACCGGCAATACCAGCCAGACGCTTACGCCTTGCTGTTGCAGCCGCTGCACGGTTTCCTCAAGGCTAGAGCGAAATGCTTGCAGTCCGGTTTCATGTCCTTTAATCAACACATTCGGAATACCATTTCTACCCAGCGTGCCTTCAAACCGGGTTGCTGAAAAAACATAACTGGGCCATCTGCCTACCAGAAAAACATCATGAATGCCCCGATCAGCAATGACCTTCAATTGGCCTTGGTTAAATTTCAGCCAATTCAAAGTTGCGTTGTCATCATTGGATTTGGCTCCCCATAAAGGTGCATGGCCAAATAAAGTCGCATGCCCGCCTGTCAGTCCGTATTCGCTGCCCAGGGCATCAAAAACTGGCGTTACTGCATTGGCATGACTATCTCCCCAGACCAGAAAGCGAATAGGTGCATCAGCAACCTGTTGACCAATCAAACATTTTTCGATGCTGGGAAAATGGTAATCAGATGAGTACGGATCGGTATGACAATCTTTTTGCAAAGCGTTTTTATCCTCTGCCCCCGCCGAATAAGCGCTACTTGCAAGACCAAAACGTTGAGGCATGCCGTTACTGTATAAAATGCCCACAGCAATAAGCACCAACACAGATTGTAAGCTGACAGCCAGTTTGACCACTGATCTGTTATTCCAATTGGCTGGACGACGAAACGGCGTTTCCACAAAACGCCAACTCCCGTATGCTAATATAAAAGTAGCTGCCAGCAAGCCCGTGGTTTCATACCAAAGCAATGCATCCGGATGTATCCGATAGGCATATAAGCTAAACAAGGGCCAGTGCCACAAATACAAAGAATAAGAAATGCGGCCAATGCCAACCAAGAGTTGCCAGCTCAGAAAAAAACCAATCCACTGTGTTAATCGGGTTGATATCAGAACAGGAATACTGTGTTTTATATAGGCTTCTTGAGGTTTTGGAAACAGGTTTTGATAGCCTGAATCGGCAGCATTGCACAATTTCCTATTGCCATCAATCAGTAATGTAATGCCAACTACCGCGAGTATTTGATGGGCAAAATCCGAATACACATCATTATTTCTAGCTACAACAATGGCCAGGAATATCATTACTGAGCCTAACAACGTCATAAGTCGTTGGCCATTGATGGATTGTCGGCGCAAGTGATAATAGGCTAACACTGCGCCACACAACAATTCCCAGGCACGCGGTGGTAACCAGTAAAAAGCGAAAGTAGGTTTAAGAGAAACCGCCCAATAAGCAAAGCCAATGCCGCCTAACAAGGCGATAACCAGTAATCCCCACAACCATTTTAAATGTAAGTAACGTGTTAACAGAAACAACAGCAGCGGGAACAAAAAATAAAATTGCTCTTCGACACCCAGCGACCATAAATGCAGTAAAGGATTGCTATCAACGGCATTAGAAAAATAATCACCGGAGGTTTTCCAGATACTGATATTCGGTATCATAAACACAGTAGCCAGCACATTTTTAGCGAGCATCTTAAAATCGAATGCCGTTAATACAAATGAGGCTAACACCAAAGTTGTGGCTACCATGACAATCAATGCTGGCAATATGCGTCGGATGCGCCTTAAGTAAAAGCCCTTGAAGCTGAAAGTTTTAGAGGAACATTCCCGCAAAATAATACCAGTGATTAAATAGCCTGATATGACAAAAAACATATCGACACCCACAAAACCACCGGAAAATCCGGGTACACCCGCGTGGAAGAACAATACCGCCATTACCGCAATTGCCCTCAAACCATCAATATCAGATCGATAAGTAGAATGCTTAGCCTTAGCTCTCATAAAAACCATAGATACCCATATAAAAAATTAACTCGCCATAAATGAATTCAAGGGCATCAATCCATTGCATCATAAGAACTTTTCTATTTATTTCAATATCTTCATCAAACGCATAAAGTCAGTTGAAAAGCAGACTTTAGTTATTTTTAGTCTATTGATTGAACCCCAAGTACCTTACCTTGATTTGATTAAATCCTTTCCAAACCAAACCATAAAGTGGCGGAGACATTGATGTCTGTACTTTAATTGCTTGTAAAAAACAAAGTAATATAAGGCCTAAGCGTTTAACTAACCTTAAGGCTATTTTTATAATTGGAATTTATCGAGGGGTATAGCGGCAAACTGTAAAGAGTCGGAGAGACTTTTTAAACGCAAGCAAGAGGGTTTAACGAATAACAGCTTCATCTTAAACTGTTTAGTGTTAAGTTAAAAGCCCTTTTAAGGCAATGCTGATTTTATTATTGAGGTTATTGAAAAGGAAATCGATAATTAGAGCTAACCTTTTAAATCTACTAAACCTTAAGCTGGATGGCCAAGGCTTGAGCTTCACTTATGCGAAGGCAACCAAGTCGATCAGAGCATGACCAGCCGCTACAGGCCACAACGTACCTAACTTAAAATACCAATAACACGCCACTATGCTAAAGAAAAAAGCCCCCACAATCACATGTGGCCCTTGTTCCCAATGTGTGGTAGCAAAGATCACAGAAATGAGTACAGAGAAAACTTTTACCGAAGCGTGACGCTGAGTATTTTTATACAAAAGCCACGGAAGACCAATAAAGAAAATACTTTCAACAATACCTACCGCAATGGATGAGTAAATCCAAACCACAGTATGCAGTGCGCCATTGGGGTATGCGCTAAGCACATTAAAATAGCCCGTACGCTGACCCAGTAAATGCCAGGATAATTGGCTAGACCATTTAAAAGCCAAGCCTGCTGAAATGAACATACCTATCGTTTCGGCAATAAATCCTTGCCATGAAAAGACAGTGCTGTTAAATCCATAATGCTGAGGCAAGATCAACGCTTGTTTAGCCAGCAAAATTATTAGCATTGTTGGAAGTATTACCCACTGAAAAAGATAACTCAACCAATACAGTACAATATGGTTGTGTGCAAAAGCCGCCAGATAAATGCCGTTAGCTTCCCAGACCATTACAATCAGAAACAAAACAACAGCAACTTCTATTTTTTGTCTGTGATTAAGATACATAAAATAAAGCCTCCAATTTAAAGCCACACTCTACACGGTTATTTTTGCAAGCGTATGAAAGTTGTTTTTAATACATTTATAGGATCGGGCTTTAAAGCTTTTCTGATTCAGTTTTCGAGTTAGAGATCAGGTTTAAACACGATCATGTCCTGGCGGCAGGCGAGTTGGCGGGAACATACGGTCAGAAAAAATGATGTTAATTGTGAATACGCCAGCGGAAACTGTTGAGTTTGAGGTGATTCCACCTACATAATTTACCCAGTAGAGACGCAAGATTTTGTGTCCCTACTGGATCCCATGAGGGTTTGGGAGGTTATTATTTTTATCAATCGCCTAAAATTGACCGTTTATGACACGATGGCACGGCTGATAGCCCAGGCAACTTGTGGGACGAAAACAAACCCATGCGCGTCGCCGCCTTTTGGATCGATAATAAATTTGCTGCTGTCCAGATTATGGAATTTTCCCATTTGCCACGAATAGGCTTGACCTACCGGTAGCAAGTCTTTAACGCCAGAGACAACCTCACCCACTTCCATTTGCTGGGCGCCATTGCTACCAAGCCCGCCAAACTCGTCGTTAGCATCCCCCAAAGCCGCAGCACTGTCGCGGCTGATGCGTGACGCGCTCGGGTAGGCAATACCCACCGCTTTATCGTGGTTGCTATAAGTCACCAATATTGGCCCCGAAATGCGTTTATTGTTGACTACGGAACGGAAAAAGCCTTGCCGTCTTAAAGAAAAGCCATTGTGCGAAAAAGCAGCCTGCAACAGTGAAAGGCTGTAGAGTTTGTTAGTTGTGGAATTTGCTGCCGCTGCTGTCACCACGCGTGCACCAAAGCTATGCCCAGCGAGATGAATACGCTCCACTTGGCTTGCAAGCTTATCTAAAAGTGGGACGAGGCCGATTTTGCCCACCGTTCCCGCACGCTGTTTCATCTCAAAATAAGTCGTGAGATTAAGCAAGTTGCTGACGGCATGGGTGGCACCGGAAAAAAAGCTGCCTATTCCCGCAGCCTGCCCCATGCTATCCCCTGGAGTTTGGCTGTGCACTATTGGAACACCTAATGTCTCAACCGATGATGCGGCAGCACGGTTAAAAATCACCTCGGCTTGGGCTCTAAAAAAAACCGCAGAGCCGTCATTTTTACTTTGTTCGCTAGTATGGGCATTATTAGGATCCAGCAAACTACGTAGTGTTTTCACAAAGTCTTTTTGTGCGTCGGTGTCATCTTCAAGTTTGGGTACAAGCTTATGGAGCGTGGCAATGCGCTCAGCATCACCGGCATCGTTAAAAAGCTGGGCGCTGAGGTCGATAGCGGCGTGCATCGTGGCTTCTGAGGCTGCTTTTTTAACGCTACCTGCGGACGCGGCGCCTCCGGCTACTTTATTATTGTCGGGTTGCGTCATAAACTCATCAAATTTCTTCGACGGCCAGATGACACCAATGATGGCAAGTTTACGTTGTTTGAGTACAGAATCAGTTGCGGTGACATCAACAAAGTTACTAAAAAGCTTGGTGTAAAGCGCCTCTGCCTCAATGCGGTTGTTGTTCCAGCCGTGGGACATAACAATAAGATCGGTGGTTCCTGCCGGAACAATCGGCTGGCTGAGAAGCTTGCCTTCTTTGTCAAACTCAGCAGTGCTGTACGGAATGCCTTTGATGGTGTTCATGGGTAGCTCCGAGTTAAGTTTTTAATAAATTATACCGATTGAATGGCTCGCATAAGATCCACCAACCCTGCGCCCTGAAAATAGCGGTCCCGGCCAAGATCAGTCGCGGTGGAGGTGAAAATTTGTTTAACTTTTTCAGCTTCGCCTTTAAATTCGCCACGAATAGAAAGGAACGCTGCAATGGCACCACTCACATGCGGCGCGGCCATACTCGTGCCGCTGTTTTCAAAGTATGCACATTCGTCACTGCCGGGTTCGCGTTGGACTAATTCACTGTTTGGCGCAGCGCAAGAAATAATTTTTTCACCGGGTGCGACTAAATCAGGCTTGTAGCGTCCATCGCCGGTGGGGCCTTTGGAAGAGAAATAAGACACGCCATATTTATGCGGCATGTCTCTATGGGTAGCGCCTACTGTAATGGCGTATTCGGCATTACCGGGATCATTGATAGTCAGATCAAGGCAGGTATCGCTCGTGCCTTCTTTGGTTTGCAATGTGCCGTAGCCAGTGTTGCCAGCAGCGATCACAACGACCACCCCAGATTTTACCAAGCGGTTGACTTCCGTACACAGCGGACTGTGGCCGCAGGCAAACCAATTGGGATCAAAGGTGTGTCCAAGGCTGAGATTAACCCCATGAATTTTAAGATCGCGTCCATAGCCGTTAAGTAACTGGACGTGAGAAATCGCCGCGATAACGTTACTGGCATTGCCTATGCCGAATTCATCCAGCACCTTGAGACTTACCAGCTTGCACTTGGGCGCCATGCCACTGATGCTATCCAGCTGTAGCTTGCGGATAACGGGTTTATTGTTAGCATCCAGCTCATGCGAGACGGCAAACATTTTTGTCTGATCTGAGCCTTCTTTAACCGACTGTTCGCCAGCGATAATGCCAGCGACATGGGTTCCGTGACCAAAATCGTCTTGCAAAGGTTTTGGCCCACCCGGTACATCGGTAAAATCGGCATGATACGGTGAGGAAGCATCAATATTTTGGTGCAGCTTGAAATGCGGGTGCAAAGCATCAATGCCGGTATCCATAATTGCCCACGTAATACCCTCACCCGAAGCGGTAAAAGAATTTCGCGCGGCATCCACTTTAATAGTACGGATTGAGCGGGTAATGCAGTTCTGGAGCTCAAAATCCGGCCAGATATGATGAATAGTCCGAAAACGCGATGTTTCAACAGTCGGTGTCGCATCAATCACTTTATTGGTAGCTTGGCCGGTACGGCCTACAGCTTGTTCGACAATTTCAGGTTTTGCTGCGGTTGCTTTTTTAACCAACGACTTGGCAGCACGCAAATCAATATCGACAAGTTTTTTGATGACGCTGCCTTCAAGTCGGGCAAACACATATTGATTGCTCAGCTCGGTTTTATATTCGTCTACACCTTGATCCTGATCAGTGACTCCAGCCGCTTTCTTTGCTTTTTCGATGTATTTTTTTATCAACACTTTAGCAATTCGTCTTGGATCAGGATGTTTGATTTCAATACCTGACGTAACAGAGTCGCTACCCATTTCAAGGGGTTTGAAATCGAGATTGATGTCTATGATCACTTCAAATTGCGTCGGCCAAATACACTTGATGGCAGGCAATTTACCGGCAGCTACCATCCTTAGAAGCTGGCGAACAATTGCACCCTCAATCGATGCAAGCGCAACGTCATCACTAATCCTTATGGGGTCAGGGTCGTCTACCGTAGGCTGGGTTTTAGCGCCAACTTTTGTTGCGATTTGCGGAAGGAGCTCACGAATAGTTTTTAAAGCAGCTTTTAAACCACCAGGAAACTTAGGCTGTAGGAAAATTGCAGTATTGTGGGTATCGCGGAGATGCGGGTATTTCTTTTTTATGCTCTCTGTAACAGTAAACTCCCGCTCTATCTGCTCTAGCAGCGGAAGCGCTATAACCGAACGAGCCAAGATTTTAGGGTTGAAGGGGTGGGGCTGGCGTTCGAGTTTTGTTTTCATAAAAAACTCCCATACTTAAAGATAGAAGTCAGGAATATAGTGTTTACAGAAACTAAACAAATCCCCTGGACCTGCGCAGCACTAAAACTTCAGCAATAAAAACGCTTCCTTGCCACGATAACTAGGCTTGAACTAGCCACACAAAGCTGAAATTTTGAGCCAGAATTAGTTTAAGTAAATTTAAACTAAATGCCTGTTAACTAGTTCACTAAAAAACTGTGGAATTATCGATAGACAAAAACATTTAACTCTGAATTTATTTTACTGGAGCTTTCGTGTCGCTTAAAAACGCCTACTTTTGGTTTCCTAGGCCATTTTTAACAGGAGTAGGAATAATTTTTTTTAATAGCGGATAAGATCAAAAATATCGGCCATTTATTAAAAAATGCGCCAAAATACTGGCTGCATAACCTAATGCAATAACCGGCATCCATTTTAAATGACTGGTAAAAGTATAAATGCCTTTAGCTTGCCCCATTAAGCCTACACCTGCCGCTGAACCTACCGCTAGCAAACTACCGCCAACCCCCGCTGTTAATGTCACCAATAGCCATTGGCCTTGCGAAATATGCGGTTCCATGGTTAATACTGCCAACATGATGGTGCCGTTATCAACAAAAGCAGAGGCAATACCCACCAAAATATTGGCCACAGAGGGATCAATGGCTGAATACAAATAAGTAGAAGCCACCGTTAAATAGCCAATAAAGCTTAAGCCGCCAACAGCCACCATGACACCGTAAAAAAACAACAGCGTGTCCCACTCAAGATTAGCTACTTTGTTAAATACATCAAAAGGCTGATCGAATGCCGCTTCTTTATATTGCGGCGTATTCATCATTTTCATGGGGGCAAAATAGTCTATTTTACCGTTAACAGGTCGCTGCTGAAGCTTCATCAACTCCGCGCCGGTTAATTCATGCGAAACAACATCACTATAGTCTGAGGTTTTTTGCAGGTAAAAGCTGAAAAACTTCAGGTATGTTAAGCCCATCATCATGCCAGCAACCGGGGGTAATCCGAGGAAGTTTTCAAAGGTTGCAGCGGTAATAATGGTCATAATAAATAAAAATATAATGACAAAACCACCGCGTTTCATTTGTTGCTCTTCCTGCACCGCTTCAGGCTTTTTCTTAGGGATGGCAAAATTCATCACCGTAGCCGGTATAACAAAGTTAACGATGGCGGGGATCAATAGCGAAAAGAAATCACCAAAGGGCACCACGCCTTTTTGCCACACGAGCAGCGTTGTGATATCACCAAAAGGACTAAACGAGCCGCCTGCATTGGCCGCAACTACCACGTTAATACACGCCAGGGTGACGAATTTGCGTTCATTTTTGCCCATAGCGACAATAACTGAACCCATCAATAATGCCGTGGTGAGGTTATTGCACACTGAGGAAATAAAGAACGCCTGAATACCGGTTATCCAGAATAATTGTCGATAACTGAAATTTTTGCTTAACAGCCAGATTCGAAGGCTCTCAAATACGCCCCTATCCTCCATGGCATTCAAATAAGTCATTGATACCATAATAAACAAAAACAGCTGGGCATAGCCTTCTAAAGAAGAACGGAATGCCAGTCCTGCTTGCTCACTCATGCCGTTACGGGCATAAATAATGGCGATAAATACCCAAATTAAACTGGCCGCCAGCACCATAGGCTTGGATTTGCGTAAGTCGGTGACTTCTTCGGTCATGGCAAACAAATAAGCCACGGCAAATAAAACCAAAGACAGATAACCCGTCCAGTGATGGGTTAAGTTTAAATGCAGGAGGGGGTTGATAGTGGCCAAATCCTCTGCGGCCAGTGACAAAGAGGGTAAAAACAGGGCAAACAAAAACCAAGAGTATTTTAAGTAACGCGATGTCATTTAAAGAGTAATCCTAACAATTAAAGTAGGTTTTGCGACGTATGTTTTAAGGGTATCATGGTTTTTATTAGTTGGGCAATAAAGTGCTTTAGTAGTTAATATACCCGTGCTGCACTACATTTCAATCTGAAATAATTATTCTCCAGACAAAGTCTGTATGCGATGAAATCCCGCTCCGTTATCGCCAAGCACTTTAGACAAATAAGGTAACGTTTGTTCCATTTCCGCTATTAATGTAAACGGAGGATTGATGACAATCATGCCGCTTGCTGTCATACCGTGGCCGCTGCTATCTTCACGTACTGCCAACTCAAATAACTGGATATTTTTGATGCCGGTAGCAACAAGGGCTTTTTCTAGCCGATGGTTACGATCGCGTTCCACAACCGGATACCATAGCGCATAGGTACCGCTGGCAAAGCGTTTGCTCATCGCTTGCAAGGCGTCGACGACCAATCGATAATCGTTTTTTATTTCATAAGAGGGATCGATCATAACCAAGCCACGATGCTGGCTAGGCGGTAGTAAGTTTACGCCATGTTTTAAACCATCGGCCTGAATAACATCCACACCTTTAACGCCTTTAAAGCGCTTGGTTAATAAAGTAATCTCGGTATTGTGTAATTCGCATAAAAACAAATGGTCCTGATTACGCAATAAGTGTTGCGCAAGCAACGGTGATCCTGGATAGCTTTTTAAGGCGTTAGTGTTATTAAAGTGTTTAACCAAAGCCACATAAGATGCTAACGATGCGGGCAAGTCATCGCATGGCCATAATTTGCTGATACCGCTGTCAAACTCTTTATTTTTTAGCGCAAACTCATTATCTAAGGGATATTTTCCGGGGCCTGCATGGGTATCGATATAGCATAATGGCTTATCTTTTTTCTTCAGGTACTCAATAATGTGAATGAGAACACTGTGCTTTAAAACATCAGCAAAATTTCCAGCGTGGAAGATGTGGCGGTAACTCAGCATGAGCAAGGAGAGTAGTGAGTAAATGAGAGCAGTTTACAGGAAAAACTGCGCACAGGTGTGATGGCAAATCGGCTAACGCCAGTTAAATCCGATTTGCGCAGCTTGAAAGTGCATTATTCAGATATTTTGACTAGCCATCCTGTTTCCGCTTCACACGCAGAGATTTTTGCATTCAACTTAACGTTAATACGGGCTACGGTATTACGTAAACTATCGGGTAATTTGCCGGTAACGACATAATACGGATCTTTAAATTCCAGATTGACGGTAACGGGGAGTTTTTTTGCGGTTACTTCAAGTTGTTCCGGTTTTTCAATGTTGGTGGCTCTAAAAGAAAATTCCGATCCTGGGGCGACAGTGGCCATATTAGGCGGCAAGAACTTCTCAAACTGAGGCCGTGAACAATTGCCGCTTGCCGCACCACGGCTTGCACCTCTATGCCCCCCATGATGCTGGGCAGCATTGACGTCAATGTAAGTAAGCAACGAAGTTGAAAACGATAAAACTATCAATAATTTTTTCATATTTTTATTTTAGTTGAAATGATAGGTGACGATGAGAGCTAAATTCGGGTGATTAAGTGAACTAAAAATCACAGCCCCCAAAAAAGTTTAATCGTCATGAAAATATCAGCCGCTTCTGCGAGCTTAGAAATAATAACCGTCATTGCTTTCATAATCAATTTACAGCGCTTATCAATTATCGACTAAACTGTAGCTGACTGACTAAGCCCCAATCCCTAGGCCATACCAAATTTGCAGACCAGATTTGCAATCAGTGCATTTACAGCGTTTTCATATCAGGTGAATAACATTAATTATTAGCAGTAAATTACAAACCTAAGTTTGTACTGCATTGAAATATAACTAATCGATACTGAAAACGCTGTAACTACCTATAAATTTAATACTGCCTATACTATGAACAAGGCGGCTTCCTAAAAAATACGCCTAAACATCCACCATTCCCCATAGTAATACCTCTACTTTAGGACTTCTCATGCCAGCACCCCCTGAGCGCTATAGACGCTTTCGCGATATTTCCGTCAGTGAAAGAATTTTAAATACCGTATTCCTATTGACCATAGGCCTTGGGTATCTGATGGCGCTTGCTAATATGTATTACACCCATCAAGGACTTGATGGTAAAGCCGGGCTTTCCGTTGAGGACATTGTCATCAGTTATCATGGCGGGAAGGATCAAACCCGTTTAGGTACTGCCATTAATGGGATTATGAAATCTAACCTGAAATATGTCAGCGACAAAGATGTCATCTTGCAATGGATACAACAAGGCGCTGAAGAACCCGCCTATGAAGAAAAAATCGCCCCCATATTGAATCGTGACTGCATTGTTTGCCACACACCTACTATTAACCCATCTTTGCCAGATTTAACGCATTATGCAACAGTCTCCGAAGTGGCTCATGCCGGTGGCGCAACCATACCCACGCTGGTGCGGGTATCGCATATCCATTTATTTGGTATTGCCTTTATTCTGTTTTTTATTGGCAAAATTTTTATATTGTGCGATATCAATGTACATATAAAAAGAGTGGCCGTCGTGATTCCATTTGCAGCGATGCTACTGGATGTGCTGTCGTGGTTTATTACTAAAGAGATTTCCTCATTCGCTTATGTGGTTATTTTCAGTGGCGCGTTAATGGGGCTGTCTATGGGCTTACAGATTTTTTTGAGTATTTATCAGATGTGGTTTTTTTCTAAAAATAATAGATCAGACAAAGACTAGTGAAGCCTGTTGTCCAACCCGTTAATTGCATGACGCGACATAGGACAACGGGCAGCTGATATCAATCGGAAGCGTTTCAATCCACGCGCCCCATACGGGGCGCGACTTTTACTCATTGCAAGACCACAAAGACTTAAGGCATCAATGGTGGTGGTGTCCGCCTCCACCATGCCAGCCGCGTCCGTCGTCATCTCCCCAGCCATGATGTCCACCACCATATCCTCTTCCATAACCGCCGCCCCTACCGCCATTTCCATAAGACTGATAGCCATTATTGTAGCCGTTATAACCCCCATAGTTGCCGTTGCCATAAGGATATACGGCACAACCTTGCAAGCTAAGTGCAAGCCCCAAAATAGAGGTTAAAAGCAATATTGTTTTCATCATTTGCTCCAGTAAGTTTATGAATATAGGAGCTAAGTTTACAGGTTTATTGATGAATGCAGGCTTAATGAAATAGGTTTTTGGAAGGCACTTTTGCAAGTTAACTCAAATCAAGCTACATAAAGGAATAACATCGTACTCAAAAAATGATGATCGAAAACGAGGGAGAAATTGAATCAAAACAAGTTGCTAACCCGTATTATTTGTAGTTACAATAATGCAAATGAACATTACTTTTGACCCCAATAAACGTACTAAAACCCTTATTGACCGAGGTCTCGATTTCATGGATGCTACTTATATTTTTGCTGGGCGACATTTCACTATCGTAGATTCTCGTAAAGATTATGGAGAAATTCGTCAAATTACTGTCGGATTTTTACACGGGCGTATGATGGTTGTGGGATGGGTACAACGCGGTGATAACCACCATGTGTTTACAATGAGGAAAGCCAATGAACGAGAAATTAATAATTATCAGGAGCGATTTGAGTAAAGCTGATACTCATATCATACAGCCCGAAGAGTATGACGAACTGCCAGAATTAAATGATGAATTTTTTGAGAAAGCCGATTTGTACGAGGGTACAAAACTTATTAGACGTGGTAGACCTGCGGGAAATAGCGTAAAAGAACAACTGACGATACGTTTTGATAAAGACATTCTGGAAGCCTTTCGCTCTACTGGGAGCGGCTGGCAAACCCGTATGAATGATGCCCTTAAGGAATGGCTAAAAGAGCACGTTATAGGATGATTGTCTGTTCAAGATTAGTTGGGAGCCGGAGCTTTAATCTCGTTATCAAGAGGGTGATTAACTCAGCAACGCCAAATACGCATCTTCACTAATAACATTAACACCTTTTTCTATAGCTGCCGCAATCTTAGCAGCGCCGACATCCGTACCGGTGACCAGAAAATCCGTCTTGCCCGTAACAGAGGTCGCCACTTTTGCACCCAAACGCTTGGCTTGTTGCGCCATAACATCGCGCTTGCCGTGTATCATAGTGCCCGTAAAAACAATGATTTTACCGGCAATCGGACTGTGGTTTTGCTGCTGTTCCGAGAGTAACGGCGTAGTGATTAAGTTAAAACCCAGTTGATAGAGCTGCTGAAAGTCATGCTGAATTTTGGCTAAGGATTCGACCACTGCGGCAGCCGTTTTATCCGCAAAGCCTTCTATGTTAATAATTTCCTCTACCGTCAGCTGAAAAATATCAGCCAACCGGTAATGTTGCAGCAACCGTTCACAATTGCCTAAACCCATGCGATGAATACCAAATGCACCCAAAAAACGCCAGTCTTCTATAGCTAAACTTTGACTGAGTTGGCGCTGTGCCAGCAGATTTTGTGCGGTTTTTTCGCCAAAACCCATACCCATTAAATCTTCCAAAGATAGCTGGTAAATGGCATACACGGAACTGACGCCTGCCGCATGGAGTTTTTGGATGGTTTTACCACCGAAACCATCGTTATTGGCCAAAACCCTGAAAAAATGCTCAATGCTGTTTTCGATTTGTGCAGGGCATTGCGTGGTATTTAGGCAGTACAGGTAATCGCTGTCCCATACAAGATCACTGCCACAACTGGGACAATGTTCGGGAATTTGCGGTGTTTGCGGGGTGATGACGCGCTCAATTTTTGGGATAACTTGGCCGCTACGGGTTAATTCAATCACCGTACCGATACCAATCCCCTGCTCTTTCACCATGCCATAATGGTGGGCAGTCGCTCTAGAAATCAACGCACCGCTCAATCGGGTCGGTTCCAGTTCTGCAACCGGATTAACACGGCCAGAACGCGAGGTTTGCGGTGTGACGCTTAATACCGTCACGATCGCCGTTTCGATGTTATTTTTATAAGCAATTTGCCAGCGATGATGATGCCGTGTCGCACCCAAATGGTTTTTCAGCACCTCATCAGTCACTTCAAAAACCACACCATCGACATCATAATCCACACTGCTTAGTGCTTGCGTGATGATGTCGGCCAGATTGGCTTTAAGGTCTTGGGCACAACCTTGCCATTGCGGCAGTTGGGCAAACGGATAGAACACTGCCGCGTGATTCTGTATGGCTTCCAGCGCGTGTTGTCCCAGGTCTTTTTCTTTGATGATACTGGCCTGGAAGTTTCGGGCATTGTCGAAGGTGTCGGCCAAATGACTAGCAAAATAGCTCTGGTTAACCACAATCTCACCTGCACCTTGGCCGCGCAGGCCATTACCGCCGACAATCAAACCGCGCTCAAACACACGGGTAATATCAGTACCTTTTCGGCCATCGCCACGGGTATAAAGCAGATTTCCATCATCGTAAGCTGCGTAACCATCCAGCTTGGGTGTGGATTTAAAGTGTAAGCTTTCAATATCTATACCGATATCTTCAGCGGCTTTTTCTAACCTTGCTAACCATTTTTTGATGCCATCAGCGGTGTAGGTTTTTTCGGTGGACAGCATTTTTTCAGGCAACAACACTGTTTTACCGGCAAAAGCCAGTTCGGGTTCGACGGTTTGTAGATAAGGGTGATCAGGGTGGCGCTTCTCCAGTTCGGCGAGAAAAATCTGGTCATAGGCTAAATCAGTAATCAGCGGCTCACCACCACGGTACAGCGCATTACAAATCTGCAAAAACCCCACCAATTGCGCATCACTTAACAAAGAAGCATCAAGCTTTGTGGCCATCTCAGCAATTTGTTCAGGGGATAAATTCAGTGGGGTTAGATCAGCAACTTCAAGGAGCTGTAACTGTGTTGGATTAAGCATGGATGTCGTCATTGAATTAGTGGCTATCCACTTAAGTTGGGACAAAGTTGTATTGCTACTGGCGTAGGTTGGGGTGACGTTAGGAACCCCAACGACACGGTGCATCACATGTTGGGTTTTGTTACCTCACCCCAACCTACAAAACGTGTCGCAGCAGCTTAAATGGATAGTCGAATTAGTTAAACATTTTCGGGGCAGCGTGTAGAGACGCAAGATTTTACGTCTCTACAATTGTAGAATTTTTTGCGTTTCTAAATCACAAGATTTTGCGACCCTAGCCGTGCTGTCTACAAACTGCGCCGAATCGCTTCAACCGTTTCTTCAGTAAGCGGTTGTCTTTGATGATCCCAGGCGACACCATCAAGTGCGTCAGCCAAATAGGCAATGGTATCGACGTAATCATCAAAAACGATGCGGGCATCTTCCAATTCACCGTGCTGCATGAAAAAAACCACACCAGGGCAGTAAAACGATTCCAGGTTTTTATCGGGAAACGTACCCGGTTCCACCATACAAGCAACACCGAAATTAACTAAACGCTGTGCATCAAGGCGCTCAAAAATCTTCAATGACCCGTAATGCAGTCCCGCCGATTCAAACGCTTCAAATAAATTCACACCATTAAAGCCTTGATCTGCATTAGCAACAATACTAAATTGAATAATAGCAGGTAGCGTTGCGCGTGGTTTAGGATCGGTATCAAGCGGCTCATAATCAAAATCGATATCAAAGTCATCGTCTTGCTCAACCACGGGTACCGGTGGCTGTACGACTTTAAGATGTGCTGGTTTTTTAGCGGCCGCTGGTTTAGGAGTCGGTGGTTGACTTTGGGGTTTGGTTGCTGTGCTGCTTGCTACATTTTGTTGGGCAATAGGCGCACTCGGCGACACGCGCACAACGTCATACTCATCATTTTCAGGATGAAGTTTTAACGATTCTTTGAGCGGGCCGATATTTTTTTCGCCATCAAAAATCTTGAAGTCATCCGACGAGCGTCGACTTCTCAAATAGCCCCATAACAGCATCGCCATCATCACCAGCAAACCGGAGGCAATTATTACAATTCTCAATATTTCTTTATCCATTTAGATTTCCGCAAGACTGACTGCTTCTTCAATATCAACAGCGACCATCCGGGACACGCCCGGCTCTTTCATAGTAACACCTGCCAGTTGTTTTGCAATTTCCATAGTGACTTTATTATGGGAAATATATAAAAACTGGACAGATTCCGACATCTCTTCAACCATCTTAGAAAACCGCCCGACATTGGCATCGTCCAGCGGTGCATCGACTTCATCAAGCAAACAAAACGGTGCTGGATTGAGCTCAAAAATTGAAAACACCAACGCAACTGCCGTTAAGGCTTTTTCACCACCCGACAGCAAATGGATAGAGCTATTGCGCTTGCCTGGAGGCCTTGCAATAATGTTAACACCCGATTCCAGTATATCCTGATCGGTTAATTCCAGATAAGCCTGGCCACCGCCAAACAGTTTAGGAAACTTTTCCTGTAAACCGGTGTTTATTTTATCGAATGTGTCTTTAAAACGCAGCCTGCTTTCTTTATCAATTTTACTGATGGCTTGATCTAACGTTTGCAATGCTTCAACTAAATCGGCATGCTGTTCATTCAGAAAATTCAGGCGTTCACTGTGCGTTTTGTACTCTTCTATAGCGGTAAGATTAATACTGCCTAAGCGTTCAATCTGCGTAGCCAATTCATCCACCTTCTTTTTCCAACCGGGCTCTTGTGCATTTTCCGGTAGAGTACTCAGTACGTGTTCAATATTAGCATCAATTTCTTTAAGCTGCTCACTGACGGTTTGCTGGCGAACTTTGTTTTCTTGGTGTTCAAAACGTAGATGATCCAATTTTTCTTTTTGTTTTTCAAGTGCTTTTTCTGCGCGCGATAGCTCAGTTGCTAAAACCGTAATCTGCGTTTCGCTGTCATCTTGTTGTTGGCGGTGTTTTGCTAACTGGTTTTCCAGATCATCTTTATCGCTACGCCGCTGTATGAGGTGCTCTTTTTCACCATCTAGCGGCAAGTTAGTCTGCTGGCGCTTTTTTTCAAGTTCAGTAATGCGTTCACGACTTTGTTGCTGCTGAATCTGTAGGCGTTCGATTTGTTTTTGGGTAAGTGTTTCTGATGACCGTAACGCTTCAATTTGCGCTCTTATGCTATAAAACTGCTGCTGAGTTTCTTTAACAATTTGCTCGGTAGTGTGTTGTTGCGCTTGCAAAGTTTGGCTTAACGCTTCCAGGTGCTGGCGTTTTTCATCTTGTTCTGCCATGACTTGTTCAGCCTCTTCCTGTAACAAACGCGATTCAGCCACTATTTCAGCATTTTCAGACAGCTCTTGATTAATGTCCTCCAGCTCTTGTTTAATCTGTTTGAGGCGTAATTGCTGCTGCTCCCATTTTGCGGAAGATGCGCTAAATTCTGAGCTTTTCGCGGACAGTTCTGCGTTAAGACGGTTGTGCTGTTGCTGTAAGGTTTCACGATTAAGTTCGGCATTTTTTAAGGCAGTTTCAGAGCTTTCAAGTTGCTGTTCGCTGGTATCGATTTCATGATGCAAGCTTTCCTGACGCTGCTTTAATAGTCGCAACTCCTTTTCACGTTGTAAGATGCCGGTTTTACTGTCCTGATGATGAGTGATTTTTACCCATCCAGGGCCAAACCAACTGCCATCGGGTGTAATCACCGATTCATGCACTTTAATCTGTGCTGATAACTGCCGTGCCTGCTCAGGGTTAGCGGCGCAATAAACGCCGGATAATAACGCACTTAAGTTCCACGGCGCGGTGATCTTATCTTGTAATGCCACGTGCTGCTGTGAGGTTGATGCAGTAGGGTAAACAGTCTCAAATAAACTAACTGATCCTTCTTTTAAAGAATTTAGAGCGGCAATAATAGGCTCAGCACTATCCAGACAAATAGCTTCCAGATAACTGCCCAACACGGTTTCAACCGCTGTTTCCCAGCCGCTTTCAACGTCCAGAAATTCAGCTAATCGTTGCTGTTGATGCAAATTCACTGTTTCTAGCCACGTACCGGTTTGCTGATTATCTTTGCCCATGGCGTGTTGCTGAAGCAGTTCTAGCGAAGTGATTTTGCCTTGTACATTTTGGCTTTCTAAGCGTTGTCCGTGCAATTGATTATGCGTGTATTTGGCCAGCTCGCGGTATTCGCGGATTTGCTGTTGCAAGATTTCCAGTTGATTATGCAAGCTATCGCGCTCTTCAAGCATTTGGTCAAGACTGTCTTGCAAAGCATCCAGATCAGTTTGGTCATTTTGGCGCCTAAGCTCGCTGCCTTCCGCGCTGAGCTTATCCAAACGCGCTTGTAACTGGCGGTTTTGGTTGTCCAGTTGGCTTATTTTTACCCGATGCACCTCGGTTTGTTCTTTGTATTTAGCGCTTTCGTTACGATAGCTTTCCCATTGTGCCTGCCAAATGCTGCGTTTTTGCTGTGAGTCCTGCTGGATATGCAACGCTTCTTCTTGGGTAGTTTCGGCAATTAACAACGCTTCTTCGGCGGCGAGCAGGTCGTATTTAATATTCTCCAACGCTTCCATATCCGCTTCCAGCTGTTCAGCGGCCTGGGCTTGCAAGTGTTGGCAACGTTCAATTTCTACCAAGGTTTCTTGATGGCTGGTTTCGTTATGCTTAATCGTTTGTTCCAGCGTACTGACTTCGGTAACCACAGCGTAATACGCTTCTTGGCTTTGATTGAGCTGCTGTTGTTGGGCTTTGTGTTCGGTGCGCTTGTTTTCTATGTTGCTTTCAAGCGCACGGCGTTCGACAAACAGACGGTTATGTTCGGTTGCAACCGCCTGTAATAGGGCATCAAGTTGCGTGGCGGCTTGATGATAAGTATTCCAGCGCATGGCCAGCAATTCCAGTTTAAACTGGCGCTCTTGCTGTTTGAGCTCGGTATATTTTTCGGCTTTTTCTGATTGTTTTTGCAGATGCTTGCATTGCTTGTCCACCTCGTCGCGCACATCGTCCAGACGTTCCAGATTTTCCCGGGTTTGCTTCATGCGGGTTTCGGTTTCACTGCGCCGCTCTTTATATTTAGAGATGCCAGCCGCTTCTTCAATATGCACACGCAGCTCGTCCGGCTTGGCTTCTACCATTCTGGAGATAGTGCCTTGTTCAATAATAGCGTAACTGCGTGAACCTAAACCAGTGCCTAAAAATAAGTCGGTAATATCTTTACGGCGGCAGCGCGAACCGTTCAGCATATAAGACGACAAGCCATCGCGACTGACTTGCCGGCGGATAGCAATGCTGTCGTATTGCGCATATTCGCCGCCAAGCTTACCTTCGCTGTTATCAAAAACCAGTTCAACAGATGCGGTGCTCACCGGCTTTCGACCCGATGAACCATTGAAAATCACATCGGCCATACTGCCGCCACGCAAATGCTTGGCAGAACTCTCGCCCATAACCCAGCGCACGGCATCTATAATATTAGATTTGCCGCAGCCATTGGGGCCGACAATAGCGGTTAAATTCCCTTTAATCGGGATGGTGGTCGGGTCGACGAACGACTTAAAACCTGAAAGTTTGATTTTTTCCAGCTTCATAACTGGTAGAATATCCCTAGACTTAAAGAAAACATTTACTATTTTAGCGGTATTTGTCAGACTTTTTATTTTTTATACACTTTTTGCATAATTCAACATGACAACAACCCCAAGTAAAACCCTGGAAACCTTTCCCAATCCCCAGCCAGAGCGTGATTATACGATACGAATGACCATTCCGGAGTTTACTTGTTTGTGCCCTAAAACCGGCCAACCTGATTTTGCGACTATCGTTATAGAGTACGTTCCAGGTGCTTTATGTGTGGAATTAAAAGCCCTTAAGCTTTATATGTGGGCATTTCGGAATCAAGGTGCGTTTCATGAAGCAGTCACTAATGAAATCCTCAACGACATCGTTGCTGCGATTGCGCCTAACTTTATGCGCATCCGTGCCGAGTTTAACGTGCGTGGCGGTATTTATACGACGGTGATTGTGGAACACAAAAACCCTGGCTGGCAAGCGCCGCAGCTTGTTAATCTGCCTTAATTTCACTATCACGAACCTCTTGTTTACATGACATTTAAAGAAGCCCTGGCAACCTTGCCACAATATATCCTGCCACATCATTTTTTGTCGCGCATAATGCGGCGCATTTCACATTCAGAAAATAACTTTATTAAGACACTGTTCATCACGCAGATTATCAAGCATTACGACGTCAACATGGCTGAATCCATTGAAGAGGATATCAGTGCTTTTAAAAGTTTTAACCATTTTTTTACCCGCGCACTTAAGCCCGGCTTACGGCCTGTTACAAGTGAGGCCAATGCTATTGCCAGTCCTGCTGATGGAGCGGTTAGTCAGGCGGGAGCGATTACTAACGGCACTATTTTTCAGGCCAAAGGCAAAAGCTTTACTGCTATTGATTTGTTAGGCGGCAATGCCGAACGTGCTGCGCCGTTTAATAACGGCATGTTCAGCACCATTTACTTGGCACCCAAGGATTATCACCGTATGCACATGCCGCTTACCGGTACACTGCGCGAGATGATACATGTGCCTGGACGTTTGTTTAGTGTTAATACGGTAACGGCCAATAACGTGCCGGGCTTGTTTGCCCGAAATGAGCGCGTAGTCGCTATTTTTGACACCGCCGCAGGGCCGATGGCCTTGGTGATGGTAGGCGCTATTTTTGTGTGTAGCATAGAAACTGTTTGGCATGGTGAAGTGACACCACCCAGCGCTACCAGTGTGCAAACCTGGCATTATGATGACAAACCCATAACGCTTAATATCGGCGAGGAGCTTGGGCGTTTTAATATGGGATCTACCATTATTGTGCTATTTGGCAAAGATGCAGCGCAGTGGCGTGATGGGCTTGTTGCCGGTGAAGCGGTTAGACTGGGTGAACAGATTGGGACTGTGATGGTTTAACGTTTAGACTTCGCGTTTAAAGCGGAAGAAGCATTATTGTTGTTGAGTTACAATGTACTCTTAAAAATGTAAAAATAATGTTACGCTCATTTTCCTGGGCAGAAAACGACTAAGCCATTGTTTAATTTTATTTTTTAGTGGAACGCACACTAAAGACACTTGGCTATACAGCGTTGAACACAACATTGTCTCGATGCGGAAATTACTCCCATACAAGACATTGATCACACCTAGGAACCCATGTTAAAAAGCGATGTTGAATATCGATTTGTTACTGATCTGGCCAGCTTGGGCATTGGTGGGCGATGGATTTTGGATCCGATAATTTCAAGACCCATCGCACTTATTTAAACCCATCAAAAACGGACAACAATCATGATCTCGCCACCTGATAATCTCCCGGATGCGCCGGTTACTCAAGCTGAACAACTGCCCGTTGAGCCGATAAAGCAACGGCACAATCCTTTACATGGCCTGACCCTGGAAACCATAGTAACCGCACTGGTAGCGCACTATGGCTGGGATGAATTGGCTGAGCGAATCCCGATACGGTGTTTTAGTACTGACCCCAGCATTATCTCAAGCCTGAAATTTTTACGTAAAACGCCATGGGCGCGTGACAAAGTGGAAGGGCTTTACGGTTTTATGCTACGTGACATTAACCGAGTAGCTAAGCGTGACGATTAAATCTACGTGGTTTGACTTAATATCTGACCCTAACGGCTAACCAATCCAGCGAAAAATCACGCAATGGAGAGCTTGCCACATTCGTCAAGCGCACTCTAAAGCTATGATTAGCTAAATCATTTGAAGCCCAAGTACGTCCCCAAGTATCTGAAATACCCCCTAAGGTGTAAGCTTGAAGATGAGTAGTTAATGTGCCCGTTAACTTGGGTGTCGTCCACGTTTGTCCACCATCCCATGACAATTGTGTGCAAATATGCGGTTCATTCAAGGCACTGTCGGCTTTAGCATACAGCTTTAGCTCTAGGCCTTTAACATTTGCCTCTTTAGGGATATTGATAAAATAATCATAAAAATCATGACTATCTTTACCTTTATCATCACAAGCCACAACCTTGCCGATACCACTATTGATATCAACAGCGCTGAGTTTCTGAGGTGAATAAGCATTGACGGGGCTGATATCATAGCCATTATTATCACCGGCATTACGCGACACAGGATTATCGTCACTGGGGCTGTAAAAGCCCGTAGTAACCGTATCGCAATACTGCACTTTTTTACCAATTGCGCTGTACGGACACGCCGCTTGAGCCATTAAATACAAAATGGCGGCACGATTACGGGCGGTTTCTTTGGGAATAACCTTATCAGACGGGTAAAAACCGCCTTTACCCAAGGTTTTCGGCGCCATCTCGAAGGTATAATTAAGAATGCCGTGTACGCCGTATAACCAATCGTTCAAGGTACCGTCGGCAATATACATATCGCTCCACTGCTTGGGTGCGTAGCCATTTAGCTTGGCCATTTGCTTGCCCATCGCCACCAATACATCATGGTCATCCTGGGTCATATCAACGGGCACATCCGTTAGTGTGTAACTGTACGGCCACAAAACCAGTTCTGAATAACTATGAAAATCAATAGCCACTTTGATTTGCTGCTTGCCCTTCAATACGCGGCTATTAACAAAATCACGCACTACCTTGGTTTCTGGCGCAGAAAATTCGGCATCACCTTTATACGTTGGACTGCTGGGAATAGCTTTACTGCCGTCACAGCATCCCCACACATAATTCCAATTGCGATTTAAATCACTGCCCAGTGCTTTAGACTTGGCATTAGGTTGGCGATTTTTACGCCAAGACCGGTAAGAACCGCTAGCGGTATCGTATTCGCCGCCATCGGGATTCATATCAAAAATAATCCAGATTTCGCGGTCATTGACCAAACGCATAATTTGCTGATCATTAGCGTATTCAGTGGTTAACATTTTTAAAGTGTATAACGCTTGCTCTACTGTCAGATGCTCACGCGCATGCTGATGATGCGTTAATAAAATTTCAGGCTCGGGCTCATCTTTTTCAACATTGTCCGATATTTTACCCGCCCAGATGGTACGCCCTTGGACAGAAATACCTAAATTAAACAACTTAAAAATAGCCGGATAGTCGGTTTCTGCCTGCTGTATTTCGGCCACCATTTCCGCATAATCATGATAATCAGAGTCGGTAGCCGAAAAAGCTAACATTTTGCCTTCATCCTGCGTTGGCCGGGCAATAGAAAAACCCAGTTGGGCGATGGCTGTTTTTTCTAACGCTGTTGCCTCAACCAAGACATAGTCATGACCCGCTTCGAGTATAAGTGCGCCGGTTTTAGCAATTTTTGAACGGTTGATGGCACTAAAAACCCGATCCACCTTATAAACACTCGACGCTTGCTTATCCACAGCAACCGCAGCGTTGCCTATGCCTATTGAAAGCAAACTGGCCAATAATAAGGGCGTCAGAAAAAAAATCAAAAAATGCTTAAATCTACTCATGTTACCCTGATGTTATTTATACCATCCGATCATAAAAATGCTCTACAACACCACTTTGGTTATAAGCATTAATGCAAATGTGTACTCAAAAAATGGGTCAATTGTAAACTTTTTATTAGTTTTCACAAACCCATAATCTAATAATATCATCATTTTTGAAGGAGTTTATAATCAAAAAGGCAGTGCCATGCTTCTTTGAGAAAAACCAGTTTTTGCCCGTAGTGCCAATAAACCTAATAGTGATAAAGCCAATAAGCCCATCACTTGAGGCTCAGGTACAGAAACACCTGTTTCAAATTTAACTTCGCTTAAACCGCTGTAAGAACTGCCGTAATTTGACAAAATTGAAAATTGAACATATTGGGCAGTTTGAGAGAATGCCTTAAATTCAGGTTCAAACCAACCAGCAACACCGCTTCCTTGAGCCAGAGTGGCCGAAAAAACTGGAACAAAGTCTAAGCCATCCAGCGACGTTAAAATATTAAATTGCTTTACGCCAGATGTAGTCGTGGCATTGTCTGGGTTATATTGCCATACATAAGCACCACTTAAATCATAAACACTTCCCAAATCAAAAGTAAGTGTTGCGGTTATCGATTGATTACTCAACCACATATTGTCAAAATCCGTATTATGCAGCTGATTATCCATTCCCACACTGTTAATCAGATTATCTGCATCCGAATTAATAAAAGTGCTTGAAGCCACGACCGATTTAGGTGTTATCACTATTGCACTCACTATAGGAGATGTCAGCATCATTAAATTGGCCATTGCAGCCAAAGCCAAAATTTTCAATTTCATTTTTATCCTCTTATAACTATTTTCAATCTGTTTTAAATCCTTAACCTAATATAAATCCATTATTTTTCCGGTAATACCGGTAACTATAAACAGATAGTTTTCAAAAAAAATTAATCTATTGATAGTACATTGAGTATAGTTAATGTAAAGCTAACAACAAGTCTCATGCTAATATTTTTTCAACACCTGTAAACTTATTTAGCTTAAGCTAATAAACCCAACCTTAAACGGTTAAATTTGCCATGAAAACACCTGATCCATTAAAAAAACAAACTCACCGGGTAACTGTCAACCTACCCTATTTTGATGATTTGCTAGCCTTATTAGCCCAAGACAATAAAGTGGTTGCCGAAAGCTTTGGACGCCATGTGCACTGGGGTTATTGGCCGAAACCTACCCATGCCTTGCCGACTAGCGCCGATTTTGCACAGGCCGCAGAAAACCTAAGTGAGCAAGTGTGCCTTGCAGGTCACGTGGGTAATAATCTTACTGTGCTTGATGTCGGCTGCGGCTTTGGCGGCACCATTGCCCATATCAACGAAAACCATACCGGCATGACATTAACAGGATTAAATATTGATGAGCGCCAATTGCACAGGGCGCGTGCTACTGTTGTAGCTCAAAACGGCAATCATATTGATTTTCAACAAGGCAATGCCTGTGCCCTGCCCTTTGCCGATCAATCCTTTGACACCGTGCTGGCGGTTGAATGTATTTTCCATTTTCCTGATCGTGAGCAATTTTTTGCTGAAGCCTATCGGGTGCTTAAGCCGGGTGGTTATTTAGCGTTATCCGATTTTATCCCTCATGCGGCCATAGCACCGTTAACAAAAATAAAACTCCCAGAGAGCTTAAGTATCGGCTTTTACGGCAAATGCAACGTACAATACACCACTGCTCATTATCGGAACTTAGCCAAGCAAATGCGCTTTAATCTGCACACTGAACGGGACATTACCGACAACACCTTGCCCACATACACTTATCTAAACTGGCTTGCACGCCAACAACGCGTTGCGCGACCTATTGCCCGCTTAGAAACAGCGGCATTAGAATGCTTAAGTCGGTTGAAATTATTAAACTACTACATCTACGGCTTCCAAAAACCTTTTTAGCATTAAAAACAAGCCATCCAGACCATTGCCATAATTAAAATAAGACGTAATGCCCATGCAAAACCAATCCGTCAATTTACGATTTTTTATAGAACGCTTTAATCGATTTTTGCCCAATACACAAACGGTTTCCCTGGCCATTATTTTAGTGGTCAGTTTTGTGCTGATTTATTCTCTCGCTGATTTATTAATGCCGGTGTTTGCCTCTATTGTGCTGGCCTATTTACTGGAAGGTATCGTAGAGAAACTTGAAGGTCTAAAAATGCACCGCTTACCCGCTGTGTATTTGGTATTTTCCTGTTTTATGGCCTGTCTTGGCATTTTGTTATTTTATTTAATGCCTATTGTGTCAGAACAAGCGGTAGAACTGGTACAGCATATTCCGGCCATTATTTCGAGCTTTCAGGATGAAATTATGCGCTTGCCGCAAACTTATCCGCAGTTTATTTCCGAGCATAAAATTCAGGACATTTTGTTTAAGGTGCAAAGCGAATTACTGAATTACGGACAAAACATGTTGTCGTTTTCGGCGGCTTCGGTGGTGAGTTTAGTGAGTGCGATGGTGTATTTGTTTTTGGTACCGATGATGGTGTTTTTCTTTTTAAAAGATAAGCAATTGCTTATTGATTGGTTTTTGCAGTTTTTACCCGAAGAACGTAATTTATCGGTACGGGTGTGGGAAGAAATTGATATGCAAATTGGTAACTACATTCGCGGGAAATTTGCGGAGATTCTGATTATGTGGTTTGTCAGCTATGTGACTTACAAAACCATGGGCTTAAATTATGCGCTACTGCTGTCAGTATTAATGGGTTTGCAAGTGGTTATTCCCTACATCGGCGCAACTTTAGTTACTTTTCCAGTGCTGGGGGTGGCGTATTTCCAATGGGGCTTAAGCGGTGATAATTTTCTGTATATTTTGATTGCCTATTCAATTATTCAGGCTTTAGACGGCGTTATTCTGGTGCCGGTATTATTTTCCGAAGCGGTTAATTTACATGCGATTGCCATTATTGTAGCCATTCTATTTTTTGGTGGCTTATGGGGATTTTGGGGGGTATTTTTGGCGATTCCATTGGCTACGGTCGTTAAAGCCGTGCTAACTGCCTGGCCCGCTTGGCCACAAGTGGAGGATAAAGAAGTCAGTGAAGTTTAAAAAAAATCAGCTTTCCTTTGTTTGTTTTTTATACATATTACATTTTTAAATATTAAGCAACTTCATGTAATTTTCCATTCAGCTTTTAGCCATAGTAATCAGTTTTTTACATATTTAAGGACTAGTTTTTTGATATGGCTTAGTTTTTGCCTCCCCTATTTACATATTTATCAACTCCTTGTCTATCCATCTAAAACACAACGTATTTATTTTTGTACACTGCTGCTGATTGCTACCGAAACTAACAGCAACAAATGCTAAATAAATCATTACAATCAATTTATTAAAATTAATGGCACAGTATGCGCTTAGATATTAATGTGTATTTCTGATACCAATACCCTACATAAACTCTGGAGTTCATTGTCCATAGGACTTTAGCTGTTTGAAGCAAGGATTACCGGTATTGGAGTGCATTTTAGGCTAAGGCCTGCAAGGAATTATGGGGTGTTGCAGTATGGATATTTCTCAATCCGAAAGGAAAAATAGCTTGAATTCATGCGTAAGCCTCAGCCCACTTACCGTAGGTAATTATACGTATGTACACAAATTTTAATCTGCGTATAGTAATTACTGGCAAGAATATCTATTACTGCAAAACGAAGATGGCTGTTGGATAGGTTTGAATTGCCTACGCGGCAAATACTCAAAAATTTTACTCACGCACGGATGCACGCTACTAACGATTTAAGGGGTTATAAAGTATCGGATAAAAATATGAAACGCAAAACTATTGATTTTTTATGGCGTTAAACGTAGTTGCCAATCCGTGGAAGATTGACAACTACATCGGCTGAGTAAAATCAACCTGGGCTTAAAACTTTGGCGGTTTCGAAATCTTGTATTGATTATAACAAAATAATATTAATGTAGACTTAAGTTATTTTTACACCCAACTTTAACGTGTAACGACAAATGCGATTGCCTCTAACGCAATGCAAACATGGCTTGTGTTTGTGTTTGTGTTTGTGTTTGTGTTTGTGTTTGTGTTTGTGTGCGGATACTAGCGCATAAGTGAAATTCTAATAGTAACCACATCTGTTTTTTGAAGAAACTTTTATTACCCCTTTAACTCAGCACACCCTGACTTAATGAGGTATTAAAATGAACAAAATTAAATCTTTAACAGGGAGTACAAACTCCCAACCAGGCAATAGTCGCCTACGTAAAAGTATTCAAATTGCATTGGCGGGTTCAATATTTGTCAGCGGTATGGCAAACGCTGTGCTGCGTGACCGTGGCCCAATAAGAACTGCTGGCACAACCACGTTAGCGGCTGATTTCTTTCCGGACTGGTATCGTGAAACTGCTGACGCAGGTGGCTTGGCAGTCGGCCAATGTATCTATCAAGATGATGCAGGTAATGGCCCTTTGTGTTTGACCAGCACTGCCGATGCCACAGCCGGTCGCTTTGCCGGCAATATTGGGCCGGAAGCATTCTATGCCACTGCTGATGTAACCATTCCCATGACCGGCGGTAACTTGTTGTGGATGGGGCATTTAGAAATGGCTTATTTAACCGCCGATGGCGAACCACCAGCCATTCGCAATGCGGCTGACCCACAGGAAATTGTTTTTTCCCGTGAGCGTATTCGTATTGACTTGCCAACAACCAATGACAACTCCTGTACAGGAGAGTACATCGTTCGTACGCCTTTTGCAGTCCATACTTTTGACATGGTAGAAGGGGCGCGAGCCTTGTTCTATACAGACGACAAGACTGCCATTCCAGGTGATTACGATGCTGCCTTAAAAGGCCACACCGGTCCTTTCCTGAAATGGGATGTGGGTATTGATAACATCAACCCAGTCAGTGCTACCAACCCTGCGGTAACGTTTACCCCACCCGCTGGCCCAGTTCGTAAGTATATCGGTGATCCAAACGTTCCGCATTTGTTTGTGGGTAGTACCGTACCGGCGGGAGCGCCTGCCGGTCATCCTGAGCATCCATTCAATAATTATGTAGAAATTACGCCACCCGCAGGTTGTAACTTGGGTGCTGGTGCTGGGCAACCGCTGTTCAATGAATTGGCTGCCATCTCTGGCCCTATTTGGGATCTGCCCATTGTGGATCCAATCTCCATTAGTAAGGCAACTTACGTCCGTAACTCCACAACTGCTGCCTTAGATGTCTGGGCAGACGGGACTAAAGCGCATGATGTAGTTCTGACAGCTTCATCGGATGCTTCCCAACACATGCCTAGCGTCACGATGTTGGAAGAAAAAATTAGCGGTAATCTCACTGGTCGCTATCATGCCCATTTGGAGTTCGATAAAGATCAACCGATTCCTACCAACGTGACAGTAACCGACCTGACCAGTAATCCGGCTAACCGTTCATCTAGCGGTGTGGTGGATGCCGTAGTCGTTACTAAGTCAGTCTTTGATCCAGTGACAAGAAAGCTTTGTATAGCCGCACATTCTGGAGATGAAACCAACCCGTTACCTTTAAGCCTGAACTCACCTGCTTACGGTGCATTCGGCGCACCGACTGGAACTTGCGGAAAGGTGGCAGATAACGACGTGGTACTGGAAAAAGATTTGAACGAATTTAATCCAGATACCCACTTCATCCCTAAAGACGTTATTGTGCAGTCTAACTTGGGTGGACAAGAAACCAGCCAGCCTGTCAGTGGTACGGGGGTAAGCGATGCACCATTGATTACTGGCGCGATCAGCGATAGCTTCGACAATATACAAGGTACGGGTACAACCACCTTGGATCTCACTGGAGCAAGTTTCGGCGCAAGCCCTAATTTAGCTAAGCTGACTGATAGTGCGGATAACACACCGGGTAACTTCCGTATCGTTGTGGTCAGTCAACCTGTAAATAACTTGGGCGAGCAACTTGGTACAGTGACTGCACCGAGTAGCGGAGGCAGCGTGACCTACACGGCTGAACAGAATATGCCAGCGTCTGAACTGACTTTCTACTATGCAATCCAGAACACGGCCACCAACGAAGTAAGCAATGTTGCCAGAGTGGATTTGAGAGTAAAGAAGACAGTACCACCACCAGTGGGTGTGACTGACAGTCAAGGTGTGTTCCGTAGCAGCGCCGGGGCAATCATTCCGGTGCTTGCTAATGATACGACTGGCCTGAGCAGCACGCTGATTGATCCTGCAACTGTTCAGATTGTAACAGCGCCTGGCCGTGGTACTGCAACACCGAACGCCAATGGTACCATAACCTACACCCCTGTAAGCCAAGGCGCAACAGCCAACAACACCATCGATAGCTTTACCTACACAGTGGCTAATACGGCTGGCATTCGTTCAACACCTATCACAGTACAAGTAGCCTTGAAAACAGCGGCTGAAGCTGTCGCCTTCCAACGCGTCAAATGGACTGGTACACGTTGGGATATCCGTTTTACCAGCACTTACGCGGGTGCGTCCGGTGCCGTTACCTTGACACCAAGTGCGCAATGCGTGATGAGCAACAATGGCACGGCAAACGGCAACATTGGCGGCCCAGTTCTACCGGCTGCTGGTACAAATGCTTACGTGAATGTCGCCACCTCGCCAGCTACTGTCGGCAATACCTGGACGGTTACTTGCACCACATCCAGTGGCGGTGCGGGATCTCGTACCGGAACACTGTAAGCCCTTAGCCAGTAGGGAAACCATAGTAAACGGCGATCACCTTAGGGGGTCGCCGTAACCCCTAAAAAACAGAGGTTGTGGTTGTATCGGCCACTACCTTATTTATGGATGAACTACCCAAGGCTTGATGCAGTATTTTCTGCACTTAAACGTAGGTATCACAATGTATACAAATAAACTCACAAAAACGATAGCGATAGCGCTCTGCTCGGTTATCACCTTACCGGTTGCCGCTGCGCCAAGGTTGATAGGTGATGTCGATTTAAGGCCAGTCAAGACAAGTTATTCATTTTTTTACGCCGATCCCAACAAAGTCTTATTGACAACAGCGACGGTACAGACCCAGTTACAGGAACGCCTTATTGCAGCAGGACTTAGCACTACGCCTTGCCTTATCCCAGGCGACCTTAATGTCAACAATCTAGTTTGTGGCAGTGGTGCAATCCGCTTCGGTGCTGATTTTTTTTCCTTCAACAGTATTACCAACATTCCCAAGCCCAACTTACCTTTTACGGCCGCCGATAAAGATTCAGGGCTTGATAAGGTCAGCATAGAGTTTGGCGTTAATGGCCGATCTCCGGCAGTTAACCAGCCTAACGAGACACCGCGTGTAGTCCACATTCACTTTAATAAACGGATCGCACAATTCGGGATGGTTTTTGATCCCTACATCGTGACCGACACGCCTGATCCTTTGGAAGGGCGAATTTCTGATGGCATACAGTTTGTCGTCAACGGCCAATCGACACCCGTTCGTGACCTTACCCAGGAGTTACGCGGCAATATTCCTTTTGTCGGCGTGGAAGACCCGCATGGCTTTACCGATCTGACTATCATCAGTACGGGCGGTGGATCTATCATCGGTGACCAGTTCACCATCGTACCCCTGACTAATTTCTGAGAGCGCGATCATGAAAACATTAACAATCACGATTAGAAACCTGTTGGCGATTCCGCTCGCCTTAGGTTTGCCGTTTGGCACTTTACACGCCGCGCCCCAATATATCATTACCGATCTGGGTACGCTCGGTGGTATTTACAGTAACGGTGCAGCTATCAACGAATCAGGACAGATAGTCGGTTATTCTCATTTCGCCGCCAATTCTGCGCTACATCCATTCCTTTGGCAAAGCGGTGTAAATCTTGACCTTGGCACACTGGGCGGTACACATGCAATGGCTTTGGGCATTAATAGTGCCGGACAAGTCATTGGCAACTCGCAAATAACCGGGGATGCAGCCAGTCGCGGCTTCGTCTGGAACGTGAACGCCATGTCGTCATTATCTACGCTCGGCGGTACAAGAAGCCGTGCCACCGCCATCAATGATAATGGTGTTATGAGCGGTGCGGCAAGCGTAACAGGAGATACCTCCGAGCATGGTGTCATTTGGCCGACTTCGCTGGTTACGTCACCGACGGATTTAGGTACATTGGGTGGTTCTAATAGCCAAGGCAATGACATCAATATTAATGGCCAAGTTGTTGGCTATGCCGAGAATGCCAGCGGCCTTACTCATGCCATCCGTTGGGTAGCGCCTTACGATGCTGCGTCGCGCTTGGATTTAGGCACCTTGGGAGGTTCTTATAGTGAGGCTTATGGCATTAACGCATTGGGGCATATAACGGGCATTTCCAGTAACGCTAATGATGCCCAGTTTCGGGGCTTCATCTGGCAATCAGGCCAAGGCATGGTTGATTTGGGCACTTTGACCGCCACCAGCACCCATACGGCGGGTCTTGACATCAACTCAAATGATGATGTAGTTGGATATTCGACTACGGCGAGTGGTGTGACAAAGCGTGCCATTATCCGCAAGACCGGAACAACCCTGGCAGACCTCAATGGACTGATTTTACCCAATACGGGTTGGGCGTTGTCTGAAGCCCGCGCTATTAATGATGCAGGACAGATTGTCGGCATCGGCACTTTGACAAAAGTCGATACCGTTAACAATCTCAATCGGGTGGAACCCCACGCCTTCCTATTGACACCTGACACAGTAAAACCAACGATAACCTGTCCTGCAACAATTACTACAACGGGCGCACAACCGATTGGTATAGGTACGGCGATAGCCCAGGATAACCTGGATACAGCGCCAGCTATCACCAATAACCGGCCTACGCCCTTCCCGAATGGCGACACGACCGTCGTGTGGACTGCAACTGACGCTAACGGTAATGCAGCGACTTGTACGCAGTTAGTGACTGTCGGTGGTGACAATACGCCGCCAGTCGTCAGTGTTGCTATTGCACCCGTTTCACCTAGTGCATCCGGTTGGTATTTGGTGTCGCCGAGCGTAACCTGGACAGTCACGGATGCACAATCGGCTATTTCATCCAGGGTGGGGTGTACAAATGTGCCAGCAGTCGCTAACACAGCCCCTGCGGGACAAACCTTTTCGTGTATAGCGACCAGTGCAGGTGGCACATCAACCCCTGTCGTCACTTCTGTTATCAAAGTAGATACTGTTGCGCCTGTATTGGTAGGTGTTCCAGCAGCATTCACCCAACAAGCAAGCAGTCCAACAGGTGCAACGGTAAATTACACTTTGCCAACAGCAACAGATACTTTCTCAGGTGTCAATGGAGTTGTAAGCTGTTTGCCAGCGTCTGGTGCCACCTTACCTATCGGCGCTAACACAATAACCTGCTCTGCTACTGATAACGCTGGCAACAGCAAAAGCGCGAGCTTTGTAGTGACTGTCTTGGCAGCACCCGACACCACACCCCCTGTAATCACACCCACCGTGACCGGTACTATGGGCCAAAACGGCTGGTTTATTGGTCCGGTTACCGTGTCCTGGAGCGCCACTGACGCCCAATCGGCAATTACTTCACCTGCATGTCCATCAGTGGTTATTTCAACCAACGGCATAGGGCAAACCCGTGCTTGCACAGCGACCAGTGCAGGAGGCACTGCAACGGTAAACACACAACTAATAAATATCGACACGCTAGCGCCTAGCTTCACTTGCCCTGCAGCAGTTACCCTGATATCACCCGCTACTGTAACCACACCCACTGCAACTGACAACTTGTCAGCAGCTGTTGTTACCCGTACACCCGCTGGCACGCTGCCCCTTGGAACAACTTCGGTAACCTGGATAGCTAGAGATCAAGCCGGTAACACTACACCATCAACCTGCATTCAACAGGTGACGGTTAATGCCCCGGTTACCGAAACAATCAATGTGCCTGCTTCGACAGCTATTTGTAAGGTTAAGAGCAGCACATCTGGTGAATGGTCAGTACGGGGAACCAGCACTGTCTCAACTAACAACAGAATCCAGCTATATTTAACGTCCACTGTTCCAGTTGATTTAACCAGTAACAGATTAGGTACGTCTGTTCAGGTATCGGCTGGGGCATGGTCGTTTTCGGCTAAACCTGGCCCGGCTTGCAAGACACCCATCAGCTTGCGATCTACTGTTGGTACTATTAAGGAGAATATTGTTGTCAACGTTCAGTAGCAGCATCGTATTTTAATGTCGTTAAGTTAAACCGCCATACCGGTATCAATTACCGGTTGGCTGCCTGGCAATACCTCGGTTTTGTTGAAAAGCTAATTTTTCTAGCCGAGTAATTTGAATTGAATAACAACGTTTGCACTAGGTACACGCTCCAGTGCAGCATTTTAAATCTTTATTAAAGAGGATTGTGTCATGAACAAAACAATCAACTTCAGCCTACAGAGACGCGCTGGAATACTTACGTATAAACCCCATAACTTATCCAGATTGGCTATGGCCATTGCAGCACTGTCTGGCTATTTTTTGTCTGCAATACCCGCACAAGCAGCATTTAATATACCCACAGAAAGCGGTATTAACCCCATTCCTGTATCCAGCCCTCTGTGTATTAATGGTGTTTGTGCAACAGAATTTACTGCCAAGATGCTGATGTTTGAAGAATTTGGCCTTAAAAACATGTCAAGTTCACCCGCTACTCCAATGAGCTTGCCGCAACCTGTCGAAAATCCAACTGACCCTACTGCTGTTTGCAAGAATGCACCAGACGGCGCAGCCTTGGATTATTTTTTAAAGGAAGACCTCTATCCTGCCCCAACTCGTGCGACAGATGAAACGCTAGCTAATGCGTGGGAAACGCAAGTACGGGCTTGTGTTGGCTTGTCTGATCAAACGCCTACGCCAGGCGATGCCCGTCCAGCTGGGGAATGGTTTGCCCACCAACGCTGGGAAGATTTTCCGGCACAAGCCTATTTTCAATCGGCACAGGCCGGGGCGCGCGTTAACGGCGGCATGCGCGACAAGCGACAATTACATGAATACAAAGTCGGTGAGTTTGCGCCTAATAAGGATGGTGTATGTGGCGCACCAGACAGCGGCCTGTATTGTTTGCCCGGTAATACGACGGCAGGCATTGAAATAAAAATGCACCCCAACTTACCCGTGCAAAAACCCAATTCGGTTTGGACTTTTGACGGTACGCTGCCACCTAAGTTGCTCATGGCACGCTATGGCGAAACCCTATTGTTCCGCCATTATAATGCGCTGCCGATTGATGTTGCCGCCAACAACGGCTTTGGTATGCACACCATCTCCACGCATGAACACAATGGCCATAACCCTGCCGAAAGCGATGGTTTTATGCATGCTTACTCTTATCCTGGCCAGTTTTATGACTACCATTGGCCGATGGTATTAGCAGGGCATGACAGTATCAATACTGGGGCAACTGATCTTCGGACTGGGGCACCTGATGGTCATGGCGGCATCACGCAAGTCCCTGGCGACTGGCATGAAACCATGAGTACCCATTGGTTTCATGACCACATGTTGGATTACACCGCGCAAAATGTCTACAAAGGCAATGCGGCCATGATGAACTATTACAGCGCAATTGATCGTGGCCGCGAACCTGAAAATCTGGATCAAGCCAATGGTAATGATAAACCAGGCTACGCTTGTCATTACGCCAATCCTACGGCGGCAAATTTGTGCCTGCCGAGTGGTACAGGTCTTGACTGGGGCAACCGTGATTATGACGTCAATCTAGTGATTGCTGACAAGGCTTGGGATAAAAACGGCCAGCTTAAATTCAACATTTTTAACACCGATGGCTACCTAGGTGACCGCATTACCGTCAACTGGGTTTATAAGCCCTACCTTGATGTCCGTGCCCGCCGTTACCGCTTCCGCATATTAGATGGCAGTGTTTCGCGTTATTTTAAAATAGCCGTTGTCGATGAAACGGGAAAAGTTGTCCCCTCTTACATGGTTGCTAACGACGGCAACCTTATGCAACATACTGTACCATTTCCTAATGCCGCTTCTGCTGAGGGCGCTTGGCCTGAGCAAGGCATAGCCGAGCGCTACGACATGGTAATTGACTTTAAAGGCATGGAAGGCAAAAAACTGTACTTGGTTAATTTGCTGGAGCATGTCAGTGGATTAGGGCCAAACAGGGTGGTTGCTTTAGCAGATGTCATTAGCGGAAGGTATAAAGCAGACGGTAAAAATGGCGATCCAGGCGTTGGCAAGTTCCTGGAGTTCCGAGTAAAGAGCTATAGCGGCACTGATATGAGCATGAATCCAGCCGATTATGTGGAGGGCAAAAAACAAATGATTCCACTGAATAGGCCAACCACCCAGGAACTGCAAGCCGCCGTGCATAGGACATTCGAGTTTGGTAGATCCAGTGGTACAGATGCGACACCTTGGACTATTAAAACCGATGGTGCTGGAGGGTTATCTGCGGATCCACACCGGATTTCAGCGGCACCAAATCTTCCAGCGAATCCAACTGATTTAGGTAAACCGGAGATATGGCATATCAAACTGGGTGGTTTAGGTTGGAGTCATCCGGTACACATCCATTTTGAAGAAGGCCAAATCCTCTACCGTGGTGGTAAAGCGCCGCCACCTTGGGAAAAATACGCCCGTAAAGACGTTTACCGTATCGGACCTCTGGCAGACAGCACTGCAAGTGTGGATATGGCGATTCGTTTTAGGGAATTTGCGGGGACTTATGTAGAGCATTGTCATAATACCCAGCATGAGGATAAGGCTATGCTGCTACGCTGGGATATTCAACGCCCTGGGCAAACCATAGCAATACCCACACCGATGCCAGAATGGGATGGGGTTAAATACGATCCCAGTATATTATTGCCGACGGCTAAAATCGGTGATGTGGCTGCCAAGAAAGCATTTAAGCTACCGTAAGGCAAAGGAGAAAAACAATGAAAACACATAGCGTGATGGGGTATTGGAGGAAATGGCTTATATTCACCGTGTTCATAAGCGCTATTGTCTTTGGGGGTAGTCCTTCTTGGGCTGCGCCCGAGGGTTCTCCCTGGAATGGAGATTATTTCACTAATACCAAACTAGTCGACCAGGATGGTAAAACCGTGCATTTTTATGATGACCTGATTAAGGGTAAAATCGTCGTCATCAATTTCATTTTTACCCATTGCGGTGATTCATGTCCACTGGAAACTGCCAGTTTATTACGGGTACAACGCTTATTGGCTGAGCGCATGGGCAAGGATATTTTCTTTTATTCCATCAGCATTGACCCTGACCACGATACTCCTAAAGCCCTGAAAAACTATGCAGATAACTTTGGTATAGGTGCAGGCTGGCGTTTTCTAACCGGAAGCAAAGCCGACACCACGCTACTGCGTAAAAAATTGGGTCTATTCAGAGACAGCGTAGAAGCCAGCAAGCTCAGCGATCATAACACCAGTATTATGATCGGCAATGAAAGCACAGGGCAATGGATGAAACGTTCACCCTTTGACGAACCCAAGGTTTTGGCCTGGCAGTTGGGTTATGCGTTGTCCAATACTAAAGCTGTACATAATACTGTCCAGACGGGTTATGCGGCAGCAGATAAGCTTCCAAAAATTAGCAAAGGTGCTGACCTATTTCGCTTTCGATGTGCAGCATGTCATAGCCTGGGTAATGAAGATGGTTTAGGCCCAGGACTGCAAGGCATAACAGAACGGCGCGATAAAGCCTGGCTTGCTCGCTGGATAAAAACTCCTGACAAATTACTGGCCGAAAAAGACCCTATTGCGGTTAGTCTCTACAAACGTTACAACCATATACTGATGCCTAATTTAAGGCTTAACGACAGTGACGTGGAGGCTTTAATTAATTATATGGAAGAAATGGGTAAATCTGGACAGCAAGTGCTATCGCTTTCTGGAAAAAAATCGTAACAGGCTCCACCTTTAAGAGAAGATATCCGTTCGCTCTGAGCTTGTCGAAGGGTTTGTAGTTCATGATTCGACAAGCTCACCACGAACGGTCTTTAAATAAAACAAGATTTCATTTTTTGGCTGCGAGTCCCGGAATTATTCTCGCAGCACCATCCACATAGAACCAAACAACTTGATTTTTTTTGAATCGGCTGATTTCATGCAGTACAAAATCATGGCCATCTTGCTGGTAATAAGCTTTGAATTCAACCGTACCTTGCTTATGAATTTCTCGCCCCTTGTTGCAACGGATAATGTTAAGACGTTGCCAAATGATACCGTCACCGGAAAGACCAAGACTTAAAGGGCGTTTAGCCTCATCCCAAGTGGCCAATAAATAACTTTCATTGCCCAGCACAAAAGCACTGTAGCGTGAACGCATTAACGCTTCTGCCGTCTGCGCCATTTTAGATGCCGTGTGATAAGGCTCACAACATTCGTTGTAGTTCTGACCCGATCCGCAATAACAATCTGTCATGATTAATTATTTTTATACAGAAACGGTGTTTAAAACCTGCAATACTTCATCAATATGCGTTTTAACTTTAACCTTACGCCATTCATGTATCAGTACGCCGTCAGGATCAACCAAAAAAGTACTGCGTTCAATACCCAAAACCTGTTTGCCATACATGTTTTTCATTTTGATCACATCAAACAACCGGCACAAGACTTCATCGCTATCGCTGAGCAAATCAAACGGAAACTGCTGTTTGCCTTTAAAACCTTCATGCACACGCACGCTATCACGCGATACACCGACAATAACAGCGTTGAGCTGGGTAAATTTGTCGATATTATCGCGGAACGCCTGGCCTTGTTGCGTACAACCGGGGGTATTATCTTTAGGATAAAAGTACAACACCAGATATTGACCCCGAAAATCGGACAATTTAACGTTTTTACCGCCTGTCGCTAATAAATCAACATCAGCAATAATCGTACCGATAACGGGATGAGACATAGTATTACCTAACGTTTAATAGGCTCAAGAATGGCATCAATATTGGATTGATCACAAAAATCCAAAAATTCTTCGCGCAACGACAGCAAATGCAATTGCGGTGGAATCAGCAAAATAAATTTGGTTGAAAATACCGAAGATTGAATATACGGCGCCTGATAGCAACTGCCGGTGATTTCCTCGATTTCTATCTCTCGATCATACAAAAAAGAAGTGATGGATTCGACCACATTCGCACGATCCAGCGATATGGTTTCCAGCGAATACGGCATGCAATCTTTGCCTTTATCCTTCGCATCGGGACGTAATGTGTGTACTTTTATTTCTAAGCGGGTTTGAATAAGCTCTAATGTGCTTTCAAACTTGGCGATCTGATTCCAGTTACCTTGAATCAACACATAAGCCGCAGTCGATTGCGCTAATTTTGTCGTTCTAATTTCCATAATGCTGCAATTACAATCGCGGATAGCGGGCAGCAATTCGGCAACAAAATTGATTTTGTTATTCCCTAAAACGGTGATGGCTAGTTGCATTATTGTTTTTTAAAAGTTTTTATTTTGAATAGATTAGCATCAAATCGATAAAATTTGACTAACATTAAGGTTTTATTGGCATAAAATAACCACAGATATTAAAACTGCGCTTACTATTATGTTAATACGGTATAGCTTGCCCATCCCTACAGTAACGAAAACTACGGGCTATTTTACTCTTAAACAACGGCTATAAATATGTCATCTTTAAACGATATGAAATCAAAATATTACAAAAATGGTATTGATGCCCATTTCGCTGTCATTATGAGTGATGAGGATAGCATTGACGGTTTATCGGTCAACACCGACTTCGACAGTCTCGATATGCCAGAAATCACTACAAAATCACACTTATTTAACAGCAACGAACATCTGGTAGACATTCATACCGTAGATGATTTCCACGACTCACAATTGATTTTAGACTCTATAGCAGAAAAAAAATCCGCTATTACTCTTGAGCCCATCAGATGGGTTGATAATAAGAACACCGCCCCTGTAAAATTAATACCAGAACCAGACGTTTTTACGACAACTCCCGACGATAACAACGGCAACCCACTCATCATTGTCCCTTTAGATAATTCAGAATCCAACAACTCTGTAGGAACTATCTCAAGTCTAGTTCAAAACAATACAAAAGTGGAAAAAATTTCTTCAAATAAGGAATATATCCCCAATAATGTCACAGTCAAAAATCTGCTAGTCGAAACAGAAGATACATTGCCTCAATTGCAACCGGCAGATGATGATAATGGCAGCCCAACCTCTGTGACCATCAGATCAACCGCGAATGAAACCCTACACGATTCTGAATGGATTTTATTTAAAACCGAACAGGATAACATCAACTCGCAGCACAAAAAACGCATCGTTGCGCTTGAAAATAGCCTTAGAAAAGCACTGCTGTTTAGCCTTGTCGCCGCACTTTTAGCGGGGCTGTCTTTAATTGCCGCCGTTAGCGGCTTAGTGTAACCACGAAAATATTATGAGAAAACAAAAATTAGTCGTCGCCATATCCTCCCGTGCCTTATTTAATCTGGACGAATCTCACGCCATATTTGAAAAACAAGGCAAGGAAGCTTTCTTGCGCTACCAAATACAACATGAAGATGAGGTTTTACAGCCAGGTTACGGTTTTTCATTAGTCAAAAAATTTCTAGCACTCAACGAAAAAACCGCCGATGATCCTTTAGTGGAAATTATATTACTGTCGCAAAATAGCGCTGATACCGGGCTTAGAATCTTCAATTCTATTGCCCATCACGGTTTAAATATTACCCGCGCTGCATTTACCAGCGGAGTATCGCCTTACAGCTATATGTCTGCTTTTGGCGCACATTTATTTTTATCGACTAATGCCGATGATGTCGCCAAAACCCTGGATGCCGGATTTGCTGCCGCCACTATTCTATGCGGCTCCTCAATAGACAGCCATCCTGATCAGCTGCGCATTGCGTTTGATGGCGATTCGGTATTATTTTCCGACGAATCCGAACGTATTTATCAACAACGCGGCTTAACGGCTTTTGCCGAAAATGAACGTACAGAAGCTAAAAAACCTTTGCCCGGCGGGCCTTTTAAAGATTTTTTAAGTGCACTCCATCATATTCAAACGCAATGCGACCCGCATTCATCCCCGATCAGAACCGCCTTGGTGACTGCACGGGCAGCGCCTGCACATGAACGGGTGGTAAGAACCTTACGCGCCTGGGGTATTAGAATCGATGAAGCTTTATTTTTAGGCGGTATGCCTAAAGGCGCGTTCTTAAAAGCCTTCGGCGCAGATATTTTCTTTGACGATCAAGAAGGCCATTGTGAATCAGCCGCCCAACATGTCGCCGCTGCTCATGTACCGCACGGCATTATTAACCAAAAAGCACCCGAGATATGAACAGAACAGCCTACCGGCAAAACCAATAACCCCTCAATTCAGTCGACGTAGCCTTGTGGATTTTTAACTTGCCAATTCCAGGTATCGGCAATCATATCTTCTAAATCTTTATCGGCTATCCAGTTTAATTCTTTATCGGCTAAGGCTGGATTTGCAAAACATTCAGCCAAATCCCCTGCTCTTCTGGGCGCAAACTGGTACAAAATTTTACGGCCCGTCACCGCCTCAAAGGTATTGACGATATCCAAAACGCTGTACCCTTTGCCAGTGCCCAAGTTGTAAGCTTTACAACCGCCGCCACTGAACTTGTCACTTTCAATAGCTTCTATGGCTTTAATATGGCCTTTAACCAGATCAACCACATGAATGTAATCACGTATCCCGGTGCCATCAGGCGTAGCATAATCGTTACCATACACGGATAATTGTTTTAAATTGCCTATCGCCACTTGCGATACATAAGGCATCAGATTATTAGGAATACCATTGGGATCTTCGCCGATCATGCCACTTTCATGAGCGCCTATGGGATTAAAATAACGCAATAACGCGACTTTCCAGGGTGCCCCATTTGGCTTGATTTTATCGACCGCCGCCACATCACGCAAAATGTCTTCTACCATGACTTTGGAGCGCCCATAAGGATTAATCGCACCTAACGGTAAGCTTTCGGAATATTGCCCGGTTTCTGAAGGCTGATAAACAGTTGCCGACGAACTGAACACCAGCTGCTTAACATTGGCTTCGCTCATGGCTTCCAGCAAAACCAGCGTACCGTAAACATTATTATGATAATAATTTAACGGTTGTTCACATGACTCACCTACCGCTTTTAAGCCGGCAAAATGGATAACGGTAGCAATCGATTCTTTGGCAAAGATGTCCGTTAATGCCGTCTTATCCCTGATATCCGCTTGGTAAAACTGCAAGGTCTTGCCGGTAATCTGCTCTACACGCTTTAAAGATTCAAGCTTGCTGTTGGACAAATTGTCCACAACAACAACGTTAAAACCTGCTTGCAATAATTCAACGCAGGCATGGCTACCAATAAAACCGGCGCCGCCAGTCACTAAAACCGTGTGTTTATCCATTTTTTATCCTAATGCTAATCGAGTATTTTTAGTTTAACGAGATGTATACGGCGGGTATCGGCTCTAATCACTTCAAACTTTAAATTATCAACGGTAAGGCTTTCGCCTTTTTTGGGCATGTGTTCAAGCTGATTCACTATAAACCCACCTACCGTATCGTATTCATCAGTGGCCAGTTGGGTGGAAAAATACTCATCAAATTCATCAATGGGCATTAATGCAGTAATCATGTACTCATGTTCATTACGCTGGGTGACATAATCTTTTTCTTCAAAATCATCGTGTTCATCTTCGATTTCACCGACAATTTGCTCCAATACATCCTCAATGGACACAGAACCTGCGGTCTGGCCATATTCATCGACGACAATAGCCATGTGATTACCATTAGTGCGCAACTCTTTAAGCAATACATTCAGACGTTTACTTTCAGGCACGACACTGGCAGGACGCATAATATCCTGAACCAGGAGATCTTTATTCTTCAAGACATGCGCCAGTAAATCTTTAATCAGTAAAATACCCACCACTTTACTGCGGTCACCATCAATAACCGGATAACGCGAATGCCCAGATTCTATAACCAAAGGAAAAATAGTTTCTAATTCAGCATCTTTAGCAACCACAACCATTTGTACGCGGGGAATCATAATATCCCTCACCCGCAACTGCGATACTTGTAATACGCCTTCAATCATAATCAGCGCATCGGTATCTAATAATCTTTTTTCGCGTGCCTCTCGCAGTATCTCCAGTAAATCATCCTGATCTTGTATCTCCCCGGTCAGCAGATGGACAATTTTTTCGATCCAACTTTTCTGCGGGGAGAGTTTACTCGGAGGCTGATCTTCACTCATTAGTCATTCACCGATAGGTATGGATTATCAATATGCAACCGCATTAATAAGGCTATTTCTTTACTTTCCATGATATCTGCCTCGCTATCATCAATATGATCATAGCCCAAAAGGTGCAGCACACCATGGATAACAATATGTGCCCAATGGTCCATTAAGGCTTTTTGTTGTTCCAGCGCTTCTTTAGCAACAACCGGCGCACAAATCACCAAATCACCTAGTAAATCCAGTTCTATGCCCGCTGGCACTTCAACCGGAAAACTCAAAATATTGGTAGGCCCGGATTTATGGCGGTATTGTTCATTTAACGCTTGGCTTTCTAGTTCATCAACAAGTCGAATAACGATTTCAGTATCGTAATCTATCGCTTCCAGGGCTGTATCGACCCAGCTTTGCAGCTGCTGGAGATTGGGCAAATCCGGCGATACACATACATTTTGCAACTCTATAGCATTCACAGATTAGATTTTATCTTTTTATCATAAAGCTCATAAGCCAATACAATGCGTTGCACTAACGGATGCCTTACTACGTCACGCACATCAAAAAACGTAAAACTAATGCCTTCCACGTCTTTTAAAACCTCTAACACATGCCGCAAGCCGGACATCTTTTCTGAAGGTAAATCAATTTGGGTAATATCGCCGGTAATTACCGCTGTTGAGCCAAAACCAAGACGGGTTAGAAACATTTTGATTTGTTCAATCGTGGTATTTTGCGCCTCATCTAGAATAATAAAAGCATCGTTTAAAGTCCTACCGCGCATAAACGCTAACGGCGCAACCTCTATAATACCTCGCTCGATCATTTTTTCAACGCGCTCCACGCCAAGCATTTCATACAAAGCATCGTACAAAGGCCGCAGATACGGATCAACTTTTTGTGCCATATCGCCAGGCAAAAAACCCAGTTTTTCACCAGCTTCTACCGCCGGACGCACTAAAATAATGCGTTTAACCTTCTCAGATTGCAACGCATCAATCGCACAGGCCACGGCGAGATAAGTTTTTCCGGTTCCAGCGGGGCCGACACCAAAATTAATATCGTGGGCAAAAATTTTCCGCAAATAATCTTGCTGATTAGCACCCCGGCCTCTAATCGTGCCAGACTTGGTTTTTATACTGACATTTTTTTGAGCGGGCGTATCAGTTTCGCCTTGCACAGTTAACAAATCATTAATAGAAGCATCCTGCATCGCCAAATGAATCAGCTCGGCCGTCAGCTCTTCACTTTCAGTGCTTTCAAACAATTTTTGCATGACAGCACACGCCGCTTTAACCGATTCGTCTAAACCAGTGACTTTAAACTGGTTGCCACGATTGGCAATATCAACATTAAGCCGATTTTCTATTTGTCGTAAATTGACATTGGTATAACCACAAAAATTGGATAAGCGCTCATTATCAGCGGGTAGCAGGCAAATTTCCTGTGAAATCATTACACACCAACGGCAAAAATTTTATCAACAGTAGAATCAATTAATCGACCCCGTAAAGAATTCGGTAAAGCTTCGGTGATCAGCACATCAACAAACTGACCTGCCAAACGCGGGTGGGCAATAAAATTCACCACGCGGTTATTTTCGGTACGCCCTTGCATTTGCAACGGATTCTTTTTAGATTGCCCTTCCACCAATACAGTCTGTACTGTATTAATCATAGCGGTGGAAATGGCCACTGTCATTTCATTAATACGCGTTTGAAAACGTTCTAAGCGCTGCTTTTTAACGTCTGCCGACACTTCATCAGGCAATTCAGCAGCTGGCGTACCAGGTCTTGCGCTGTAAATAAAGCTAAACGACAAGTCAAAACCAACCTCATCAATAAACGCCATAGTTTCTTCAAACTCGGCATCGGTTTCACCGGGAAAACCAATAATAAAATCGGACGATAAGCAAATATCAGGCCGCACCAAACGCAGTTTGCGGATGGTTTCCTTGTAATCAGCCGCCTTATGACCGCGTTTCATGGCGGTTAAAATCGCATCGCTGCCGCTTTGTACCGGCAAATGCAAATGGTTGACCAATTTGGGAATTTCGGCAAACGCCTCAATCAGGCTGTCGGTGAACTCTACCGGATGCGAGGTGGTAAAACGGATGCGGTCGATACCATCAACGGCAGCGACATAGTGCAGCAGCAAGGCAAAATCAGCGATATCGCCATCATCCATCAGGCCACGGAAGGCGTTGACGTTTTGGCCTAGCAAATTGACTTCGCGCACGCCTTGTTTAGCCAGCGCGGTAATTTCACGGATTACGTCATTTAACGGGCGGCTGATTTCTTCGCCGCGCGTGTACGGCACAACACAAAATGAACAATATTTGCTACAACCTTCCATGACCGAGACAAAGGCTTTAACGCCTTCGGCACGCGGGGCGGGCAAGTTATCAAATTTTTCGATTTCAGGGAAAGAAATATCAACGACAGGTTTATGCTTATTGCGGACTTGATCGAGTAATTGCGGCAGTCTGTGCAAGGTTTGTGGGCCAAACACCATATCGACATACGGCGCACGCTTTTGGATGGCCGCGCCTTCTTGGCTAGCAACACAGCCACCGACACCAATAATGACATCGGGGCGTTTGTCCTTAATTTTGCGCCATTTACCCAGTGCAGAAAAGACTTTCTCCTGCGCCTTTTCGCGGATGGAACAGGTGTTTAACAATAAAACATCGGCCAGTTTTGGGTCTTCAGTCAATTCAAAACCATGCGACGCGTTGAGTACATCCCGCATTTTGTCAGAATCGTACTCGTTCATCTGACAGCCATTGGTTTGAATATAAAGTTTTTGTGCCATATTCTCTTAAAAGTTAAACATCCAAAAAATCACTGAAACCACGCGCCCCACTGCACCGAACCAACAAATACGTTTATAATCAGAGTGGCAAGCGTTTTTCAAAAAATAATAAACAAATAGCGGTCAATTGACAAGGGTTAAGCTACCTGCTTAGGGGCGCTCACGGAAGAGCGTTTAGCAATATAAAGGATCTCCAGACCCAGAAGCTGCCCTTGCTCATCAAAATCAGCAATAATACCTGGTTCAAGTTGTTTGGAACGCGCCACATCCCCTTCAATAAAGCCGATGTAGGCAGTGTCCGCTTGAGGGTCAAATTCAATTTTCATAAATCTTTCACGTCATCGTCAAAGTAAGCGGTGATAATTGCAACAGGAGAAACTGTTTCGTTGTAAATTACCCGTAAAACACTAAAACTACGGTCTGCTATGGGTTTAAGCACATGAAGCAAATCCGGATCGTCCTGATCGCTTTCAATTCTCGCTGGATTAGCCAGCGCATCGCTTAGCCATTCTGAGCGAATTTGACGTTTTTCCATGCGTTTGCGAGCATGATCTGTTAATACATATTCCATAAAACGGATAATAGCATAATAACAAAAAATCTAACCCGAATACACGACCGTCAAATAAGCCGAATTTCACCGCCGCTATTTCGCGCACTGGCAATACTAAAACTTAACTTATCGAAATCTGCAAAGCGTGTTCGCGCTTCCTGAACCAATTTTTCAGCTAAATCTACACCATCAACTGCACAAAATCCGGTTGGCCCCCAAGAAGTCTGGCCTATCGCCACCGCGCCTTGTTGATGTAACCAGTGCATGACTTTAGCGACTTTGCCGCTGGCAAACACACCACCTTGCACCGGCGCAAAATGCTCACCTACCGAACGCTGCAACTGGGTAATAACATCGCCAAATTGATGGAGATTATTTTCAGCAACTGCTGGCAAAGCTTGCATCAGTAATAAATAACACAGCCGCGCAGCTTCTTGCTGAGGAAACGGCGGTAAACTCTTAAAAGCCTGTATTTCTTGCTGGCCATGCAAACCTTGGCCGCGGCTGTCAAACACCAGAATAAATCGCCAGTTTTTAGGAATAGTGAGATGCACCAAAACGGGGGGTGTAACCGTATTAACACCGCGCCCACCGTCAACAATCAGGCCGCCTTGTTCAAACACACCGATGCCTATGCCTGAACGCAAGCCACGATCCATCACGGCGGCAATATCACGGACTGTTAATTGTAAATTGTAATAAGCATTGAGTGCACTGCCAATAGCCATTGCCATTTGTGTGCCAGAACCCAGCCCGACATGCTCAGGAATAGCACTTTCGATCGTGATAGCGAGTTGGTCGGAGACTTTTAATGCCTGGCAAAGTTGTGTTAAACAAAGTTCAGCACGTTGTGCGGATGCACCGATAACGCTGCGTTGTGCAGCTTTACGCACCGATAAACGCGTGCCATGTTCGTTTAAAGCGACACCGATACTGCCGAAATGTCGACCTAAGGAACCGCTCAAATCTACAAAGCCCATATGCAATCTGGCAGGAGCTAGAACTGAAACTGTGGTGGGATGGTCTGTCAATTTAATCGCGGATTTTGCAGCTGAAGTTACTAAATTATACCCTGATTGTAGTCTAAGCGTTGAAGCTTTCCAGTAACTCGGTCAAATCATTGACGATTAATGCACTGTGCAAACGCATCCGCTCATCCATAGGCCAAACTGATGGTACACCGACCACGTAAGCACCGGCTTTGTCAGCGGCGATTACACCGGTATACGAATCCTCCAAAACCAAGCAATCGCTGATGTTAACTTGCAATCGTTCAGCAGCTTTTAAGAAAATATCCGGTGCTGGTTTGCCGTGGTTCACGTCATCGCGGCTAAGGATAGTGGCAAACGTATCCGATAAACCTGCATACGCCAAGCACTCCCGTGCATCTTTGCCGCGACTATTCGTGGCAAGACAATACGGTATATTGTGCGCAATGATAGCGGCTAGCAAGGGTTGAAAGCCACTTTTAACAGCCATACCGTGCTTACTAACCCAGTCGCACCAACTTTGATTACTTAATGTATTAAATTCAGTCGCGTTAAAATCTGCCCCAAAAATAGTTATGATTTTGGCTAGGCCATTTTCGCCTGATAAACCGGACAAAGACTCACAAAACTCATCTGAAAAACTATAGCCCATTGTGCTGGCGGCGTTTTGCCAAGCTTTTCGATAGGTGGCTTCGGTATCTAACACCAAACCATCCATATCAAAAATGACAGCGGCGAAATCACTTAGCTTAGGCATGAATGACCTTAATATATTCCCCGTGCGCTTCACGACTGGAACCCACCACCACCCGTTTAAGACCGTGTTGGTTTTGTTCCAAAATACCTGAAACCTCAATCGTTTCGTTACACTGCGCCTGACCTGTATAAGTCGCAGTAAAGCTGACTATTGTACTAATTTCTTCAGCATCAACCGCAAATTCAGCGGGGTAATCAAACGCTCGACTGTCATCCTTAACCTTACATTGCAGGGTGATTGCACCGCATTTTTGGTAGATTTGCGTATTTGAAGATGAAACATCACCCACAAAACTCAAATCAAACTTACGGCCGTTAATCATGGCTTTATTATATTTACGCTGCTCATGCCAGACGTATTCTGCAAAGCTTAACGCGCAATCCCTACGGCTATAGGCTTCTTGCCAATCAGCTTGTGATAAATCCTGCAAGCGCCCCTGATCAATCAGCGATTTAATCACCTGCCGACAATAGTGAAATACCTGTCTTTGATGGCACACAAGATCAATGTCCGATTCAGCATGCTGAGCGCCAATTAACAACGAACCGGTAATGCCCAGTTGCGCCATATTAACCGCATTGGCTTGTAATAAATCGCATAATTGAACGGCATCGTCTTCTATTAAATCGTTATGTTTAGATTGCAATAGCTGTTGTAAGCGTTGTTTGGGTTGATGATGGATGGCGATGTATTCTAAAGGTACTGCATGTAACTGAGCATCCAATACGGGTGAATAATATAGATACTGGGGATAATGTTGCTTTAAAAAATTGTTGGCTTGCTCTGTAGATAGCTTTTTCCAAAGATGATCTTCAGTTACGTACCGTAAAAAACACAGCACTTTGCCTTGTTCCAAAGTTGGCATAACCACTGCGAACACCAGCCTTTCTGCGGTTTCTATAAAATCTTTAGTGAGTATATCAATAGCCATAGCGAATTTGATTAACCTAATAATTATAGCTATAATTATAGCCATAAATAAGTAATGAGGCAAACCAATGAAAACCACATCCATCGCCTATGCCAAAAACAATTTATCCAGCTTAATTCAGCAAGTGGAAGCCAGCGAGCCTATCCACCTAACACGACACGGGAAAGCTGTTGCTGTCGTCATTTCAGAAACTGACTACCAAAACCTGACACCTAAATCCCACAACCTGTTCAAAGCAATCACTGACTGGCGTGATCACTTGCCAAACTCCAACGAAGAAATTATCGGCGATGCAGAAATCCAGCAATGGCGCGAAACTTCGCAAGGCAGAAGCTTTACATGGGAAGACTAATCTACCTGCTGGATACCAATATAATCTCCGAACCCACCAAGCGGCAACCGAATAAAAATGTATTGCACCATCTTGAAAAACAAGATGGCCACTATTGTATAGCCGCGCCCGTTTGGCACGAACTCCATTATGGCTGTGCTTTATTGCCCGATTCCAAACGCAAAAACCAGCTGCAATCCTATCTTAAACTGTTAATGGACAATGGCCTGGATGTGTTGCCCTACGATATACACGCCTCGACTTGGTTTGCAATGGAACGCGGCAGATTACAACGACAAGGTCTCTCCTGTAATTATACCGATGGCGAGATTGCGGCCATAGCAGCAAGTCAGTCACTTATCATGGTAACGCGTAATACCACTGATTTCCAAAACTTCCAAGGCTTGACCCTACAAAACTGGTTTTATGGCATTATCTGACTGACTGCAAGCCACCGATAGTTGAAGAAATTCCCATTGCAAGCCATCGACAACAAATTTTATTGAAAACCGCGGGTTTATCTTCTATGCTCGGCGGTTGGAATTTAATCAGCAAATAAATTCTAAAGTCCCGCTATGTCACTAATTAATAATAACAAGGAAACCGTATGAAAATAGGTATACCTAAAGAAACTCATCCCGGCGAAAAACGTGTGGCAACAACGCCCGACGTTGCCGCACAAATCATGAAACTGGGCTTTAGCGTCAGTGTAGAAAGTGGCGCTGGCGTTGCCGCAGACATTTCCGACGACGCTTACAAAGCCGTTGGCGTAGAGATTGTTGCCGACACCAAAGCCTTGTGGAGCGGTGCTGACATCATCATGAAAGTGCGAGCACCGTCTGATACTGAAATCGATTTACTGCCTGAAGGCAAATGCTTGATCAGTTTTATCTGGCCTGCACAAAACGAAGCGTTAATGCAAAAACTGGCGGCTAAAAAAACCACTGTTTTAGCCATGGACAGCGTGCCGCGTGTGTCCAGAGCGCAAAAGCTTGATGCGTTAAGCTCAATGGCCAATATTGCCGGTTATCGCGCTATCGTTGAAGCCGCGCAACATTTTGGCCGCTTTTTTACCGGTCAGATTACGGCGGCAGGTAAGATTCCACCCGCTAAAGTGTTGGTAATTGGTGCAGGTGTTGCAGGTTTAGCGGCCATTGGCACGGCCAAAAGCATGGGCGCTATCGTAAGGTCATTTGATACCCGTCCAGAAGTAAAAGAACAAATAGAAAGCATGGACGCGGAATTTTTAATGCTGGATTTTAAAGAAGATGGCGCTGGCGCTGGCGGTTATGCCAAAACCATGTCGCCGGAATTTATCGCCGCAGAAATGGCCTTGTTTGCCGAACAAGCCAAAGAAGTTGATATTATCGTCACCACCGCGTTAATTCCTGGCAGACCCGCACCCAAATTGATTACTGCGGCAATGGTGGAATCCATGAAACCGGGCAGTGTGATTGTTGATTTAGCCGCAGAACAAGGCGGTAACTGTGATCTCACTGAAAAAGACCAAGTCGTGGTCAAGCACAATGTCACCATTATTGGTTATACCAATTTGCCCAGCCGTTTGGCCAATCAGTCCAGCCAATTGTATTCGACCAACTTACGGCATTTGTTAACCGAATTGTCGCCAGAAAAAAATGGCGAAATTAACGTTAATATGGAAGATGAAGTTATTCGTGGCACAACGGTAATAAAAGAAGGTAGCATCAGCTGGCCACCGCCACCGCCTAAGCTTTCTGCAACGCCTGCTGCCAAAGTTGGCACTGACGCTGTTGCCGCTGCGCCTAAAAAATCACTGCTCCCTGAATCGGTTAAATCATTATTACCGTTAACCTTGGGCGTTTTAGTGTTATTTGGTATTGGCGCTGTGGCGCCGGCTTCGTTTATGTCGCATTTTACTGTGTTTGTATTGGCCTGTTTCATCGGCTATCAGGTTATCTGGAATGTTAGCGCCTCTTTGCACACTCCGTTAATGAGCGTCACCAACGCCATCAGTGGCATTATTGTCATTGGTGCGTTGGTACAAATTTCTGCCCCTGGCATGGTTATTACCGTGTTGGCCGGACTGGCGATACTTATCGCATCCATAAACATCGTCGGTGGCTTTTTAGTTACCCGCCGCATGTTAGAAATGTTCAGAAAATAACCGGAGCCCCTGCAATGTCACACAACTTAGTTATGATGTCTTACATCGTCTCCACTATTCTGTTTATACTCAGCTTAAGTGGTTTAAGCCATCAAGAAACCTCGCGTCGCGGCAATTATTACGGCATGTTAGGTATGGCAATAGCCATTATTGCTACCGTATTAAGTGGCTCTGTTAATTCTTACGCCATCTTGCTATTGGCACTTGTAATAGGTGGCGCTATCGGCGCCAGAGCTGCCATAAAAGTCGAAATGACGCAAATGCCTGAACTGGTTGCCATTATGCACAGCTTAGTGGGCATGGCGGCAGTATTGGTAGGTTATGCCAACTTTATGGACCACTCATCCACACTTGTGGGCGTAGAAAAATCCATACATGAGATAGAAATCTATTTAGGCATTTTGATTGGTGCGGTAACTTTTTCCGGTTCGGTGATTGCCTTTGGCAAGCTTAGCGAAAAAATTAGCGGCAAACCCATGCTATTGCCGGCCCGCCACTGGCTAAATTTAGGCTTACTGGTTGGCGCTATCTTCCTAGGCTGGCTGTTTTTACAACAAACCCAAACGGGCGGCGGCCTTTTTGCATTAGCCATAATGACTGTCATTGCCTTACTTTTTGGCATACACATGGTAATGGCGATTGGCGGCGCGGATATGCCGGTAGTGGTTTCCATGCTGAACAGTTATTCAGGTTGGGCGGCAGCGGCAACTGGCTTTATGCTCAGCAACGATTTGTTGATTGTCACCGGCGCGTTAGTCGGTAGCAGCGGTGCAATTTTGAGCTATATCATGTGCCGTGCGATGAACCGTAATTTTGTCAGTGTGATTGCCGGTGGTTTTGGCACCACGAGTGGTGAAGCCGCTGTTGTTGAAGGCGAAGTTCAACCCATTGATAGCGAAGAAACCGCACGTTTGCTGTTGGATTCACGTAACATCATGATTATTCCAGGTTACGGAATGGCAGTGGCGCAAGCGCAGCACACCGTGTATGAAATTACTAAATTTCTTAAGAGCAAAGGCAAAAACGTTAAATTTGGTATCCATCCAGTAGCAGGCCGTATGCCCGGCCACATGAACGTGTTGCTGGCAGAAGCTAAAGTGCCTTACGATATTGTTTATGAGATGGATGAAATCAATGAAGACTGGGATAAAATTGATGTCACCATCGTGATTGGGGCGAATGATATTGTTAATCCATCGGCATTGAATGATCCGAACAGCCCGATTGCCGGTATGCCGGTGCTGGAATGCTGGAAAGGTGACACCACAATTGTACTGAAGCGCAGTATGGCTTCAGGTTATGCAGGCGTGGGTAATCCATTGTTTGTGCTGGATAATACCCGTATGCTATTTGGCGATGCCAATACGACTTTGCAAGCGGTGTTGAAAGCGTTGAGAGGCTAAGTAAGCTAAAGGTATAGTGTGTGGGTAAATACTTTTTGTGCCCACACGCTATTTGGCTGATTTTTATTGTATACCTTTAAAAAATAACGCTACAATCAACCAATGAAGTTTATATGGGATGAACCAAAACGCATCAGCAATATCGATAAGCATGGGTTAGATTTTGCGTTAACTCATCTGGTCTTTGAAAGCGACACGTTCACCTTTGAAGATAATCGCATGGCTTATAACGAACATCGCTTTATTACCTTGGGATTATTAGAAGGAACACCTGTGGTGGTTGTCCACACAGAAACAGAAGATGAGATTCGTGTTATTTCTTTACGAAAGGCGGGTAAAAATGAACAAAAACTCTACTTCACCAATGTCTAATGATACGCTTGATGAATACCCAGAAGTTAACCAAAATGACTTAAACAGAGCAATACGTCGTCGTAGTTTTGTTGAAGTTTCCAAAAAACAAAATATAACAATTGCATTGGATTCTGACATTATTAACTGGTTTAAAGAAAAATCAGGGGAAAAGGAATATCAATCGTTGATTAACGCTACCTTGAGAGATGTCATAAGACGTAATCCATAAGCAAACTGGATGGTTACGAGCGAAACCCGTATAATGCGCTGTTAATTGCGGTTCTGCTCACAAGCCTTTTAATCAGGGTAAAAATTATTATCGGTAATCTGCTCAAAATTCCACGGACATTCAACAGGAAAATCACTTTCATCAAGCCCCGTTTCCTGTGAAGCCCTAATAACTACCGATTGATAAGCATCTATTAAACATTGCTCTAAACGCGGCTTTAAGCCAGAATTATCGCGTAAAACCTTAAAAAAATCTATTCGCTGCACTTTAATTGTCAATTGCCAGCTTCTACCTCTTCTTACCGGCTGAAAATGCCATTTCAAAAGTTGTTGCAGCAAAATCACTCATCTACTTTCCAATTCCCTTTTTTCCGATCTGCCCATAGATTCCACTTCTTCTATCAGATTGGCAATGTCCAAGTCATTTAATTGCCCGGCCCTTAATAAAGCAGCTTGCTCTTGCGTCCAGCCGTAAAAGTCCCGTTCATAATTAATCATGGGGTAAATCTCTCTGTATTGATGGCAACATCATAAATGATCGCCGTTAGGCAACACAAACTCTTCCTTGGACAAATAAAACACCGTACTGCTATCGCTGCTTTCTGTCTGGCTCACCATTAAATTGGATAATTCTCCCGCGATTTGTTGAGGGAACTCCACAAAATCAGGCGGCTGATTTTTGCCGTTGTTCGCTAACTCCAAACGACACGTATCGCTACGACATTCCAGGCTTATCATTGAACTGGCACCTATCTTGTCGCTGGCCAACCCTTTTCCAATTAAATCTATTGTCTCTGCTGACCACTTTGCATTCACAGTTTGCTGACGAAAAGCGGATTCCAGCGCCGCTCCTTCTACAGCAAAATGTTTTTGTTCTTCAGCGAGCATAGCTTCATCATTGCGCGCTATCGTGTTGTCGTGCTTTATTGCATTACTGGCCTTTGTTTTAGGTGAGCTTTGTATTTGGTTTTTCAAGCTAGCCAGTTGTAATTTTAAAGCTTGCACGTCGGTTTTTAGCAAAACCATCTCATCATTTTGCTGATGATCTTCACTATTTTTTGAAATTAGGGGAATATTTTCTACAGTGCTGCTGTGTATTTGTATAGGGGTTTGCACAGCAGCTGGTTTAGATATTAAAGTAGAAACATAGACACTTAAAGGCAAATTAACCGCAGTAGTAATGAGTATAATCTTAAATATATTCATTGTTTATACGTATCCGGAAGTAACAATAGAGCTGCAAAAATCAATCCCTTGATGAAATCATCAATTGAGCGATTCAATACTGTATATTTCTGAACGTTCTTTAGAGGGCAAGCTACACACGAGACTAAAATAACTTCGTGGAGTACTGGAGGGAACCCGAATCGTTAAAGATTCTTTACCTTTCTTTTGATTTTTAACCGCCTTAAATCCTATGCCAACACCATTTGCGTTATAACCGTATAAAGTACAAGCAACTGTTTTAGCTCCAGGAGAATCCAGATTAACCCGAACACTAAGTCCTTTATAGTCTCTAGCTTGTTTGGTTACCGGACAAATAACTTGTTTTGACAGGCTTGGTGAACCATTCGTAATACCGTGCCCATAAAACTCAAAGGTTCCAGCATCACGCCCCTCATAATTATGGCACGTCGCACCGCCATAAATCGCAGCCGCCGCACTTCCCGAAGCACAAAAGACAACCGTTGCTAAGCTATAACTTAACACTTGAATTAATTTCATTTAAAAATCCTCTGTTTAATAAAATACCACACCAACCCATAGCTCATCGAGTAACGAAGCTAGTACTTAATCATTTTTATTTTGCACGGTATTGTAAAACTATTAATGCAACGGATAATTGAATCTTATCCGCCAAAATAAAATTGACTACGGACTAGCAGCATTTACAAAGACGAAAAATACATTGTTAAAGCCGCTAAAAAAGCAAAAAAAGCCATCATTACCATGACACAACCACCACTAAATTAACAAATCAGGTCTTGTATTAATTGGCAATGAGCTTAATTCATCAATAATGAACTTAATCTGAATAAGCCCCATTTTTGTGAAATTTTTATTTATTAAGAAGCCATTGCCCATTGCAACCTATTTAGCGCGTCCGCTGATAGCTTTACCTTTTTTCGGTATTTGCTTGTTATAATGCTGAAAGTTTTGTTATCGCATTCATTAATTGGCCGAGAGATTTCATGATTCAAGGTAGTATCGTAGCGCTAGTCACCCCCATGGACGAATCAGGGGCAATCGACAAAATCAGCCTCAAAAAACTGGTTGAATTCCATATAAATCAAGGGACAGATGCACTGGTTGCTGTAGGCACTACAGGGGAATCAGCCACGCTGAATGAAGACGAACATTGCGATGTCATTAAAAGCATTGTTGAATATGTCAATGGCAGGATACCTGTTATTGCAGGTACCGGTGCCAACTCTACCACTGAAGCGATTGGCCTGACCCACAAAGCCAAGCAAGCCGGTGCAGACGCCTGTTTAATCGTAACGCCTTACTACAATAAACCGACGCAAGAAGGTTTGTATCTGCACCATAAAGCCATTGCAGATGCCGTGGATATTCCACAGATTTTATATAACGTGCCTGGCCGTACCGCTTGCGATATGCTGCCAGAAACCGTAGGCCGTTTATCACACCTTAATAATATTGTTGGTGTTAAAGAAGCGACCGGTGATTTATCCCGCGTGAAGCAAATTCGTGATTTAACCGGTGCTGATTTTGCTTTGTATACCGGTGATGATGCGACAAGTCGTGAATTTTGTTTGCTCGGTGGCAACGGTAGCATTACCGTCACGGGAAATGTGGCGCCGCGTTTGGTACACGATATGATTACCGCCGCCATGCGTGGCGACAGTGCTGCCGCGTTGGCAATTGATGAAAAACTCGCTGCCTTGCATAAAGACCTGTTCATCCAATCTAATCCGATACCGGTAAAATGGGCGGTGGCTGAAATGGGTTTAATGGGCAAAGGCATACGCTTACCCTTAACCTGGTTGTCCGAGAGTTGTTTTGATAGCGTGCGTGCTGCCATGCGCAGTGCTGGAGTAATTTAAGTGCGTGCGATAAAAACCAAGATTATTCTGATAACCGTTGCTGGCTATATTGCTGGTAATCTCACAGCTTGTAGCCATGTCACCAAGCTTTTCCCTGATAAAGAAAGAGACTATCAGCACACTAAAGAAATCCCTATGCTCAACTGGCCTAAGGATTTAAGAGATAATCCCACACCTGCGCCCAAAGTAGCGCCAGCGGCATCTTCACCGTCACCTGATGATATGACGCCCTCGCCCGGTTCGCCTGTACCGACTTCTGAAAATTCTGCCCCTGCATCCGACATTGCTTCTGAGATTCCAGAGCAGGCCAGACCGCCGTCTGAGGCGGATCCGGTTCCTGATGAAACCGGCGATACCACAAAACCCATTGCCATTGAAAAAACCCAACAAGATGGATCCAGTCAATTACGCTTTAACGTTCCTATGCTCCGGGCGTGGCGAGCTATCGATAAAGCCTTAAGTCGAAACTCTATCGAAGTCACTAAACGTAATCCCGAAGAACATCGGTATACCGTTCAATACGATCCTGACGAAAAAAAATTCGAAGATGGCTCATTAATGGATGAAGTGAAGTTTTTGTTTAAAGGTTTTCAAACTAACGAACAAGAATATCGTTTACAGCTCATCGAAAACAGCGACCACGTTACAGCGCTGATTGTTGATAGCGATAAAAAACCGCTAGCCGATACCGCCGCCAGCGTCAAGTTATTGGATACTCTAGAGAAAACCATTAAAGAAAACTTTTCCGAAACCAAAAAGTAGAAACACGATATCTCGTGTATTTATATTAGATTTGTCCACGAAAACCAAAAATAGGCGCTTTTAGGCGACACGAAAAGCACAAAATTTTTTAACCCTGTAAACCCGTTTAAATTCGTGTCTGCGTGTTCTAATATTTTGCCCATAAAAATATAGTGACATCTAATATTGATAAGGATTAGCCGCGTAATCCATTGTTACTCCATTTTTTTGTTGAACTGCGCCGCGCTGGTTCGACCTGTACTGACCTTTTCCTTACATGCTAAAAATTTCTGGACCTGCTGCTCTTTCCCCTTTCCGAATTGAAAAATTGTATGCGGACTCACGCGCCATCGCTCCTGACCTTCTGAGTGTTAGCGCGCAATTCATCCATTTTGTTGATAATGAGCTTGATCTGTGCGAAAACGATACGGCAATTTTACATCAGCTGTTAACTTACGGATCGCCATTAACCGACACAGCCAACGGCGAAAAGCTCCTGGTTGTACCACGCTCAGGTACGATTTCACCGTGGTCCAGCAAAGCCACCGAAATTGCTCAGCGGTGTGGGTTAATTGATGTCAAGCGCATTGAGCGCTGTATTGAATACACACTGACCAGCAAAAAACCCTTATCTATATTTGTAAAAGCGCAGCTATCGGCTTTGTTGTATGACCGTATGACTCAGGATGTTGTAGATGGTGCAATCGTGCCGGATCTGTTCAGCAAAACTCCGCCGCAACCGCTGGCTAGCGTCGCTATCCTGGCACAAGGCCGTGATGCCTTAGTGAGTGCTAATGCAGATTTGGGTTTAGCATTGTCGGAAGATGAAATAGATTACTTAACCATCAGCTTCCAGACTTTAGGCCGCGATCCTACCGATGTTGAACTGATGATGTTTGCGCAAATCAACTCGGAACATTGCCGCCATAAAATTTTTAATGCCGATTGGACGATAGATGACGTGGCACAAGCCAAATCGCTGTTCAGCATGATCCGTAATACCGCTGCCAAAAGCCCACAAGGTATTTTGTCGGCATACAGCGACAATGCCTCGGTGATGGAAGGCCCCACGGCGCAAGTGTTTATCCGTGATGCCAACAGCCACGCCTACACTTACATCGAAGAAGCCGCGCACATTTTAATGAAGGTAGAAACCCATAATCACCCCACCGCCATCTCACCTTACCCTGGTGCTGCGACAGGTTCCGGCGGTGAAATCCGTGACGAAGGTGCAACCGGCAGGGGCTCTGCCACCAAGGCCGGTTTGTCGGGCTTTTCCGTGTCACACTTAAAAATCCCAGGCTACCCGCAGCCTTGGGAAGACAATAACGGCAAGCCACAGCGCATCGCCTCTGCCCTGGACATTATGCTGCAAGCCCCGTTAGGCAGTGCGGCATTTAATAATGAATTTGGCAGGCCTAATCTGACTGGATATTTCCGTAACTTTGAACAGCTGGTGCAAAATAGCACGACAGCGTTTCGCGGTTACCATAAACCAATTATGATTGCCGGTGGCATGGGCAATATTCGCCCAATGCTGGTGCAAAAACAGCCAATTCCCACCGGTTCGTTAATCATTATTTTAGGCGGCCCGACCATGTTGATTGGTTTGGGTGGTGGTGCGGCGTCATCACAAGCTTCCGGTGCAGGCACAGAAGAATTGGATTTTGCCTCGGTGCAGCGCGAAAACCCCGAAATGCAGCGCCGCTGCCAGGAAGTCATCAACCATTGTAATTCGCTGGGTGATAACACGCCGATTATTTCGATTCATGACATTGGTGCCGGTGGATTATCCAACGCCGTGCCGGAAATTATCCATGACTGCGGCCGCGGTGGACGTTTCCAACTACGCAATGTGCAAAATGCCGACAAAGGCTTGTCACCCATGCAAATCTGGAGCAATGAATCGCAAGAGCGTTATGTGATTGCCATTAAGCCTGAATCACTGGACTTATTCACCGCGTTTTGTGAGCGCGAACATTGCTTGTTTGCCGTGATTGGCGAGGCCACCGAAGAGCAGCATCTGTCCTTAAACGATGAATGGCTGGACGGCAAGCCGGTCGACATTCCTATGTCGTTGCTGTTTGGCAAGCCGCCAAAAATGCACCGCGATGTTAAGCGTGTTAAAGCCGCCACTAGAGATTTAGATTTCAGCGGTGTTGAACTAGCTGAGGCGATTAAACGCGTGCTGTCATTCCCTGCCGTGGCCGACAAAAGCTTTCTGATTCATATTGGCGACCGCTCGATTACCGGCTTGGTGGCAAGAGATCAATTAGTTGGCCCTTGGCAAGTGCCGGTGGCCGATGTGGCGGTGACCGCTTCCGGTTTCCATGCCATCACAGGTGAAGCGATGGCAATGGGCGAGCGTGCGCCGATTGCCATCATTGATGCACCGGCTTCTGGGCGCATGGCAATTGCCGAAGCGTTAACTAATCTCGCCGCAGCACGGATTGATTCACTGCGGGACGTTAAATTATCCGCCAACTGGATGGCCGCCGCTGGTGTTAACGGCGAAGATGCTGATCTGTTCGATACCGTCAAAAGCATTGGCATGGAGCTGTGCCCCGCGTTAGGCATTGCCATTCCGGTCGGTAAAGATTCGCTGTCGATGAAAACGGTTTGGCAAGACAACGGCGGTGAAAAAACCATGACTGCACCGTTATCACTGGTAGTGACTGCGTTTGCACCGGTGCTGGATATTAGCCTGACGCTGACTCCGCAATTGCAAGGCGGTGAAGACAGCGCATTGATTTTGATTGACTTGGGTGCAGGTAAAAATCGCTTGGGCGGCTCGGTATTGGCGCAGGTGTACCGGCAAATCGGTAGCCAGTGCCCTGATCTGGATGATCCGCTATTAATGAAAGCGTTCTTTGAATCGATTCAAATCCTGAATTCCCAAGGCAAGCTGCTGGCTTATCATGACCGCTCGGACGGCGGCTTGTTAGCGACGGTTGCCGAAATGATGTTCGCCGGACGCTTGGGTGCATCATTAAATTTAGATGAACTCGGTGACAATGCCTTAGGCATTCTGTTTAACGAAGAGCTGGGCGCGGTGCTGCAAGTGCGCCAGTCAGATTGCGATGAAGTAGTGGGCTTTTTGCGACAAGCCGGTTTAATTGATTGCACTTTTGTGATTGGCCAAGTGATTGCCGCACCTTATTTAACGTTATCGTTGGCCGGAAAAATGCTGTATTCGGCCAGCCGTAGCACATTGCAACAGATGTGGTCAGAAGTCAGCTATAGGATGCAGGCGTTACGTGATAATCCTGGCTGTGCCAAACAGCAATTCCAGGCTATCAGCGATAATTACGATCCGGGACTTCATGCCCAACTTAGCTTTGATATTAACGAAGACATCAGCGCCCCGTTTATTGCGCTCAGCCGTCCTAAAATCGCCATTCTAAGGGAACAAGGCGTTAACGGCCATGTGGAAATGGCAGCAGCGTTTGACAGAGCCGGTTTTGCCAGTGTCGATGTTCACATGACCGACATTATTCATGGCCGTGTTAGTTTGCAAGACTTTGTTGGCTTGGCCGCGTGCGGCGGTTTTTCTTACGGCGACGTGCTGGGTGCAGGTGGCGGCTGGGCTAAGTCTATACTGTTTAACCCGCGTGCCCGTGATGAGTTCAGTGCGTTTTTCCAACGTACCGATACTTTTGCATTAGGCGTGTGTAACGGGTGCCAGATGATGTCAGGGCTGAAAGACATTATCCCAGGTGCCGAGCATTGGCCACGATTCTTACGCAATACCTCGGAACAGTTTGAAGCCCGTGTAGCAATGGTTGAGGTGCAAGCATCGCCATCCATTTTATTGGCCGGTATGGCAGGCAGCAGAATGCCGATAGCTATCGCGCATGGTGAAGGCCGTGCTGAATTTGCGCCTAATGCCGCGCCGTTAATTGCGCTGCGCTATGTGAGTAATTATGGCAAAACTACCACGGATTTTCCGGCTAATCCCAATGGTTCAATGCACGGCATAACAGGCCTGACCACAGCCGATGGCCGTTTTACCATTATGATGCCGCATCCGGAACGCTGTTTTAGAAGCTTGCAAAACTCATGGTATCCAAAAGAATGGCAAGAGCATGGCGCATGGATGCGACTGTTCAGCAATGCTAGAGTGTGGGTGGGTTAAAAAATTTTAAAATTACTCTGTAGAGACACAAAATCTTGCGTCTCTACAATTAATCCTCGATAAAATCACTAGGTGTATATTTTATAAAGGGACAAATTAGCATGGAAAACCCATCAAAGCATTGGTAAATTAGCAGGCAATCAACTATTATCGTATGAAATGAGCCGCCAAGATGACATCGATAACTTTTAGACAGATTATTTTTAGATTAAGCATTATGGGTGTGATCTTGGGTATTTTGATCAACACTTACGACGTGATATTCGGCTCGTTATTAGAAGCTTTGCACATCTTGTTCGAAGTTATTGAGGTTGTGCTCGATAAAGCTGTCGAAAGTATTTTTGAGACTGGCGTACATGAAACCCAAACCATCGTCTTTTATCTTCTCATTACAATTGGCCTTGGCATTTGTTATGGCTTATCGCACGTTATCTCAAGTCTTTACCATGCATTAATAGATACTTGCCAATCTTGCGTTAATACTTTCCGAGCAGGTAAAATCACTGCCGAACTCTATTGGCACGACATGCCGTTACTCCATAAAATCACTTGGATAGGAGGTTTAATGGCCTTTATTATCATCACCTTGATGTTTCTTGGCCTCATCTAAACCAAGCTCATGCCGCGTATCTTCGGGTAATCTTTTAAAATCACTTATCAACAAAATGATTTGAAGTGCGGCTTATTTGGCTTCTTTAAGTCTATGCTATACTCGATTCAACGCACGTTGAAACACTTGTATACCCCCACCTCCCTCCATCACGAGATGTTTTATGGCCCTGCAAATTTTTCGTACTAAGCCTATTAGTGCCCATGATAATGCCGACCAAACTCTCAATCGCTGTTTATCTGCGTGGGATCTGACTTTTTTGGGTATAGGCGCTATTATCGGCACAGGTATTTTCGTACTAACAGGCATTGCCGCCGCCACGCAATCCGGACCGGCCGTGGTGTTATCGTTTGTTATTGCAGGATTTGCTTGTGCGTTTGCAGCACTTTCTTATGCCGAATTATCTGCGGCCGTAGGTGGCTGTGGTAGTGCGTATGGCTACAGTTATGCGGCCTTTGGTGAGTTACTGGCTTTTATTATCGGCTGGGATTTGCTACTGGAATATGGTATTTCTGTAGCAGCAGTAGCCAATGGTTGGTCTGGCTATTTCAATAATGCATTGACCTCTATGGGCATACCGTTACCGGACATGCTGACTAAAGCCCCTAAGCTTGGAGGACTCATTAATCTACCCGCCTCGCTGATTATTTTAATTTTAATGATATTGCTGATTATTGGCGTTAAACAAAGCGCAAAAGCCAATAATGCGATGGTGATTGTTAAATTAATTACTATCAGCATTTTTATCGGTATTGCCGCGTTTAACGTGCATCCGGAAAACTGGCATCCGTTTATGCCGTTCGGCTGGTATCAAGTTTTACCCGATGGTAAAACTTCCGGCGTTTTAGCGGGAGCGTCGCTGGTATTTTTTGCTTACGTAGGCTTTGATGCGGTGTCTACCGCCGCCGAAGAAGCCAAAAACCCGCAACATGATTTACCTTTTGGAATCGTCGCTTCATTGTCTTTTTGTACCATTATTTATATTGTCGTTTCTGCCCTGCTAACCGGCGTTGTCCCCTACACTGATCTGAATGTATCATCCCCAGTAGCCCATGCTCTCAAGCTGATTGGCTTCAACTCGGCCTCAGCATTGATTTCAACCGGCGTTATAGCAGGGCTCACCACCGTTATGCTGGTACTTTATTACGGTTTAACACGCATTATTTTTGCCATGTCACGCGATGGTTTATTATCGCCATTTTTCAGCCGCGTTAATCCTAAAACCCAAACACCGGTACGCGTTATTGTGATATGTGGTGTGATTATGGCATTCGTAGCCGGTCTCATACCGCTGGGTGATTTGGCTGAGTTAGTGAACATTGGTACTTTGGCCGCTTTTGTATTGGTGTGCTTAGGTGTCATTGTATTGCGCATCACTAAACCAGACATGATAAGACCGTTTCGCTCACCCTACAGCCCGTTGTTTCCAGTACTTGGCATGCTATCATGCAGCGCGTTAATGGCATTTTTGCCCGCACTTACCTGGCTGCGTTTTGTAGTCTGGTTAGTTATTGGCTTGATCGTGTACTTTACCTATTCAATTCGTCATAGTAAGTTAGCTAAAAGCTGACTTATCTTGCTACTGAACCAAGTTAATCAATCTTAAACTTTAACGATCCGGCTTGGTAAGCTTTTGTACTACCAAACTACCGATCATATCGCCTTCAACATTCACTACAGTACGTACGGCATCCAGTAAACGGTCTATCGGTAATAAAATAGCGATAGCTTCTGCCGGTAAACCTACCGATTGCAAGACCATCACCATGGTTACCATACCTGCGCTGGGGATACCTGGCGCGCCAATGGCTGCTAACATGGCAGTAATACATACAATGGTTTGTTGCAGTAAATTTAGCTCTATGCCGGTCAGGTTGGCAATAAATAAAGCTGCAGCGGCTTCATACAATGCGGTGCCGTCCATATTAACTGTCGCACCTAGCGAAACCACAAACCCCGCTATATTTTTATCAACGTTTAAATGGGTTTCGGCACAGCGCAACGTAACTGGCAAAGTTGCGGAGCTGGAACTGGTGGCAAAAGCGGTAATTAAAGATTCTCTAGCGCCTTTAAAAAAGAATAACGGCGAGATGCGCGTGATAGCGTATAAAATCAAAGGCAACACGACAACACCGTGAAACAGCGTGGTACCGATAACCACCACAATAAATTTGGCGAGTGTGCTTAACAAGGCAATATTTTGCGTGGCGACCAATTTAGTCAGTAAGGCAAATATGCCAATCGGGGCGACTTTCATTATCCAGTTAACCATCAACATGATAATAGCTAGCAGCTCTTCGGTCATGTTTAAAATGGTCTGGGCTTTTTCTGCCATGACTATCAGTGCAATACCCAAAAATAAAGCAAAAATCACTACGGCTAAAATATCACCATGCACCATAGCCGCTAAGGGATTGATAAACAGGCTGTGAAAAAAATGCGTGGCAAATTGTGGTACGGTTAAACTCTGGGCGTTAAATTTTTGTAGTTCATTATCAAACAAATGAATATCAATATCAGCGCCCAAATGGAACAGATTGGATACACTTAAACCCAGCACTACCGCTAAAGATGAGGTAAACAGAAAAAAAACCAGAGTAGTTTTCCATACTTGTTGCATATTGCTGTGGTGTCTAAGATGCGCCACACCCACAGTAATTGAAGTAAATACCAAGGGAATCAAGATCATTTTTAATAAATCGACAAAGGTATTGCCGACAATTTCGCAGACAAAAATGGCTTTTTTGTAAACGGCAGCATCGATGCCAAGCTGTTGCAATGCCAGACCGCAAATAAGGCTGGCAATAACTGCGCTGAAGATTTGAACATTCAATGAAAATCTCATGGTAATGCCTAGTAATTGTTGGGCTTCCTAACGTCAGCACCAACCTACAAACAAGCAATTATAGGAGGAGCGAAACCGATAAATCAAAATTGTTGTTCACAAGGTTCGCCGTCACCATCGCCATCCATCTTAGTTCCAGGACAATTATCCAGGTAAAACTTTGCCTCTTCATAAGATGACATTTGCGTACACCATACTTTGCCTTGGCATTGAAAGTGTGTTGTTTGATTTATCGATTGAGACTCAGCCATAAGTTTTTCAGCTTGGACAGTAGGAATTTTTTCTTGAAAGACCTTGTCATAAACAAAAACCGCCCCGCCAATTGCAACGAGAATAGGTAACAGATAAAAGCTGTTTTTTGCTTTACTGACTTTCGTCGTTTGATTTCTGTAGGGTTTTTCTGTTGCCTGAGATAATGAAGCTGTTTGGCGTTTCTGCTCCAGAGCGGTTAGCTTAAGTATCTGAGTCACGCCTTCAATTTTAGCATTTACAGCACGGCTCTTACCGTTAGCGTCAACTTCCATCAGATAGTGAATAATGTCACCAACAACAGGTTTACGGCTCATGCCTTTCAGCGCCGAAATATGGAGAAATATTTCGGCTTTGCCATCTTCCGGTTTTATAAAGCCAAAGCCTTTATCATCAATCCAGCGTACCAACCTCCCTTTCTCAATCATCGTACATTACCTTATCTAAGGACTATTAATCTTCGGCTTTTGATCCATTATTAATGATTACGCTGAATAATATACAGCGACAACTCCCGTAATAAATCCGCTTCTGCGCCAAAAATACTCAGGCTATCAATAGCTTTTTCGTGTAATTCCTGCGCTTTTTGCTTTGCACCCGCTAAGCCTAATAAAGCAGGGTAAGTAGGTTTGTTGTTATCTTTGTCTTTGCCCTGCGTTTTACCCAGCGTAGTGGTATCGCTTTCTTCATCCAGAATGTCATCTTTAACCTGAAAAGACAGGCCGATACATTTGGCGTAATGGTCCAGCTTAGTAGCCATATTAGGGTCGATATCGGCTTTAGTCAATGTGGCTAGATTAACGCTGGCACGGATCAACGCACCGGTTTTATGGATGTGCATATTTTCCAGCTCAGGCAAGTTAAGTTGTCTGCCTACCGATTCCAAATCAATTGCCTGACCGCCTACCATACCTTGAGAACCGCTGGCTTTAGCTAATAAGGTAATCATTTTTAAACGCGCTTCCGGAGATGCGTTAATTGAGCTGTCATGAGCTAATATTTCAAAGGCCAAAGCCTGCAAACCATCGCCCGCTAAAATAGCCGTGGCTTCATCATACGCTTTATGACAGGTCGGTTTGCCGCGCCTTAAATCATCATCATCCATTGCCGGAAGGTCATCATGGATTAACGAATAAACATGAATAAACTCCACTGCACACGCTGCGCCATCTAAGGCTTCTGGACTGATACCTAAGGTTTTGCCGGTGCAATAGGTTAATAAAGGCCGCATGCGCTTGCCACCATTTAATACACTGTATTGCATAGCCTCATGCAGTTTTTGCGGCAGTATGTTGCTACTAGGCAACCGTGCTTTTAAAGCGGTTTCAACGCGATTTTGGCAAATGGTTAGGTACTGTTGTAACGCGTTATTCATCAGGGTAAGGTTCCAGGGTGGGCGTGCCATTTTTTGTGATTAGAATTTGTATTTTTTGTTCTGCATCCTGCAAGGCTTTTTGGCACTCACGGGTCAAGGTGACCCCGCGCTCAAAAGATTTTAACGAATCTTCCAGGGAGATATTGTCTTGTTCTAGCAAGCTAACCAATTGCTCCAGTTCTGCGAGCGACTCTTCAAAGCTTGGGATCTTTTTTTTGGACATTGGTGAAAATGTTATTTTAATGACACAAAATGTAAACGAGTGCGCTAATTATATCTGAAATTTATTAGTCAGTGATGCAGTCGTGTATAAGCTTGACTATACTTCATGCTAAGCAAAGGAGTTGCGATGCCCCTGATGCTTACACAATACTTACCTAACCACAGAGGCTTTTTTTATGGCTATCTCTATCCAACTCCCTATTGACGTTGAAGCTAAGCTGGAGTATTTATCAATGCTCACCGGTCGCAGCAAGGCTTTTTATGTAACCGAAGCTATCCTGGAACATTTAGACGACCTTGAAGATTTGTATCTTGCAGAACACGAGCTTGATGCGCTTCGCGACGGCGTATCCATACCTATTCCCCATATTAAAATGATGAAACATTATTCTGATATGAGCCGTCCCTGAAGCGTAGCCAGTAGACTTCTTTGTCCGCCGTGATTTCGATGCTCACATAAGTAAATGCCTTGCCAGATGCCCAGATTAAATTTGCCGTTTGTAATAGGAATCGTGACGCTTGACCCTAACAGACAATTTTTAATGTGTGCAGGCATGTCGTCATCACCTTCATAATCATGGCGGTAATAAGGCGCTCTTTCCGGCACAAAAGTATTAAAGTGGCTTTCTAAATCTTGCCTTACGGTAGGATCGGCATTTTCGTTAATGGTTAAAGACGCCGAAGTATGCTTAATAAATAACACCAGCAAGCCACATTCAATGCGGGTAAGTGTAGGCAAAGCACTGATAATTTCGGAGGTTATCAAATGAAACCCACGTTTTTTAGCCGCTAATAAAATCTCTTGTTGTATCCACATTAAATATTTAACCCGTTAATAATAAAAAAGCAGCGATGATTTTTAAGCCATAAATTCCAGCTTTGTCGAAATTTTCTCGTCTTGAATAAATAGGCTTTTGAGGATTAATGCCTTGGCCTCAATCGGCTGTAAGTTTTACAGGTATATCGAATAATCTGAAAACTGGTAACACTTATTTATCAATGTATTGACGATGACAAGGGTGATCGATAACATACCGGCCAAATCTGTTTTTAATAATTTAATTCTTTTAAAAATAGCAATGGCAGTCCTTTTATTTTTAGAGTTTTTTAATGACTATTTCCCTTTATACCCACCAAGTTCTAATCGTCGAAGATTCCGATGAAGATTTCGATACCGCTTTAAATGCGCTGCGTAAAACCGGGCTAAGGCACAAAGTTCACCGTGCCATTACCGGCGATGAATGCTTAATATTATTACGAGGCACTTCTAAAAGTCCTGCCATAAATCCGGACTTTATTCTCATGGACGTTAGTTTGCCCGGTTTAGATGGCCGTCAAACCTTAAACGAGATAAAAACAGACAGTGCTTTAAAGCATATTGCCATCGTCATGTTTTCTACCTCCTCCAACCAAGCTGATATAAAGTTGTGTTACGAATTTGGCGCCAACGCTTACCATCTTAAGCCGTTTTTATATCCAGAACATATATCCATTCTGGAGAAAATATTCAACTATTGGCTATCCAACGTACAGCTTCTCAATAAAAAATACCTCTAGATTAAACCCAAGGTAGCGCTATGGAATCCACTAACATTCAGACTTTTTCTAATGCCAACGGCACGCAAACCTGGAAAGACACTGTCACAGTATCTAATTGTGATCGAGAACAGGTACAGTTTTCAGGAGCCATTATGCCACATGGGGTCATGCTGATATTAGCAGCTGATGACTATAGTATTATAGGAGCCAGTGCCAATGCGGCTGCATGGGTTGGCGGCAAACTTGAGAGCTTGTGGGGTAAAAATCTCGACCGTGTTGTAAATGCAGACATTAAGCGCAGCATTGAAACCGGCTTAACGGGCATCACTGATTCCCGTCCGCCCCGATATGTGGGATGCTTCCCTACCTTATTTAGCGAGGAAAAGTTCGATGTGCTTGTGCACCGGTCCGCCGATGTCTTTGTAATTGAATTTGAAGGGCTGCCTGCCGAAACCACACACGTTTCACCTACCGAAAGGCTTTCCGAAATAACCGACGGAATCGCTGCACTTCGGGCTGCCGAAACCTGGCAGGAAGGCATGGCTATTGCCGTGCGCGAGTTAAAACGCATGACTGGCTGTGGTTCGGTAATCGGCGCTTATTTTCTTGCCGACGGTTCTGGACACGCTATAGCCGAAGCCTGTGACGCAGGTTTTCCTCCGTTTTTTGACAAGCACTTTCCACGCTCGGATATACCGGAACCGGGACGTCGACAAATGCTGCTAATGCCCATACAGTATGCACCGGAACATATTTACGATCCGATACCGGTAATCATGGCCACTGGTACTGAGCAAAATGCCCAACCCATTGACCTTAGCTTTTCCGTATTGCGCAGTATGTCGCGGATGTGCAGCCAATATTATCTCAATATAAACGCCCGTTCACGTCTGCTGTTATCGCTGGTTAACCAGGGCAAACTGTGGGGATTTTTCAGTTGCATGGGTGCTACGCCAAGACGCATGTGCTATTCAGACCGGCTGGCATATCAAACTTTTGCCGAAACGGCAACGCTGTTATTTGTGGAAAAAGCCAAAGCCGCGCAAGATAAAGCCGCCCTAACTGCCAAACGCCAGATTATTGAAATAACCTCTGAGCTGTCTTCCAGTACTTTAGACGCGCTGCCCACAAAACTGTTAAATACTCTGGATATTACCGGTGCAGCGCTGTGTGTGGATAATCGTATTATGTGCTCAGGCATTACACCGCCGGAAGCCTTCATTAAAACCCTAATGACGTGGCTAGATCAACAAGGTGATATTTTTGTAACCGAGCAACTGCCGAGTGTTTTTGAATCAGCTAGCGCATTTCCTGATCAAGCGACAGGCTTAATAGCTGCACGCCTTAGGGAGCCAGAGCAATATATCTTGGGCTTTCGGCCTGAGTGGCCGCATGAAATTAATTGGGCAGGTGATCCGCGCAAACCTGTTGAAGTTAACGCCATAAATGGCGAAGAACGTTTGACGCCACGCGTCTCTTTTGAGCTTTGGAAAGAATCCGTGCAAGGTAAAGCAAGGCCTTGGCAAGGCCATGAGGCAGAAGCCATAACTGATTTACAACGTGCGCTAATTTTATTGCAATTGTTGGGAAAGCAGAAAGCACTGGCGTTAAGCCTGGAAAAAAGTAACAGTGAACTTGAAGCTTTTGCCTATATTGTCTCTCACGATTTGCAGGAACCTTTGCGTGGTATTCTTAAGTCCTCTTATATTTTGCGCGAAACTGCCCACGACAAATTAGACGAGCCGGAAGTTAAAAAACTCGACACTATTGTTAAGTCCAGCACCCGCATGTCTGATCTGATTCAAGCGGTACTGCATTATTCACGCGCTGATAAGCAAGCCTTAGAAATGCAAAACGTGGATCTTAATAGCCTTGTGGAATCAGTGCTGGATGAATTATCCAACCGCATTACCGAATCAGGCGCACAGGTTAATATCTTAAAGCCATTGCCTCATGTGATATGCGATCCGGTAGCTACTGGCGCAGTTTTTCACAACCTGATTGTCAACGCTATCAAGTACAACGACAAACACCAAAAACAGATTGAAATCGGACATATTGAAAACTCGCCTCCTTCTGTTTTCGTTAAGGACAATGGCATTGGCATACCGGAAAGCCATCAAGAAAGCGTATTTGGTATTTTCCGGCGCTTACATGCCGCTGATGCTTACGGCCGTGGCACGGGAGCCGGGCTAACCATTGCCCGCAAGCACATTGAACGGCAAGGTGGCCAACTGTCTTTGCAATCCACACCTGGCGAGGGTTCCACTTTCTTTTTTACTTTTGGGGAATGATTGTAGGCGCTAAAGGAACTTCAAGCACTGAACAAGCTCCTTATCAGAAAATAGTAATCGCTATTTAAGCTTAATAACACAGGTCAACACAGTTTGGCCTCCCAAAGCTGATCTTGATTTAAGCACAGGTGCGTATGAAAACCAGGGAATCAGCACTCACACCTTTTAAATACGGCGCATTTAGACTATTTTGGTTGGCCGCTTTTATTTCCAATACCGGCACCTGGATGAATTCTGTTGCCGCCAGCTGGCTAATGGCCGATTTAAAAACCTCGCCACTTATGGTGGCGTTGGTGCAATCGTCTACCACTTTGCCGTTTTTTCTACTCGCTTTACCAGCTGGAGCCTTGGCAGATATTATTGACCGTCGCAAACTCATTGTTACTGCTAATGCATTAATGATGCTGGCGGGAGCTACATTTGCACTCATGGTGTTTAAAAAGGACGTTTCACCGCTCAGTTTGCTGTGCTACACCTTTTTAATGGGTGCAGGCGCAGCGTTCAGTGCCCCCGCCTGGCAATCTTTAATTCCTGGCACCGTGTCTAAAATACATCTCTCCCAAGCCATAGCACTGGGTAGTATTAATATTAATCTTAGCCGAGCCATAGGCCCTGCCATAGCCGGAATATTGGTAACCCGTTATGGTTTGGCGGTTCCATTTGCTGCCAATGCATTGAGTTTTATTGCCATTATTCTGGCTATGTTTTTTTGGAAGCAGATGCTAAAAACTGCTGACTCCTCTATTCCCCCCGAAAAAGTGTGGCGTGCAATGCGCACCGGCATCCGTTACTCCTTATTTAGTAAACCTTTGCAAGCCAGCATGTTGCATGCGTTTGGTTTTATGTTTTTTGCCAATGCTTTCTGGGGATTAATTCCGCTTATTGTTAAAACCAATTTGCAGGGGGATGCTAACTTTTTTGGCTTTTTAATGACAGCCATAGGGGTAGGAGGTGCGTGGACTGGCTTTAGTCTGCCAACCTTCAAACGCTGGCTTACCGTTAATACGCTAGTCATGATAGGTTCTTTTGGGCTTGCGGTAATCAGCGCTTATTTCGCTATAGCCACTTCCCAAGGCTACGCTTTATTGGCGGGCTTTATGCTAGGGATTTGCTGGGTGCTAGTGTTATCGAGTGTCAATGTATCAGCACAACAATCATTGCCAGATTGGGTAAGGGCCAGAGGACTTTCGGTTTTTTTGATGGTTTTTTTTCTGGGTATTAGCCTGGGCTCTGCGTTTTGGGGCTGGCTGGCTAATGTTTATTCTGTTAATTATGCCCTGAATATTGCAGCCTTAGGCGGGGCAATATTTATGCTGCTCACATGGAGGGTAAAGCTTCAACAGGGCAGTGAAATGGATTTTACCCCATCATTACACTGGCCCGCTCCCCATCCCACTGAAAGCATTGAATTTGATCAAGGCCCAGTAATGGTGACCATTTGTTACCAGATTAACCCACAGGACAAACAGACTTTTTTAAAACTTGCGCACCAACTCAAGGCTATGCGTATGCGCCATGGCGTGTACCGTTGGGGGATTTTTGAAAATACCGAAAATCTGGGCCACTATCTTGAATACTTTATGGAAGACAGCTGGGCAGAACACTTGCGCCATCATGCACGTACACCTAATGAAGATAAAATTCTGCAAGATCAGGTGTTAACTTTTCACCAAGGCGACGCACCGCCCAAGGTCACTCACTATATTGCTGCTGAGATGCCGCTATAACGTTATCTTCGTAAACCGTTCCCTGTTTAAAAGACAATGAAACTTACAGCGTTTTCAGTATTGATTAGTTGTATTCGATGGAATACAAACCTAGGTTTGCACTCCGCTGCTAATAATTAATGTTATTCACCTGAATGAAAACGCTGTAATTAAATCTGTTTAAATAGCTGCGGAAAATTCCGGGCTCTTCTATTTGCATTGGGTTTATTACCGCAAATTTTAGCAATAATCTCCTTTTTAGCTTCCAGCCAGTCATTTATATCATTACCTGGATTAAAGCCACGCTTTTCAGCTTTGTAATAAGCCGCTTCTGCAATCATGTGTTCCAGTACCGTCGGTGGAATGTCAATTAATGCAGATAATGATGGCACTGGATTTGCGACAGGATTTGCAATGGTCAATCCCGCTTTAATCAAGCCCAGGATATCTTGTGGCACATAAGCTTTAATGCCCACAGCAACAGGGCTAACTTCGGTATACGTGCCCAACAGTCGATCCCATACTGACAAGACCGCACCATAGTTATTGTCATGTTCATTACGCAGCATTGAGTGATGCGCCCTGTGTAAGTAAGGCATAATAATCAATTTACCCAGCCATACTTCTGCCTTAAAGCTGATATTGGTGTGATGAAACAAAATGCACACGGTGGTAATAGCCTCGCTAGCCAGTACTATCTTTTCTTCTATACCTAACACCGCAATACAAAGCGCCTTGAGACTGTTGGTTAATAATACCTCTATAAAATGTACCCGAAACGCTGTAGTTACGTTTAATGCCGCGTCGCTGTGATGCACCTTGTGAAACATCCAAAAGCAATCATAGCTGTGACATACCCTGTGCCAGGCATACAGCAGTAAATCCAATGCCAGCAAAGACAGCAATACTTTTAAGACAGGGCTGGATAAGTGGCTGAGTAAGCCCCGGTCAGCATAATGTTGCGCCAGTACAAACAACGCACTGATAGACAACAGTGACATCAACACGTTGTTAAACAAAAACAGCCCCATATTGGTGAGATAAGACTGCTTTAGATTTTTCTTGCTCAGTTTTTCGCGTGGGGCATGTAATTCAGCCGATATCAACACACCTAAAGAAGCTAGCAGCAAAAGTGCCACCCAAGTTTCAGGTAACAAGCTCGGCCATCTTATGTGAAAGTCAAATATGGCTATTAAAGATAAATAATCGCTTAACATGATCTTGTCCTCATAAATAGTCTGATTATTTGGATTACATCAAAGCTTACGCTGTAAATATGACCATTTGATGAAATCCTGTTAAAAGTAGTCAAGCTACATAACCAGCCCTTCAATACATCTTGACCGTATGAGACTTTTTTGTCTCATACTTACATTTATACTCAAGCAATAATAAGGCCAATTTCAATTTAACATTCAATAAAAATCCTATCTAATTATTTATAAAGTCTTTTTTATCATGTGATTTTTTGAAAAAATTATTAACAATGCCGGATTTTTAAAATCACGGCATTTCATTGTGCAAAGACGCTTTAAATCAGTGCGAACTTATAAGTGCTATCTGGATTAACACAATGTAATTCTAAAAAACACCGATTTGGTGCATTCTAAAAACAGCTATGCACAAAATTAATGCGGCACAGTTCTTTACCCCAATGTACTGCCTGCTGTTGAAATTACCGTAAGCCATTATTAAAACTAACAATATTCTATAATACCGACCAAAAATTATAATTTGGCATTATATTTGCTTAATTAATTTTAAAGGGTTTCCTGTTTGACTTATTGAAGTTTTAGCTCTCCAGATAGACAAGATGCCGATGTGATGCAAGGACGCATCTTTTTTAACGGAACTGGATAAGCTAAACCCATGTTATCCGCTATTTTTTGCTTGAAGTTGTACCTCTCCTGTGAAGACTGGATGTCGATGTGATGCAAGGACGCATCTTTTTTTAACGGGACTGGATAAGCTGAACGCACGCTATTCGCCATTTTTGCTTGAAGTTGTACCTCTCCTGTGAAGACTGGATGTCGATGTGATGCAAGGACGCATCTTTTTTTACCGGCAAAAACGCAGGCAATGTATCAACTCTTTGGAACAACCCACCAGCACCGATAATATTACTCAAACCCAGGACGCTTGTTTATGACTATCGAATCAAGAATATTCTCAGTTGCTGACTACATTCAGCCCTCGGAAAACCAACCTATTCGATCAGTTGTACTGCAAACTCCAGAGTCAGTGATTGTGGTATGGCATGTGCAGCCAAGCCAAGAAATTTCGCCTCATATTCATCCACATGGCCAGGACACCTGGACAGTTTTATCGGGCACAGCTGAATATTTTTTAGGTAATGGCCTTGTACGCACTATCAAAACTCATGATATTGCCGTCGCCAAACCTAACCAAGTACATGGCGCAAAAAATACCGGTTTGGAGGCTTTTGTATTTGTCTCGGTGGTTGCATCCGGCAGCGCCGGTTATGCCTTGTCCGAAAAATAAAACGAAGCCAGTAAAACAACAATACATAAACACACAGCCCTAACGATAAATCAGGCATATGCAAAATGTTTTATTAGTTGAAAACAACGTAAATAGTGTTTTACTAGAAAAAGCACTTAACAAATGCAACTTTGATTTTCTAAAAATGCAGAGCGGCTCTGCATTTTTAACGCTCGCCAAGGAGTGCCGACCTGATCTCATTATTTTTAATCTCGATACTCCCTCAGACCCACTGATTACCGACCTACATGCTTTAAATCAAGATAGCCCCCTGCCCGTCATTATGTTCGCCAACAATTGCTGTAACGAAACCATCAACAAAGTTGTAAAAGCCGAAGTCAGCGTCTTGATCATCGATGGCTTAACCGGTGTACGCATTAACAGCATCATTCAGGTTGCTATCGCAAAGTTTAACCAAAGACAATTGCTAAAAGAGGCTTTAGACGAAGCCCGTAGCCAACTTGAAGATCGAAAACTGATAGACCGCGCCAAAGCAATTTTGATGAGAACCCAAAATTTTACCGAAGGCGTCGCCTACCACACGCTCAGAAAACTGGCAATGGATCGCAACATTACCTTGGGCGAAATGGCCAGGAATATCATCGCTATGGCTGAATTACTTAAATAAAAAACACTCCATGAAAACATTTATTAAAGTCATTGAAATATGGATACCGAACAAAGAACGCACACACTTGGAATTTGGCTCCGGCTTATATGGCGCACTGACCGATTTTAAAAATGCCAGTGAACAACACTATTTTGCCTACAACGAAGGCTTACCGGGTAAAGCATGGGCTGCTGGCCACCCTATTGTGCTGAGAAGCTTTGAGCATTCCTACTTTAAACGCACTACTGCCGCGCAGCTGGCAGGCCTGACCTGCGGCATTGCACTGCCCATTTTTTCTGGTGATTTTTTGTTGGCGGTGGTGGTGTTTTTATGCGGTGATGATGAAGCACATGCGGGAGCCATTGAAGTCTGGCGCAATAGCCTTGCAACCCAGGATACCTTGCAGGTCATGAATGGTTATTACGGATCGCTGGACTATTTTGAAAACATGTCCAAACTGGTCAATATGTCAAAAGGCAAAGGCCTACCGGGTCTGGCCTGGCAAACGGGACTACCGGTTTTAATGGAAGATATTGGCCAGATGGAGGAATTTATCCGCGCCAGCGATGCACAACTGGCCGGTATTACTACGGGTTTGAGTATTCCTGTTTGCACCAACAAGGGACGCAGTTATGTGATGACATTTTTATCCGCCAAAGCGACCCCCATTGCCAAGCGCATTCAAATATGGATTCCAGATCAGGAGAATAAGCAACTAGTTTGCCAGCACGGTTACAGTAAAACCAGCAATAATCTAGCAGAAATATTTGAAACCATTACCGTTAATAAAGGCATGGGCGCTTTAGGTCGAGTGTGGCTGACCGGTATGCCTATGATTACCGGAAATCTGCACGAGTCTGAATACAATCCTGAATTGGATAACTTAAGCAGCATGCTGGCTATTCCTGTTATCGAGCAAGGGCATTTAAAAGCCATTGTCACGTTTTTATTTTAACGCCGCGTTCACTATTTTGGTGCAAAAATCCACCCGCTTGCACTCTAGTCGAGCAAAATTTAAGTTGTGACTTGTGAACAGATTCACACACCCCATATCAAACCCACTGCGACAACACTTATAACCAATTGTAATAACAAACAAAAATAAAATAATAAATGCAAAAATAAAATTTGGCATAACTTATGCTTTATTTATTACAGAGGCTCTAACGATGGAGGCTCCCGCTAAGCTAACAGCTGAGCAATCTGACAAAGGCGTCACATAACAGCTGGTGTTGCTATCAACACGGCCTGTTTAGAGACGCTTTTTTTTGTTCAAAAATTCTGATACAGGACACGTTATTTATGAATCAACCTAAAAAACCCACATTGACCAGTCTGGTCAGAGCCATCTCAGCTGCGGCACTTATTTCATCATTGACGTTTACATCTTATGTCGGTGCTGCTGAAAAACTGGAAAAAGAAAGCCTGAAACTGGGTTTCATCAAACTTACCGACATGGCGCCTCTTGCGGTGGCTTTTGAAAAAGGTTTTTTTGATGATGAAGGTTTATCAGTGCAGCTAGAAGCACAGGCTAACTGGAAAGTATTGCTAGACCGCGTAGTCAGTGGTGAATTGGACGGCGCTCACATGCTGGCACCCTTACCACTAGGCGCGGCTATCGGCTACGGCACTAAAGCCGATATCGTCAGTGCTTTTAATATGACACTAAACGGCGATGCCATCACGGTATCCAATGATGTCTGGAAACAAATGAAACCGCAAATACCACTGGAAGGCGGTAAACCAGTACATCCCATTAAAGCCGATACTCTAAAACCGGTAATAGAAAAATACAAGGCGGCGGGCAAACCCTTCAATATGGGTATGACGTTTCCGGTGGGTACGCACAATTTAAAGCTGCGTTACTGGCTGGCAGCGGGTGGCATTAATCCTGGGCTTTATGAGACTGGCGACACTTCTGGTCAAAAAGGTGCGGATGTACTGCTATCAGTCACACCGCCGCCACAAATGCCCGCTACCATGGATTCGGGCACGATTGCTGGCTATTGCGTAGGTGAACCCTGGAACCAGCAGGCGGTATTTAAAGGCATCGGTGTTCCTGTGATCAGCGATTATGAAATGATGAAAAACAGTGCGGAAAAAATCTTTGGCGTTACCAAAGCCTTTGCCGAAAAGAACCCAAAAACCCATATTGCTATTGTTAAAGCGCTGATTCGTGCCTCGTTGTGGCTGGATGCCGAGGGCAATAAAAACCGCAATGAAGCGGTTGAGATGTTGTCGCAAAAACAATACGTCGGTGCGGATGCCGACGTGCTTGCCAACAGCATGAACGGCACGTTTGAGTACGAAAAAGGCGATAAACGTCCGCTACCCGATTTCAACGTCTTTGCCCGTTACAACGGCTCTTATCCTTACTACAGCGATGCTATCTGGTTCCTGACGCAAATGCGCCGCTGGGGCATGGTCAGTGAAGCCAAGCCAGACTCTTGGTACATGGACATTGCCAAACAAGTGTATAAACCCGATGTGTTTATGGCTGCTGCTAAAGCCTTGGTCGCTGAAGGCAAAGCCAAAGCCAGTGATTTCCCAGCCGACGGCGACAGTGGCATTAAACCCCCCAGTGCTGATTTTATCGACGGCATCAGCTATGACGCAACCAAACCGAATGACTACCTGAAACAGTTTGCTATTGGTTTGAAATAGCTCGGTAAATGTAAACAACAAAAGATTGGTCCCTCATGAGCAAAGAAGCTCTTATGGTGCAAGGATGCACCTCTTTTTAAAAAGAACTTAGCTATTAAAAAATAAACTGCCTTACACAAACAAGCAGGTAACACCATGAACAACAAACTCATACGATTTTTTAACATTACTGGGCTCACCTGGTTTATTCCGCTGGTAAAAATTATCGCCGGTGAAAACCCCACTCCACAAGTGCGTGAGTTATTTTTAATCATGGGCGTGCCCATTATCGCTTTTGCCCTATTTCTTGGACTTTGGAGTGTATCAGCCTCGCAGGTCAATACCAGCCTGGGTGCAATTCCTGGCCCCGCCGCTGTCTGGCATGAAGCAGGCGGCTTGCTGGATGAGCATTTTGCCGAGAGAAGCAAAGAGACTCAATACTACCAACGCCAGCAAGAACGCGATCAAAAAACACTGGCAGAAGATCCGGCTGCTGAAATTAAAGATCGCCCTTACAACGGCCAAGCGACTTACCTGGATAAAATTTTTACTAGCTTGTACACCGTATTCGCCGGTTTTATTATTGCAACTTTAGTGGCCGTACCTCTGGGCTTGGTGTGTGGTATGAGCCCCATCATTAATACCGCTATCAATCCTTTGATTCAAATTTTCAAGCCGGTATCACCGCTGGCTTGGTTGCCGATAGTCACTTTGGTGGTGAGTGCTATGTATGTCACTACCGACGACTCCTGGTTTGAAAAATCGTTCATCACCTCGGCCGTCACCGTTACTTTATGTTCGTTATGGCCTACCCTGATTAACACCGCCGTCGGTGTGTCATCGATTGATAAAGATTTAACCAACGTTGGCAAAGTACTGCGCCTTAACTGGATTACACAAGTCAGAAAAATCATCATTCCCTCCGCCATGCCGTATATTTTTACCGGCATGAGATTGTCGTTGGGCGTGGGCTGGATGGTATTGATTGCTGCCGAAATGCTGGCGCAAAATCCGGGCCTTGGCAAGTTCGTGTGGGACGAGTTTCAAAACGGCAGCTCCAATTCGCTAGGCCGCATCATGGTCGCGGTTTTTACCATCGGCTTCATCGGTTTTATTCTTGATCGCATCATGCTGTCGCTACAAAAAGTATTTTCTTTCGGCAAAGCCATTTAATCAGGAGCTAGCCATGAACGCCGTACCCCGTAAAGTAATCGATATAAAAGGCAAAACCATGCCAACCGCACCTTCAAATGATGCTTACCTGCCGTTACTTGAGCTGAAAAACATTTGCAAATCTTACGGCGAAGGTAGCAACAAAACCAGTATTTTAAAAGACATTAACCTGAGCATTCAGCAAGGTGAGTTTATTGCTATTGTTGGTTTTTCCGGCAGTGGTAAAACCACACTTATTTCCTTGATTGCCGGTTTGATTCAAGCCGACAGCGGCGAACTGTTAAAACAAAACCAGCCGATTACCGCGCCCGGCCCTGATCGTGGCGTGGTGTTCCAAAATTACTCATTGATGCCCTGGTTAACGGTGTATCAAAATGTAGCGTTGGCTGTTGATGAAATCTTTAAACATTGGACACCGGAACTGCGCAAAGCCCATACGCAACACTATGTGCGCATGGTTAACTTGGGTGCGGCGATGGATAAAAAACCCGCAGAACTGTCCGGTGGTATGCGCCAACGCGTTAACGTAGCAAGAGCTTTGGCCGCCAACCCTGATATATTACTGCTCGATGAGCCGCTCAGTGCGCTGGATGCTTTGACACGCGGCAATCTGCAAGATGAAATCCTGCAAATCTGGGAGCAAGAAAAGAAAACCGTCATCCTGATTACCAACGATGTCGATGAAGCCATTTATATGGCCGACCGCGTTATTCCGCTTAAGCCAGGCCCCAATGCCAGTTTTGGCCCGGAATTTATAATCAATATCGACCGCCCCCGTAACCGCACAGCCTTAAACCAAAACGAAACCTTCAAACGGATCCGTGCTGAAATCACCCAATATTTGATCGCTGTCGGGATGGCAAACACGCACGATGACCCTCAAAAAAATCTCTTTTTACCCAGCGTCAAACCCAATACCCATACTAAGTGGGAAGTGAAAAAATCACCGGTAAATTCGCAAATGGATATGCCGTATCCACGCTATTTGGAGTTTTCCAAGCTCTCCAAAATTTACCCCACACCTGATGGCAACAGCAGTGTCAAAGTGGTCGATGGTTTTGATTTGAAGATGAGAAAAGGCGAGTTTATTGCCATCATCGGCCATTCGGGTTGCGGTAAATCTACCGTGTTATCCATGACCGCTGGTTTAAACGACATCTCGGAAGGTGTGATTATTCTGGATAACAAAGAAGTCACTACCGCAGGCCCTGATCGCGGCGTGGTGTTTCAAGCGCCCAGCCTGTTTCCGTGGTTGACGGCTTTTGATAACGTCATGCTGGGTGTTGATAAAGTCTATCCCCATGCCACCAAGGATGAACGGAAGAAGATCGTTGAATACTATTTGACCCGCGTTGGCCTTGGCGATGCCTTACATAAAAAAGCCGCCGACATGTCTAATGGTATGAAGCAACGGGTAGGTATTGCCCGTGCCTTTGCGCTATCTCCCAAGCTGCTGTTACTGGATGAACCGTTTGGTATGCTCGATTCCTTGACGCGCTGGGAATTACAGGAAGTACTGATGGAAGTCTGGGAGCGTACCCATGTAACCGCCATTGTGGTCACCCATGATGTCGATGAAGCCATATTGCTGGCCGACCGCGTGGTGATGATGACCAACGGCCCGCACGCCAAAATCGGCAAAATACAGGAGATTGATTTACCTAGACCGCGCTCGCGCAAAGACCTGTTGTCGCACCCCGACTATTATAACTACAGGGAAAGTATACTAAGCTTTCTAACCGAATGTGACCATACCCACTAAGCCCGTTTATTTACAAGGAAATCACTATGTCCAAGCTATTATTGAATCTGCCAGTCTCGATAGCCGCATTGTCGCTGTCTTTAGCCAGCAGCCCACTGCAAGCAAAAAATGCTACACAAGAAGTAGAAGATGCCCTCAATTTTTACCACTACGGCAAAAACGGCGCGGTAAAATTTGATTTGAATACCCGTTGGGAAAATGTCAATCAAGGCGCAGGTCCCAGAAATCCAATAACCGGCTTGCCAGTGCAAACGGCCAACGCGTTTACTTCCCGCTTACGGGCAGGTTTGTTGTCACCCACATTTTATGGCTTTCAGGGTTATGCCGAATACGAAGGCAATCTGGCTATGGTGGAAGATTTTAATAGCACACGTAACGGGCTTGGCAAGTATTCCACTATCGCCGATCCCCAGCAAAGTGAGCTTAACCAGTTATGGATCAGCTATAACGGCATCCCTGACACCATCATCAAAGGCGGTAGACAACGCATAAAACTGGATGATGACCGCTTTATTGGTAACGTCGGCTGGCGGCAAATGGAAACGACTTTTGACTCGGTATTATTGACTCACAATAATCAACAATTGTTTGGTCTGGTAGTCAATGCCGGTTATATCGGTAATATACAAACCTTTACCGGCACGACAGAAAATATCGAAGCGCCGTTTTTGAACGTCAATTATAAAATGGGTGACTATGGTAATGTCATTGGTTATGGCTACTGGCTGGATTATACTGAAACTGAGAACTATGAAAAATCCAGCCAGACTTACGGTTTACGAGCCACTTGTTGCGTTAAACCGCTAGATTCCATCAAAATCAGTGAAAACTTCGGGCTGGCTTATACCGCAGAATGGGGTTACCAAAGTGATTACGGACACGGCCAAACCCCGTATGAAGCGCACCGCTACAATTTTATGGGGGGGATTAGTGCGTACAACGTAATGTTCCAAGGCGCTGTGGAGCAATTGAATGGCTCTGGTGCAAACCGGCATTTTGATACGCCGCTAGGCACTAACCATGCCTTCCAAGGCTGGGCGGATTTATTTTTGGTCACGCCTAACAACGGTATCCGCGATGTGTTTGGTACGGTCATGGTACCTTTTCTACGCGGCGATTTGGTGGCTACCGGTACGTATCATAGTTTCTCGGATGATACCGGACAACTGGATTACGGCGATGAATGGGATTTCCAGCTGACGCAAAAATTTGGCAAGCATTATTCGTTGCTGGCTAAATATGCTTATTACAATGGTGGCGCTAACCCCGCTTACAACAACCCGGTTACCGGTTTGCCTGCACCAAGTGCAGATACGCAAAAGATTTGGTTATCGGCTAATATTAGCTTTTAACTTGGCACGTACACCACAAAGACAACAGGCTGGATAATGCCATAGGCAAATCCAGCCCTATCTCAATGACTTACAACTTCAATGCTTTTTTAATGGCCAGCTTAACGCGAACATAGGCTTGAGTCAGCGCATTACCCTCCAACTTATAATGCTTATGCAACGGCTGTTTAACTTCCCAGCTACCTGATAGACCCGCAGGAAAAGTCACTAAATCACCTTTACCAAAGCTTACCGGTGTTCCGCCTGTCGGTGTAATCACACATTCACCGGCTAAAATATAAGCGATTTCCTGTTCTGGAAAGTCCCACGGGAATACAGAAATTTCTTTTTCCCACGTTTCCCATTTAGTGACGCCCAATGTATCTAAGTGGGCTTGAGCTGGATTTTTTTCGACGATAATTTGGTTCATGTGAGCTTCTTAATAAAAAAATAACGAACGGCTATTTTAGCCTATGGTGATTGGATTGATACATAAAGTTCACCTCTGCCCAGCATAAGCTTTAAGTCAACCCAGCTATCCCGCCTAATTTTATAGCTTCAACTACGATTTTTTCTGAGAAGAAATTCCCCACAAAGCCTGTTCAAAAACAAGAGCGAAGGGCTGTGTTCAGGGTTAAAACATATTTTTAGAAAATGACAATCTTAATGAATCTGCTTTCAGAATCTCGACCAACAACATTGAATTTATGGAATCTATTTTACTCCCCAAAAATAATTTAAAAATAATTTGAACCTTCCTTGTGCTCAATAGAAATAACGTTACGAGGGCAATAAAAACACTGCCCTACAAGATTCCGGCAACATAGCCGGATACTTTAAGTTAACTCTATGAGGGCCATTACCATGAAAAATTTACTAAAAAAAATCGCTACCGTACAACACAGCGATACTAATTTAGACCGCCAATTTAATGAATGCAACAGGAGAACAGCCATGAAATTACCACAATCCATCATTCTTATAAGCGCCGTTGCCTTGTGCTTGCCATTAAGTGTTAATGCAGGGGAAGCAAAACGCGTTAATGGAAACGTCGTTGAATACAATGACGGGCTGTTTGTCGATAATAATGCTAACAGCGCTAACGATGTGACCGTGGGGTTTGATAGCAATCACCATTTCATTGTGAAAGATGGTGGCGACGTTGTTAAAGTTGGCGTGGGATGTATCGTTATCAATGCACACACGGCAGATTGTGGGGCGAATGGTGTTGCTAAAGTAAAAATGGATTTGGCAGGTGGTAATGATAGAGCCGAACCTCGGTCAGAAAACTCCTTGGTTAAGCTCGAAATAAATGGCGGCGAGGGCAAGGATACGCTCAGTGGTGGCCGTGGCAATGATAGGCTCAATGGCGGTGGTGGCAATGATACGCTCAATGGCGGCGGTGGCAATGATATTATCAACGGTGATTTTGGCAACGACACGATGCGCGGCGACTTAGGCAATGACAGTCTCGATGGTGGCTTCGGTAGTGATAACATCAGGGGTGGTGAGGGTGATGATACTCTAAAAGGCGGCCCCGATAATGATACTCTTAGAGGTGAAAATGGTGTTGACATATTGCGCGGCGAATTCGGCAACGATTTCCTTATCGGCGGGGATGGTAAAGACAAGATGTTCGGTGATTTTGGTGACGACAAACTGAAGGCTGATGATGGTTTTAACGACACGGTGGATTGTGGGGCAGGCAGTGACCAAGCTGATATCGATGATGGTTTACGCGACGACACCAGTAATTGCGAGTCTACTAGTTGATATGGATGGGTATCGCTGATACCTAACTTAGCTAACCCTCCTAAAAAGCTGAGTTAACTCGTAAAGAGTTAACTCAGTATTGTTGTTAGCACTTGTTTTTAATAAATAAAATTAATCGATAAAAAGGTTTTTTGTTTTAGGTATAGAATACGCGAACTCAATTTTTCCGTACAGGGAGCGGCGATGGTTCGTATTACCGGACAAAAAAAAGACAATAATGAGTTACCCGTAAGCGGCGAAGCCTATGAAGCGTTATTGATGCAACGTATTGCCAACAAGGATCGTGAAGCCTTTGAAAGCCTGTACTACGACTACACGCCGCGTATTGGAAGTTTTATGATGAAAATGCTAAAAAGCCCTGAATTGGTCGATGAAGCGATTAATGAAGTCATGATGACAGTTTGGCAAAATGCCGAACGCTTCGACCCAACTTTGGGTAAGCTATCAACCTGGCTGTTTGGGATTGCCCATAACAAGGCACTTAAAGTGCTGGAACGACAGCGGCGGCACTGGCGGGAACAAGCTGCCGAAACAGAGTATGAAGAACTGGGTGAAAATGAATCGGAGGAAATAAGTATGGAATCGGCAACCGATAATCCCGATAATCCCGAACGCACGGTGCTGGGTTGGGAGTTGGGGGAAATTCTGCTGTGGGCAATGGATCGTCTATCACCCGAACACCGAATAGTACTTGAACTGGCGTTTACAGAAAATTATGCTTACCAGGATATTGCTCTGATTACTGATTGCCCGGTTAATACCGTTAAAACACGTATGTTCCATGCCCGAAAAAAACTGGCTGAATTGCTGACAAAACGAGGTTATTCGCCTTATGCCTTGCAGGATGGACAACCATGAAACCCTCAAATAATAAAGAACACGATGCGGTAATCGAATTACTGTCCTGGTATGCAAAAGGGTTGCTAAATCCAGCAGAGCAAGAACGTGTATCCCAGCATCTTTCAACGTGCACAGATTGCCAACAAGAACTCGTACTGTATCGACAACTTGCCAGTGCAACCTTAAATAGCAGCAAACCAGCTTGGAAGCCATCTGCCGCCCAGTTCTCCACTATTATGCAAAACATAGATGCACTGGAAGCAAATACAGCCGCAGCAGCGCCAACAAAAACCACAAAGGCCACCAAAACACCTGGACTGTTTGCAAAATTTTCGACTTGGCTGAAAACCATACCCCGCCCGGTATTTTGGATTATGTCTATGGAAACGCTGGCAATAGCGGCTTTAGTTATGTTGGTAGTGGCTCGGTTGCCAGCGCAACTGTCGGGAGGACAGCTGTTCGAAACGCTATCTAATGAACACCAACCCGTTAGCGCAATGCTGCCACGCCTGCATATTGTTTTTAACGAAAATATCACCGAACACGAAATCCGCATGCTGTTACAAGCACAGCAACTCCAGTTAGTGGAAGGGCCTTCCATGCTGGGCGTATATACCTTGCAACTGGCTACTGGTGGAACCCAGGAACAGCAACAAGCCATTACCAATCTGCGCACTCATGCTAAAGTTAAACTGGTTGAAGGCATTACCAAAAAATGAAAGCTTATAGATTTTCAGGTTTGTTGGCCGTCCTGTTGGCAAGCACTGGTTGCAGCAATTTGTCCCCACAACTCGCCAGCATAGCAGGTACACCCAAGCAGTTTGAATCGCGCCAGATTATTGTTACCCTTTCTGAAAACGTACGCAGCCAATGGCAAGCCATTCATGAGGACATTCTCGATCGTTACGATGTACAAGCGACTGGCAAATTTCCCTTGAAATCCATACAGGTCAATTGCCTGGTTTACCGGGTTTCTGACATGGTGGACATAGATGAAGTCAAACGCCGCCTCAGCGCAGATCCTCGCATAGATATCGTGCAATCCAACCAAGTTTTTGATGGCTTACTGGATGGCAACACAAAAGCTTACGGGGAGTTATCTTATGGCCCGAAGATGATCCATGCCGACTTAATTCACAGCAAGGTAACCGGTAAAGGTATAACCATCGCCGTTATTGATACTGGTGCCGACCCGGAACACCCTGACCTGAAAGGCCATGTAATCGCGGGCGAAAACTTTGTTGAAGGTGGAAACGCCTCTTTCGCGAAAGATAAACACGGAACCGCGATTGCCGGCGTCATTGGAGCTCGCGAAAGTAATGGTATTGGTATCGACGGTATTGCCCCCGATGCCAAAATTGATGTCTACAAAGCCTGTTGGTATGCGGACAGCAGTAAAGACAAAGCTTTATGCAGCAGCTGGACGCTGGCCAAAGCCATCGACGCAGCAATCCTGAAGGGTAGCCGAATTATTAACCTCAGCCTTGGCGGGGCGGAAGATGCTCTGCTAAAAAAGCTGCTGATAACGGCCAATCAAAGCCATATCATAGTCGTTGCTGCCGCCCTGGAAAATAAACCTGAACCTGGTTTTCCGGCGTCACTGGATTTTGTTATTCCGGTTATTTCAGTTGATCCACAAGGTAATACCTCACACCCTTCCTGGCTAAGCAATCTGGAAGTTATCGCTGCACCGGGCATTGAAGTGTTGACGACTACACCGAGTAATAGCTATGACTTCCTGTCCGGCAGCTCACTGGCAGCGGCGCATGTTAGTGGTGTCGCTGCCCTGTTGTTACAGTATCACCCTCAACTTGAACCGGTTGCAGTTAAGTCCGCATTGATGCACTCAAGAATAACTCCAGGCGCTCATCAGTCTGCAAGCAGCAAGTCTCCGACATTAATTAATGCTTGCCGCGCCTTAGCGTCTCTGGGAGCGGAGGTTAATTGTCCATAGTGAGCGTCCAGCAACAATTTCCCTTGCTGGACCGCTTTCAATAACTCCAGCAAAAGTTTAACGCGCAATAAATTTTACCTACTCAATTCCAAAAACAATATCCACATTCACCGAAACCTCTTGTTCGCCCACTTGCACCGGCGTCGATGGGGCACTGCTTTTCATCATAAAAGCGCCATCAGCGTAAGGTACAGGCGCAGGCGATGTACCAGAACCTTCGTTAATCTGCATCGCACGCCCCAAATTGACACCCGCCAACTTGGCGTACTGCTGAGCTTTGGCTTTTGCATCCTGGTAAGCTTTCTCACGCGCCTGTACTAACGCCTCGGTAGAATTTTCCACCGCAAAAGTCATGCCCTGCACACGCGTTGCATTACCGCCCGCCTGCACTGCCGTATCGATAACCGCGCCGGCTTTATCGACATCCCGCACGCATACCACCAGCTGATGACTCAATTGATACCCGACAATCTTATTGCCGTCTGCGTACTCCGGCGACAGCGACACATAACTGGTCTGTATATCTTTTTCGGCAACGCCCATATTTTTTACCGCATCAATCACTGCCGACATTGTTTTTGCAGCTTGCTCCCTGGCCGCTTTTGCGGTTTTAGTATGTACTTCTACGGCCAAATTAATATCTGCCTTGTCAGGTCGCACAGAAATTCGTCCTTGACCACTCACATGGATAGAGTTGGGGCGGTGATGCTCATTACCTTCAGAATGTGCAGCAGACATAAAGCTAACTCCTATAAGAACAGCGGTAAAAAAACGTGAGCGAGAATAATTCATCATAAAACCTGACCTTTTAGCCAAAGAAAATTTAAAGTGCATCATAAATGATATTTCCTGAATGTACGCTTAATTGAGTTATCGCAGCGATAACCCGTGTTATCAGGGAGGTTAAATTCGCAGCAAAATCGAGCGAAACTTTAACTTATTGATCGCACGATGAAATTTGAAAAACCACAATAACACTATATATTGTGGAAAATAAATATTTAAACTACTACATATTGACAAAAAATCATTATCCGCCTAGACTTGCCTAATCCACTTCTCCCTTATTTCATCTCACCACATCCTGCCTGGAGGATTAATCATGACCGCACAACTCCACCTCATTCCCAATGCTGTTACCGAAATTGCTTTCCAAGATGCCTCTATGGATATTTGGGACACCAAATACCGCTTAAAATCTAAAGACGGTACAGCGCTAGATGCCGATATTGATGAAACCTACCAACGTGTCGCCAAAGCGCTATCCCAAGTGGAAAAAGGCAAAGCCAACCAGGAGAAATATTACAAAGAGTTCTTGTGGGCGTTGCGTCAAGGTGTGATTCCAGCCGGACGCATTATTTCCAATGCCGGTGCGCTGGAGCATAAGCCATCCACATCTACGATTAACTGTACGGTGTCGGGCATTATTGCTGATTCTATGGACGATATTCTCGCCAAGGTGCATGAGGCGGGGCTTACGTTAAAGGCGGGATGTGTTGCACCCAATACACTGGTTTGCACTGAACAAGGTTATGTAAGCGCACAGCAAGCGGTCACCGAGCAGCATCAACAAATTTTAAGTTACGACCGCGATACTCAACGCTTTGAAATGCGGCCGATCTTAAAGCACATGACCATCGTCGTTCCGACTGATGAAAACATTGAGATAGGCTCGCACTTAGGTACGCTGACGACATCCATCAAGCATCCGGTACTTGTTTACAGGGATGACAAATTGCAATACGTGCGTGCCGATGACATTAACAACACCGATGCGCTGGTGCATTACCAATTGCCTTGGCAAGCAGACCATTCATCCGCATTACCGGCCTGGTTTGCCGGTGCGCATTTGGGCGATGGCTCCGCCTACGAAAAACACATCACTTACGCGCCAACACGGACACAATGGCAAACTAAAGCCACTGCCTACGGCAAACGCCTAATTTTTAAGATACGTGCCGCAGAGCGTGAAGTGGTAGAGCGTTACGCGCAGTTTTTTCAGCAATTTTATGCGTGCCAAGCGCAGGTTGTTGCCACCACCACACCCAACAACACACCGGTCTGGGATTTTACCGTGGCCAGCTTTAAGGCCAGTGCCGCCAGCGAACTGTTTGATCACCAAACTGGCAAAAAAAGCCACACACTAAAAGTACCGCAATGGATTAAACAAAATCCTGATAAACATTTTTTACCTTTTCTGGCAGGGCTTATAGATACTGACGGTACGGTCTCTACCGAACGTGGCAGTGCTATTTTAAGCTGCCAAAGTGCGGTTTTTGCCGATGAGATCCAAAGCCTGTTGGCGTTGTTTGGTGTTCATGGCGCTATCACAAAAAGACAAGAACGCTCACATATCTATAACGGCCATGTCATCAAAGACTGTGGCGGCTATTGCCTTAAAATATCGGATTCCAGTTTTTTGCTGAAATTGTCTGCTTTTATGGCCGATAGCGGCAAAATTAAGCGCATTAAAGACCATCAGTCGCAATCCGGCCAGTACGACCATTACGTGATGACATCCACACTGCGCACAGCGCTGGAAAATTGTTCGACCGGACTCAACCATACCGAAAAACAACGCTTGGGCTTTTATCACGGCAAGCATCAGCAAGCCACGGTTAGCCGTGTATACCTTGATAAATGGGCGGCACAATTTCCACAGTTGGCAGTGCAGCTTAATTTTGTGCGCCAACTGCGCCCGTTAACCAGTGTCCGGCGCAATCTGGATATGGGCGAAACCTTTTATGATTTTACCGTGGATACCCATAACAATTATTTAGCAGGCAATAACGGGCTGGCGGTAATTCATAATTGCGGAATCGGGTATGAATTTTCCACGCTCAGACCTAAGGATGCCTATGTGTCCGGTGCGGGTGCATATACATCAGGGCCGTTGTCATTTATGGATATTTACGACAAGATGTGTTTTACGGTGTCGTCCGCCGGTGGCCGCCGTGGCGCACAAATGGCTACCTTTGATGTTGGCCATCCCGATGTGGTGGAATTTATCCGCGCCAAACGCGAGAATGGCCGTTTGCGTCAATTCAACCTGTCGTTGTTAATTACCACCGAGTTTATGGATGCGGTTAAAAACGATGCACCGTGGCCGTTGTCGTTTCCGGTTAATGAACGGGAAGTGCAGCAAGATCAGCTAGATTTAAATGATACATCAAGCATTATCTGGCGCGATCTGGCCAATAAAGATGGCTATGTGGTCAATACCGCCGGTTTGGTGGCCTGCCGCATCAGTAAGACGATTCCAGCACGGCGCTTGTGGGACATCATCATGAGCTCCACTTATGATTATGCTGAACCTGGATTTATTCTGATCGACAAAGTTAACGAAATGAATAACAACTGGTTTTGCGAGAATATTAGAGCTACGAATCCTTGCGGAGAACAGCCGTTGCCACCCTATGGCAGTTGCTTACTAGGCTCAATCAACCTCACCCGCTTTGTTAAAAAACCCTTTACCAAAGAAGCCTCCTTTGATTGGGAAACCTACCGTAAAACCATCCGTATCTTTACGCGTATGCTGGATAACGTGGTGGAAATTAACGGCCTACCGTTAGAAAAACAACGTGAAGAAATAACCAGCAAGCGCCGTCATGGCATGGGATATTTGGGTTTGGGCTCTACCGTTACCATGCTCGGTATGAAATACGGCGACGATAACTCGTTGCAGTTTACCGAAGAAGTCACCAAAGTAATGGCAATAGAAGGCTGGAAAACGGCGCTGACCCTGGCCAAAGAAAAAGGCCCAGCACCGATTATGGAACAAGTCTTCACGGTAACGGGTGAAATGCTACACAAGCGCCCGGAAATGTTGGCGGATGGCTATAAGATCGGCGATTCGATCACCGGCAAAGTATTAATGGCCAAATACAGCCGTTACATGCAGCAAGTGGCTAAAGAAGAACCTGAACTGGTCGCTGAATTGATTGAAACTGGCGCACGTTTTACCCATCACAGTTCGATTGCGCCTACCGGCACTATTTCGCTGTCGTTGGCCAATAATGCCAGTAATGGCATCGAACCGAGTTTTGCGCACCATTATTCGCGTAATGTGATCCGTTCCGGTAAAAAGTCCAAGGAAAAGGTCGATGTGTATTCGTTTGAGCTGTTGGCGTACCGCACGCTGGTTAACGCCAATGCCATGCCGTATAGCGAGGAAGCTGGCCAAAAATTGCCGGATTATTTTATCGCTGCTGATGATGTTACGCCCAAGCAGCATGTGGATATTCAGGCGGCGGCGCAAAAATGGATTGATTCGTCTATCTCTAAAACCGCTAATGTGCCGACTGATTTCCCGTATGAAGATTTCAAGAACATTTACCAATACGCTTATGAACAAGGCTTAAAAGGCTGCACGACGTTCCGGTTTAATCCTGAAGTGTTTCAGGGCGTGTTGGTAAAGGAATCAGATTTGGAAAATACCGTGTATCAATTTACTTTGGAAGATGGCTCAATGGTTGAGTTTAAAGGTAATGATGATGTGGAGTATGACGGTGAGATTCACAGTGCGGCGAATTTATTTGATGCGTTGAAGGAAGGATATTATGGTAAGTTCTGATCTTTTAATGGCTCACTAAACTTGCACACATATTATGAAAATTAACTTTACCATAAAAGAATACCGTTCCATGCTTGAGGCTATGCAAATTGCTGATTGGGTTTTGCATGCGCATGATATGGAGCCTAGAACCGATACCAAAAACTTTGATCAATTGTTCCAAAAAGTGTTAGCACTTGCAGATGAAATGGGCTGTGAAGAGTTAGTGGAATTTGATGAAGAGGATAAAGAATATCATCCAACTATCGAGTTAGAATCAGCTGTTGAAGAATTTGTTGAGGAATTTGAAAGCCATACTTTTTGGGAAGAGTTGGTTTCTAGGTTATCTGAAAGGGATGTGCTTAAAAAAGCCAAGATGACTGAGTTGCTGGAGATTGAAACAAAAGAGCGTATTTCGTTGTTTTCGGAAGCAGAAGAAAAATGGACAGAGGAGATTAGTAACTTTGGTTTGGACAGGATTTGTGTGGATGAGACTGTGGGTAAGGTTATTCATTGATCATATACTGCGTTATACAGGGATGTTTTTAGGACGGTGGATTTTTTTGGTGCGTTAAGAAAGGGTATTAACAGGAAGTTTTGATTTTTACTATGCCAAAACAACACAAGAAATTTAATGCGTGCTAACAGGCAACATGAATAACATTTTTTCGGACTATATCGTTTATGTTGACGAAAGTGGCGATCACGGTTTAAAAACAATAGACCCAAATTATCCTGTATTTGTATTGGTGTTTTGCATTTTCAAAAAAGATGACTACATCAATACAGCCGTACCAGAATTACAAAGATTTAAACTCAAACATTTTGGGCACGATCAAGTTATCTTGCATGAAACAGATATTCGCAAAGATCGCGGCGATTTTGCTTTCTTGAAAAGCAAAATAGAAAAAACAGCTTTTTTGGATGAGTTAACTACCATTGTTCAAAAAACGCCGTTTGTTTTAATCAGCACGGTTATTAAAAAAGAGCTTTATCGTCAGCGATACAATACACCAGAAAATCCTTATCATATTGCTTTGCGATATGGTTTAGAACGTGTTTTTTATTATCTGTCAGAACTACATGCAACATTAGGCAGCACGCATGTTGTGGTTGAAAAACGCGGGCGAGTAGAAGATGATGAATTGGAACTCGAATTTCGTCGAGTGTGTGACGGATTTAACTATCCACAGCAGCCATTGCCTTTCGAACTGGTGTTTGCGGATAAGAAAAGTAATTCAACGGGCTTGCAACTCGCAGATTTAGTAGCTAGGCCCATTGGCTTGCATGTGCTCAAACCAGAACAGGCCAACAGAGCTTTTACAATTATTGATGATAAATTTTACCGAAACGGTAAGGGCAATAGAAACGGCTACGGATTAAAGTGTTTCCCGTAGAAAACAAAAAGCCCCGATGATTCCACCGAGGCTTTTTGTCGACCGAGAATCCCCAATCCTTGTGTGTATTATCTGTTATTTATGCAAAAAGTCAAGCCGAAGGCATTGAGCAGGTGAAAGCATGGTTAAAATTAGTACCGTAAATTATGACCCCGCAGATTACCTCACTACACCGGAGGCTGTGCGTGAGTATTTACAAGCGGCATTGGAAGAAGGTGATGTGAATTATTTTCTGCAAGCTCTGGCTGATGCGGCACGTAGCAAAGGGATGGCGCAAACTGTTGAATCATCGGATTTAGAGGACATAAACTTGTTTAAATCTCTTTGTACCGATAAACACCCGCAATTTGAAACGGTTTTTAAGGTGCTTGCCGCTTTGGATATGCGGTTGCATGTGGCGTAGTACGACCAGTTTTTAATGTGTTTTATAAGTTGTTGGTTAAATAAAAATCCCCAGCAATCTGCTTAATAATTGAATTTGCAGCCCTTTTATAATGTATCTCCACAAGGAATTTTAGATGAAACCACAGTGGGACTCTCAAATCGAGATTCTTAATAATGCTCTAGCAATATGGGAACAAAATCAGCCAGATATGCCTTCTACCTTCACATATCAGGGCACACCACTAACTACCAACGATTTAGATAAATCTTTGAGAGAAATGATTGGCATTGTTCAGAGTGTTGCAAGCTGCGACGATATCGATCCAATGCTATTTGTTGTTCACCAACAAAGTATTATCAATATTTTCCCGCAAATTCAGCAAGCAATAAACAACTTGATGTCCAATCCTCAAGTTTATTTAGAGCAATTAATTAGTTTTATCTGGTCAGTTCACTCGTCAATCGTATGGCTTATCCCACCAAACTTAAAGCAACAATCTTATAAATGGACAACACAAACCGCAGCAATAGGAAAAATGGAGTCTACAGAAGCATTACTAAAACGGTTAACAGACTCTGTAGCTATTATTAATAACTCAAATAACATAGCTAATCAATCAGATGAAACAGTCCGAAACCTGCTAACAAAAATTGAAGGATATGAACGAGAAGCGGCAAACGCAAAAACAAATGCCGAAACTAGCTCATCTCAAGCATTATTAAATAAAGAAGCAATTCAGAATTTACTTTCTGATCTTGAGATTGGAAAAAATCAACAGCAAGAATTACTCGCTAAAATTAATTTGTTATCTGAAGATGCACAATTAGTGCGGGAAGGAAATTTAAAAGCTGGATTGGCGGCATCATTTGGTTCTCGTAGAACTGCGCTTGAAAGAAGTCAAACTTATTGGGTTAGAGCTTTTTTTATTGGAATAACCCTTTTAATTTTAGGAGCTCTTTTAACAACGACAGATTATCTAAAACTGCAACCACTAATTAATGAAAATGGGCTTGTAGATGCTTGGGGCATTTTAGCAAGAGTATTAATAACAGGGCCGGCAGTCTGGTTTACTTGGTTCGTAGCTAGACAATATGGAAACACAATGAGATTAATTGAAGATTACGCATTTAAAGAAGCATCTGCCCTTGCTTTCATTGGTTATAGAAGAGAAATGGAAGGTGATGAAGACATGATTAAATTACTCAGAGAAACAGCGATTAAAAACTTTGGTTCACCACCGACAAGAATGCTGGCTATTTCAGAGCCATCATCACCATTGCATGAATTAGTTGATAAAGCACTTCATAATAAAGGTGGCTTAGAAAAGATTACCGAGTTAATTAAATCGTTAATGCCAAACGGTACTTCAAAATAATTATTTGAACCTCAAACCTAATAAAGCGCCAATTTAAGAAGCCCACGTTGACCCCAACAAAACCAAAACACTATTGCTTCACGCCAGAAAACACATTGCCGGTAAATACATTCCCTGGTTTCCAACCGATACCAGAAATACTGTCCTTACCTTTGCTGACCCAGGCATCAATTTGCCGCTGCTGGCTATTGGCATTAATGCTACCGGTTATATGGCAATCTGATTGCAATTTCAATGTACCTGTAAGACGAACTGAATCAGCAAAATCAGGCAAATAACAAAAAGATGAGCTAGCTATAACTCCCTTGCTGGACATAATAAGTGTACAACGGGAAATAGAATTAAGCACTGTGTATATGCGCCAAGTGCCGGCAAAATCAGCGCCGGTACAGGTAGCTGCAAGGCTAACCGTAGGTAAAGTAATGAGGGCAAGACTGGTTAATAAAGCGGTTATTTTCATGATCTTTCACCTCAGGTCGTGATAAAAATGAGACTTAACGTAGCGTTCCAGAAAAGTATAGCTCTTGGCACATAATAAGATGACATCATTTTCAGAGTCATCAAAAAACAAAAACCCCGACCGATAGGCAAGGGTTATTCGAAAAAAATACTAATTTTTAATGGCTGCGCAATAACGCAGATTGCCATTCAATATTACTTAGCGGGTACGCTATCAAAATAATAATGTTCGCCGTAAGTACCTTTTAATACTAGGTTTTTATCATCAACAGACACTAAAGAAAAATGATCACCGCCTGCACGGCCTACATAAGGAACTAACAATTTGCCATTTTCTATAACATACGTTACCGCCGGTTGATCATAATGCTTGCCACCCATCGGAATATTCAAGATAACAATTTTGCCATCTTTCATGACCCAGGTATCTTCGCGTTTGATCATTTGTTTGCTGGTAGCACTGCTTTTGGTGTACTGCAACTTCCAATTACCTTCAAGCTGTTCTTTAGAAGTCAGTTCAATATCAGCGTAACCAATACTTGTAAAAACAGACATAGCCAATACAATGGAGGCCAAAATTATTTTTTTCATCATTTTTATCTCTTTAAAATTAAATAATTGCTCAAAATTGTACGCTTAGTCTTAAAAGAACCCTATTTAAATTTTGCCGACAAGACTTAATAAGCACTGACACGAGATAACCTTATTTTTAATTATTTACCCGCTATGGATTTACAATCATGACATTTAAAATAGAAAAAAAAATCACCAGCTACAAAGTATTGTCTACCGAAGACAAAGCCGCAGCCGTGCAATCGGCTAATGATGCCAAAATCAACAACCTGGAAAGCATGCATGAAAATGTCACGCGCCCGGAAATTCTGTTTGGCTCAACTTACAAGATAAAAACCCCGCAATCGGAACATGCGCTGTATATCACCATTAACGACATGATCCTGAATATGGGTACAGAACACGAAGAACGCCGTCCGTATGAGGTGTTTATCAATTCTAAAAATATGGAGCATTTCCAATGGGTTTTAGCATTAACACGAGTTATTTCGGCAGTATTTCGTAAAGGCGGCGATGCCACTTTTTTAGTGGAAGAATTAAAGGCGGTATTTGATCCCAGAGGCGGTTATTTCAAAAAAGGTGGTGTGTTCATGCCGTCTTTAGTCGCTGAAATCGGTTGTGCGATTGAATCGCACATGAAGCAAATCGGTATGCTAAAGGACACCGAACTGGACGATCATCAAAAACAGTTTCTGGCCGCCAAACGCCGCGAATTTGAATCACTGCATAACGACACCTCATCGCTTGATGAAAACGGGGCTTTTCCCGCCAAAGCGTTATTGTGCGGCAAATGCCAGACTAAAGCGCTGGTATTAATGGATGGATGCATGACTTGCCTTAACTGCGGCGACAGTAAGTGCGGCTAATACTCCCTGGATAATTCAACAACTACATGCTCCTTCCGCTTTGAAGGAGCGTACTTGGCTGAATTTATATAATGCGGTTATTAGTTGGCATGGTGGGATTGAGATACACGTTAATCTCATCCTGAATACCCTCCATACGTGGATTTACAGCAACTTTTATGTGGTAAAAAAGTCACATCGATTGACAAGATCATTCTTTTACCGCTAGTCTTGTCCCTCTCTCAGTATTGTTTATATTTTGGTACCTAAAAGATGTTTAGATGTTGCCCTGTTGCTATATCGCGCCCACTTCCGTTTGCTATGAATGACATGGACTTTTTAAGGTGGCTTAAATCGTTAACGCTAGACGATAATGCAAAGGGCTGCGAACAGCTTTTACATATCCTGCTCACCTTGAACAAAACCCCGGTAGTAGGAAAAACCAAACTACTGATATTGAACAAATTGACACCTGTGCTTTTTCAATTAACAGCACGCATTACCTCACAACCTAGCATTAACCCAAACCTCCAACCCTTTGAAGATGAAAATACGGTCTTCGAATATTCTATCTGGGCATGTGCCGAATTGGCAAACGGCTATAAATTAATCAGCTTGGAAGATTCTTTTAAAAAGAACACCTATTACTCACAGCAACAAAAATTGCTGCTTATTAGCCATGGTCTACAAGCACTAGGTCGCGCCTTACTGTATATGAGCCAGCTTTACAGCCAGCCTTTTGCTACTTTTTGGTCAGATTGTTTTCATTTTTATAGACTCGCTCACCACAATGGAACCATGGGCCACAGTAGCGATACCATTGCTACGGCTTTCAAACACATCCTGGTGTTTTATTTGAGTCGGCCTAATCAGTTTTCGCCACAAGAAATGCGCGTTGTTTACACCCTGCTCGGCCAATACAGCGCCTATGCCAAACTACTGAAAAATGTGCCCGAAAAAAAGTTTAAAGGCATCCCTTATATTCACTTGAGAAGCGACGCACCGCCCAGCACTCTTGTTGATGTTATCGATAAAGATGATCCCTATGTTCTGCATGTGGCGACCGCTGAAGTGGCAAGCCAAGTGCTGGATGCCGCTTACGATAAGGAGTTACAACACCCGTATACCGATCAACTCATGTTGTTGCGGCTGGCCAAAACCCTCACTTCAAACTGCGAACGTAAGCACACGCGCACAAAAGTTAACGACCCGTGCCTTGCGGTCACTAATTTTGATCATTTAATAGAGTATTTGCAAAAACAAGAATTGGATGACGACTATAGCCATAATCCAAAGGGCTATTTGGATTTTAAAGGCACAGGGGCGCTGCACAAAATAAGCGCAAGCCTGGGTTCCAGTTTTGGTAGAAAGTCAATCAATCCCGACGAAACATCAACCATTTGGAGCTCTGCGGCGCAAAATGCAGCCGATACACGGGTCAATTTAATTGACAAAAGTAAGAATGGCTTTGGCTTGGTATGGTCTAGCAAGCGTGTTAAGCCTAAAGTCGGCAATATCATTGGTTTACAACAAAAAATCCTGGAAATCGGCTTTATTCGCTGGCTGTCTCAATCCGAAGAAACCGACATCATACTGGGGGTTGAGCTGGTTGGCATCAATGCCCAAGCCATAAAAATTTCTAATCCTGGGCATCCTGACACAGAAATCGATGCGATTTATCTGCCCAAAGAAGAGGCCAGCCAACAAGCAGAAAGTGTGCTGCTATTAAACAATGGCTTTTCCCCTGACGAATATATTTTTATTAAAAAAGAACATAAAAGCAGCCGCTACCGACAAATGAAGCAATTGCATTCGACAGCATTTTTGAACCGTTATCAAATCGTCGAAGCACACTAGTACTCAGTCAATCTTATTTTGTCAGTCAGATATTTTAAAAAACCGTTCGTACCCAAAGGGCATAAATGGTGAGCCATTCGGCAGACCCATGAGAGCCTTGTCGAACCATGAACCACAAGTCCTTCGACAGGCTCAGGACGAACGGAGTATTTTATAGTACTCGACATTATAAAGCTGACTGAGTACTAGGCTTTAATCTTGCTTTTATCTGAAGGCATTTCCTCGTTACTGAGAATAGAGGTAGTAATGTCTTTGCCAATTCCACAGTAGCCAGAAAAGCGGCCGGATAAATCGAACATGGGTTCGCCGCTTACCATGATGTATTGCCGTGTGCCGTTAGGCGTTGCACGGCTGTAAACGAAATCCAAAAACGGTTGTCTGGCGGCCAGCTTGGCATCGAGTATTTCCCGCTCGGCCTTATTCCAAAATACCCCTTCAGCCGGTTTTGCTTTGCCTGATGCCGCATCTATTTGCACCCCTAGCATGTCAAGCACCGGGCCATAAACATGGGTAAAGTAGCCGTCTTTGTCTTGCTCCCAATACCAATCAGATGACAATTCGGCCAGCCGGCGAAAACGTGCTTCGCTTATTCTTAGGTCTGTGGTGCGCTCCTGCACCGCTTGTTCCAGCATTTTGTTGTGCTGTTCCAGCTTTCTGTACAACAACCGCACTTCCAGCATATTATAAATACGGGTTTTTACTTCAACCATATCAAACGGCTTGGTGACAAAATCTTTAGCACCGGCACCCAGTGCTTGCAGTTTATGATTGGGTTCTGCGGTAATGACCAGTACCGGAAGATAGCGCTTTGTTTCAAGCTCCTTTAGGCCTTCCATCACCTGAAAACCATCCATGCCGGGCATTTTCAAATCCAGCAAAATTAAAGCGTAATGATTTTTTTGATGCAGCTGGTAAACTTCAGTAGGGTCTGTGGTGCTGGCAATACAGCTATAACCTGCATCCCGGAGCATTTCCTCAAGTAAGAGTACATTAGAGTGCTGATCGTCAACAATCAGAATACTGGCGTTAAAAATGTCTTGTTTGTTGATCATTGTAAGTATCCGCTTTCATTGTGTTCGATAAGTCCCATTTCGGAAAACTCCAGGGCATGGTTTAAGGTCGTTATAAAATCATTAATATTAAGGGGTTTAGTGAGATAGCGAAAGAAGCCGCTTTCCAGTCCTTTTTCAATATCATGCGCCATGGCATGGGCACTGAGCGCGATAACCGGAATATGTGCCGTTACCGGATCCTGGCGCAATATGTTAAGGGTCTTAATGCCATTCATGCCGGGCATATTAATGTCCATTAAAATCACATCCGGAAGCTGGCTGCGGGCAATCTCTATGCCTACCGTACTGTTGCGTGCGCTTAACATCTTTATGCGTGGATAATCGGCAATAATGTGTTCAACCAATAACAGGTTGGCGGCATTATCTTCTACATACAGCAGCGTACGTTGTGGTAACTCTTCAGCTGGGGGCGCAAGCTGTGCAGCCATTATATCGTCATCCGTAAAACAGGGCACAACGTCCTGATTCAGTTCAACCCAAAATTCGCTGCCCATGCCCACCGTGCTTTCTACCCCAATAGCGCCTTCCATCAGTTCTACCAGTGTTTTGGTGACGACCAAGCCAATACCCGTGCCTTCTTTAGTGCTGTTTTCTTGCCCCAGCCGATTGAACGGTTCAAACAAATGCGCCAAGTTTTTGGGGGATAATCCCTGTCCGGTGTCTTTAATACTAATGCGTATACGCCCTGCATTGCTTAAGGTACATTTTACGTCAACTTTGCCTTGTGGGCGGTTGTATTTTATGGCATTAGAAAGCAAATTGATTAAAATTTGCTTTAAACGGGTTCGATCCGCATAGACAACTCCAAGATTATCGAAGCACGTAAAATTGAGTTGAATACTATGCTCTTGCGCTAAGGGTGCGATCATATTATGGCATTCAACTAACACGTCGTTTAGCGACACCGGTTCTTGCGACAACGACAACTTACCCGATTCCACCAGCGCCAAGTCCAGCACTTCGTTAATCAGTTCCAGTAAATACCAACCGGCTTTAAGGACCTGCTCTAATCTTATTTTTTGCGAAGCCGTGGGCGGTGGATCACTGGCTTCCATTAATTGGGCAAAGCCCAAAATAGCATTAAGCGGGGTGCGCAGTTCGTGGCTCATTCGGGATAGAAATTCCGATTTGGCCAGATTGGCTTTTTCAGCGACAGACTTGGCTTCCATTAATTCCAATTCTGCCCGCTTGTGCTCGGTAATATCCTGAATTACGCCAATGCTGTGAACCGCTTTACCCGCCTTATCTGTTACCATACACGCCTTTGCGGTTACCCAGCAGATACTGCCATCTTTACGCACATAGCGCTTTTCGTTTTTATACAGTGGCGCAGCACCTTTTAGGAACGGCTTTAGCAGTTCGATATCGTGTATCAAGTCTTCAGGGTAGGTTAAATTAGTAACTTTCATGCCCACTAGCTCTTCGTTTGAATAGCCGGTAATCTGGGACATTTTTTCATTGGCGTTAATTACCGCACCGTCAGGATTGACATACACGATACCCGCCGGTGCCAACTCAAAGGATAAGGAGTGCAGTTGCTCGGTAAAATGCCGCCTTTCTTCGTTAATCCGGCACTCGGTAATGTCTGCCACAATGCCAAAATGCCGCCACGCATGATCGTTGACATCGTATTCAGCTTGGCCACGGTGCGCCAGCCATCTTAAAGTCCCGTCTGGATACAAGATACGAAATTCGTGTAAAAAAAGTGTCCGCTGAGTAATGGATTTATTAAAATGGTGCCAAAAACCATCATGGTCATCCGGATGAATAAGCGCGGTGAAGCTATTGTGGCTGAGAACAAGATTATCGGGATTCAAGCCATATAATGGATAAGCCTCATCAGACCACCAGTAATTACCTTTGGACAAATTCCAGTCATAAACCCCCATTTGTCCACACCTTAAAGCAATAGATAAGCGTTCCCTTTCAATGCGTAACAGCTCTTTTGCCTGTATGTTATCCACCAGCATGGCGTAACGTTCTATAGCATTGCTTACGGCTCGTGTCAGGCTTTGCGGACTACCCCAGTTTTTACCTATGTAATCTTGCGCGCCTGCCTGAATGAGCCTGGAGCCGTCCTTATTATTTGATCCGGTAATAACCAGCACCGGACAGCACGGGATTTCAGAGTCTTTGCACAATTTCGCCAAGATTTCATCGGCATTCATATCCGGCAGATGATAATCAAGCAGCACGCAATCGTAGGGTTCATCCTGTTTTTCAAGAATTTTTCGCAAGCCTTCCTCACCCATTTCTGCCTCGGTAAAATAATAGCGCTGCTCCGAGCCACATAACAGATTTTGGCGAATATCGGCCCGATCATTCGGATTATCGTCGATTAACAGAATGCTTAGGGGTTTAGTATTCATTTTTTTTTACCTTTATTCGGGCAGCACCGCAACGCTGGTTAACCAATAGTTAAAAATCTGTTTTAACACCTGCAAATGCTCAAGATACTTTACCGGTTTAACATGGTAGGCGTTGGCACCGTGGGCGTAGCAAAAATTCAGATCACTAGGGTTGCTGGATGTGCTGAATACGATAAGCGGCAGACCACACAGCGCGGCATCTTGTTGAATTTCTTTTAACGCATCCCGGCCATCACTTTTGGGCATGTTCAAATCCATCAGTACAAAAGCCGGACGTTTGCTGTGCTGGTTAATGGTTTCGCGCAACATCACCAGGCATTCATCACCGGAGCTGGCGCGTTGAATTTTATTATGGATGCCATTAAGATCCGCCGCTTCCATAACCGTTTCAAAGTCTTCATCGCAGTCTTCAACAACCAAAATAGGGTAGTCCCTACAAATCAATGCAGGTGTTAATTTGTAGGGATTTTTGACATAGTGCAGTGATAAAAACTGCACTGAAACCCCATGACCCTGAAATTAT
>NZ_JAYTLQ010000001.1:0-119824 GCF_043729335.1 Crenothrix sp. | reverse complement strand
CGTTCGTGGTGAGCTTGTCGAACCATGAGCGGCACACCGTACACCCTTCGACAAGCTCAGGCCGAACGGTGTGCCTTATTGAGTGTCCCGTCTTATGTGGATAGCCGGTTTTGCTAAGTGAACAGTGAGGTTAAGCAGGGATATTTGTTGTAGTTGCCTTATAACGCTAAAGCGTTAAACAGTATTTTAAACTGGCGTGGTGACGAATAGCTTACGCCATTTTACCCTGGGTGATCTGCTTGGCATGGAAACGTTTTAGCGCCTAGCGCTATAACATCGGCGGTGAAATTATGCGATAATAACACCCATAAAACATACGTCCTGCCACGATACTGCGTCGTTTATGACGTCCCCATTTCTGTATTAACACGCCTATGAAAGAGAAAAAAGTATTTAAGCCATGCGATTTGATTATTTATGGCGCATTGGGTGATTTGTCGCGCCGTAAGTTATTAGTTTCGTTGTACAGGCTTGAAAATGCCAACTTGCTTGAGCCTGATACCCGTATTGTCGGTGTCGATCGGCATGCAGGGGACAGGGCGGAATTTATTGCTATTGTGCAACAGAATTTGCAGGAATTTTTAAATGACAAAATTGAGGACGCTGTCTGGCAACGCTTTTCGGCGAGGTTGGCTTATTTAAAAATTGATCTAACCCAGCTGGATCAATATCAGCAGTTAAAAGCAGTGTTGGATTCCAAAGCGCGAGTCGCTGTTAATTACTTTGCGGTATCGCCGGTTTTGTTCAAAGATATTTGTAAGGGATTAAGCCACTCCGGTGTTTTGACGACAGAGTCGCGCATGGTGATGGAAAAGCCCATTGGCCACGACCTGCAATCCTGCAAAGAAATTAACGATGCCGTCGCCAAGGTGTTTTCCGAAGCGCAAGTGTTCCGCATAGACCATTATCTTGGCAAAGAGACCGTACTGAACCTGCTGGCGCTGCGTTTCGCCAATTCCATTTTTACCACTAACTGGGATCACAATACTATTGATCACATCCAGATTACTGTAGCGGAAGAAGTGGGCATTGAAGGTCGTTTCGAGTATTTCGATAAAACCGGCCAGTTACGTGATATGTTGCAAAATCACTTATTGCAGATTCTGACTTTTATAGCGATGGAACCTCCGGTTAATTTAGAGGCCAAAAGCATACGTAACGAAAAAATAAAAGTGTTGGAAGCGCTACGCCCTATTACCTTGAATAATGTTAATGAAAAGACCGTGCGCGGGCAGTATTCAGCAGGTTTTCTTAAAGGACGCGAAGTACCGGGCTATTTGGAAGAAGAGGGTGCTAATGTTAAAAGCACCACTGAAAGTTTTGTTGCATTACGGGTAGATATTGATAATTGGCGGTGGGCAGGTGTGCCATTTTACTTACGTACCGGCAAGCGCTTAACCCATAAACGCACGGAAATTGTCATTTATTTTAAGCAATTGCCGCACAATATTTTTAGTGATAGTTTTCGAGATTTGCCGCCTAATAAGCTGACTATTCATTTGCAGCCGAACGAAGGCGTGGATGTGCAAATATTGAACAAAGTGCCCGGCATTGATGAAAACATCAAGCTGCAAAAAACCAAACTGGATTTAAGTTTCTCCGAAGCCTTTAAAAAAAGCAGTATTTTTGGCGGTTATGAAAAATTGGTGTTAGAAGCGATGCGCGGTAATCCAGCGCTGTTTTTAAGCCGTGAAGAAATTGAACAGGCCTGGATATGGGTGGATTCTATTCAGGATGCGTGGCAGCATGTAAATGATACGCCCAAACAATATCAGGCAGGTAGCTGGGGGCCTGTGGCTTCAGTTGCATTGCTGGCCAGAGATGGTCGGGCTTGGGAAGAGTAGGGCTCCGAAACTACAGCTTATGTGTAAGGTAACAAATATCATGAACGAAATCATTTTTTTAGTTGAAGATGCGCCGGAAGGTGGTTTTATGGCAAGAGCTTTAGAAGTATCCATTTTCACGGACGCGGATAATTTAGATGATTTGCACTGCAAAGTGCGTGAGGCGGTAGATTGTCATTTTGAGTCTGATGATAAGCCGCGCATGATACGCCTACATTTTGTGCGGGACGAAGTCATCGCGGCATGAAGCTACCGCGAGATATTTCGGACCAGGAATTGGCGAGTAAGCTTACTGTGTTTGGCTATGAGATCACGCGTCAAAATGGCAGCCATATTCGCTTAACCACACCCCAAAATGGTGAACATCATATTACTATTCCACGGCATGATCCTCTAAAAGTTGGAACTCTTTCAGGCATAATGAACGATATTGCAAAACATCTTGATATAAGCCGTGAAGAATTAACCAATAAGCTGTTTTAAACAAGCAGAAGTTGGGCTTGAATAAATAAAGCCCAACTCTAACTTGAAGCTTTGAATGTTAAACTTCGCCACAGCTCTACCCAATGAAATACTTGTTGATTAATAGAATAGAGAAAACCCCATGCATCCCATAGTTGAAAAAGTAACCAATGATGTCATTGAGCGCAGCCATCCAACGCGCTCGGCATATATTAAGTACATAGATGATATCGCCAAAAAAGATCCCATCCGTTCCGGTATGGGCTGTGGCAACTTGGCGCATGGTTTTGCGGCGTGTAGTCCTGGTGAAAAAGCCGATTTAACGGGTAATAAAAAAGCCAATATTGGCATTATTACTTCGTATAACGACATGCTGTCCGCGCATCAGCCTTACAAAGATGCACCAGATCTCATCAAGGCTGCGATAAGAGAAGCAGGCGGCGTTGCTCAGGTTGCCGGCGGAGTGCCCGCCATGTGTGATGGCATCACCCAAGGCCAGCCGGGCATGGAATTGTCGCTATTCAGCCGTGATTTAATTGCCATGGCGACCGCTATCGGCATGAGCCATAATATGTTTGATGGCGCATTGTACTTGGGCGTATGCGATAAAATTGTGCCAGGCTTACTAATTGGTGCATTAAGTTTCGGGCATTTACCAGCAGTATTTGTACCCGCAGGGCCTATGCCTAGCGGTTTGACCAACAAAGAAAAAGCCCGTGCCCGTCAGGCGTATGCAGTTGGAAAAATTGGTCGTAAAGAATTACTGGAAGCGGAATCGGCCTCATACCACAGCCCAGGTACTTGCACATTTTACGGTACGGCGAACAGTAATCAGATGATGATGGAAATGATGGGCTTGCATTTGCCCGGCAGTTCTTTTGTCAATCCTTACACACCGTTGCGAGATGAATTAACTAAAGCTGCCGCGCGTCAGGTTTTAAAGTTTACTGCGTTGGGTGACGATTACCGCCCTATCGCACACATGGTTTCTGAAAAAGCCATTATTAATGCCGTGATTGGTTTATTGGCAACCGGTGGCTCTACCAACCACACCATGCACTTGGTTGCCATTGCGCGCGCTTCTGGCATTATCCTTAACTGGGATGATTTCGATAATTTGTCTCGCGCCGTGCCCTTGATTGCCAAAATCTACCCGAATGGTCCGGCCGACGTAAATCATTTTCACGCTGCTGGCGGTATGGGGGTATTGATTGCCGAGTTGTTAAGAAGCGGTTTGCTGCATGAAGATATATTAACCGTTGCTGATGGGCGGGGGATGAACAGTTATACCCAAGAACCAAAAATAATAGATGATGTATTGGCGTGGCATGCAGGCCCTGAAAAATCATTGGATAGCGCTGTGTTGAGCAGTGTTGAACAACCGTTTGCTAAAGGTGGCGGCTTGCATGTTATGCGCGGCAACTTGGGGCGCGGTGTTTCTAAATTATCCGCTGTTTCAGAGGATCATCAGATTGTTGAGGCGCCAGCGGTTGTTTTTGATGACCAGGAAGATTTTTTGGCCGCCTTTAAACGTGGTGAATTAGAGAAAGATTTTGTTGCCGTGCTGCGTTTTCAAGGGCCGCGTGCCAATGGCATGCCGGAGTTACACAAGTTGACGCCGCCTCTGGGCGTTTTGCAAGATAAGGGTTTTAAAGTGGCTTTGGTTACTGATGGCCGCATGTCCGGTGCATCGGGTAAAGTGCCTTCCGTTATCCATTTATGCCCTGAATGTGAAATGGGCGGGTCTTTGGCCAAGGTGCTGGCTGGTGATATTATCGCCTTAAATTTACAGACCGGCGATATTAACGTCAAAGTGGAGCAGGCTGAATTTGATGCGCGGGTGCCCTTGCCAAAATCTGCCAAGAACCATCATTACGGTATGGGGCGTGAAATGTTTGGCGGCTTTAGGCTGGGTGCTTCATCGGCGGAAACCGGTGCTTCCAATTTGTTTGCGGTCGATTAATTGCAACTTTTACCTCTTCAATACTGAGTAAGTTAATGAGTAATAACTGGAAAATTCAACCTAAAGATGTGTTAACCACTGGGCCTGTCATGCCGGTAATGGTCATCCAAAATATTGACGATGCCGTGCCGTTGGCAAAAGCTTTGGTTGCAGGCGGTATTCGCGTTTTGGAAATAACCCTTCGCACCCCAATAGCTTTGGAGGCTATCAAGCTAATCAGTGAACAAGTTGAAGGTGCTATTGTGGGTGCAGGTACAATCGCTACCCCAGAGCAGTTACGTGCGGCAGAGCAAGCTGGAGCCGTATTTGCCATTAGTCCCGGATTAACGCCAAAATTGCTCGAAGCGGCTTGTGCAGGTAACATAGCTTTAATTCCAGGTGTAGCCTCCTTGTCGGAGCTGATGCTGGGCATGGAATATGGCCTGGATCATTTTAAGTTTTTTCCGGCCGAAGCGGCGGGGGGTATACCTTTATTGAAATCGATTGCCGGGCCTTTTCCACACGCGACATTTTGTCCGACGGGGGGGATTTCAGTGGAAAATTATAAAGCGTATTTGCAGCTAAGCAATGTGGCTTGTGTGGGTGGCTCATGGTTAGCGCCTAGCGATGCTGTGAAGGCAAAAGACTGGGTACGGATTACTGAATTAGCACGGCAAGCTGTTCAGTTAATGTAGCGCAATGGGCATTTGATAGATCATAATGAGTTAAACGTAGCGTGTAAGGCGCTGAAATCGAGAGAAATCCATGACCAAATTAAGTAATGTTACCTTAAATAACGAGCAATCTGAGTCTCTCTGTGAGCTACCTGTGTTATCTGGGACTACCGGGCCGGATGTTATTGATGTACAGGCCTTGTACAAACACACGGGTATGTTTACTTACGATCCTGGCTTTACTTCCACGGCCAGTTGCCGCTCATCAATTACTTATATTGATGGCGAAGCCGGTGTGTTGTTGTATCGCGGTTATCCCATAGAGCAGCTGGCTGAAAAATGTACGTTTTTGGAGGTGTGTTACTTGTTGTTGGAAGCTGAGCTGCCTAATGCAGATCAGCTAAAGGAATTCGAAAAAGATGTTACTACGCATACCATGGTGCATGACCAGTTAACTAACTTTTTTAAAGGTTTTAGGCGTGATGCCCATCCTATGGCAATTATGGTCGGTGTGGTGGGGGCGCTGTCAGCGTTTTATCATGATTCTTTGGATATACATTCACCAAAGGATCGCTATATTAGCGCTATCCGCTTGATTGCCAAAGTCCCGACGATTGTGGCGATGTGTTACAAATACAGTGTCGGGTCGCCGTTTATGTACCCACAAAATAAATTAAAATACGTGGAAAACTTTTTGCGTATGATGCAAGCCACGCCATGTGATGAGTACGAGCCTAATCCGGTATTGGTGAGGGCGCTGGATAGAATTTTAATTTTGCATGCTGATCACGAGCAAAATGCCTCGACATCAACAGTACGATTAGCCGGTTCCAGTGGTGCCAATCCGTTTGCCTGTATTACCGCAGGGATTGCCTGTCTTTGGGGTTCGGCGCACGGTGGTGCTAACGAAGCCGCACTTAACATGCTGAAGGAAATCGGCGATATTTCTCAAATACCCACCTATATCGCCAAGGCCAAGGATAAAAACGATAGTTTCAGGTTGATGGGTTTTGGCCATCGAGTCTATAAAAATTACGATCCCCGCGCCAAACTAATGCGTGAAACCTGTCATGAGGTACTGACTGAACTGGGCTTGCATGATGATCCGTTGTTTAAGCTGGCGCTGGAATTGGAGCGTATCGCGCTTGAAGATGATTATTTTATAGCCAAAAAGTTGTACCCGAATGTCGATTTTTATTCCGGTATCGTGCTGCATGCGTTGGGTATTCCGAGCAATATGTTTACCGCTATTTTTGCCATGGGACGTACCGTGGGCTGGATTTCACATTGGGATGAGATGATTTCTGATCCTGAACAAAAAATTGGCCGCCCAAGACAGCTTTATACTGGGCAGACACGGCGTGATGTGCCGGAGCGTTGGTAATTTAACCGCTCATTTGGCAGGAACACGTCATGAACCCTGAACCAGAAATAGCGATGACCCAAGAAGCCTATTTTCAGTTGGAGGCGGCTTCGGATGTCAGGTACGAATTCATTGGTGGCCAGATTTATGCGATGGGAGGATCGGCATTAAACCATAACCGAATTGCCATGAATGTGGCGGTTGGGTTTAGTAATCATTTAAGGGGGACATCTTGCGAAACGTTTTCGGCCGACATGAAAGTGCAGGTTGGTAATGATTATGTATATCCTGATGTAGTAGTGGATTGCCATGCTACCGGCAATCTGCTGGTTTCCCCAATCATTATTGTTGAAGTGTTGTCAAAATCCACCCGCAAAAAAGACACTACCCAAAAACTGATCCGTTATATTAACCTGCCGTCTTTGCAAGAGTATGTTTTGGTTGAGCAAGATATTGTTTCTGTACAAGTGTTCAGGCGAATAAAGGCTTGGCAACCGGACTATTACTATTTAGGCGATTCCGTCACCTTTGATGCCATCGGGGTTACCTTGACGGTAGACAGTATTTATGAGCGTGTGGACAATACTGAGCTGAATGAGTTTAGGCAATTGCAACAAGGTGTGGTCGTTAAAAGTTCTGAATAGCTATGTCTTTTGAGCTCACGTATCCCCGATAAGGCCTAAATTGCAGGGTGGCACAATAGGTGTTAATCCTATTGCGGCTTTGGCAGTGATTGTAAATAAAGTTAAGTTTCGCGTTACTGGTTATAACCATTGTAATAAGGTTGGTTTTGATTCCAGCCCCCTTGTTGCTGTTGTTGCCTTCTTTGCTGCTGATGATCCACTATAGCGCCAACGCCCGCACCGAGAGCACCACCTACCAAAGCCCCCATACCTGCATTACCCAGATCGTTGCCACCAAAAGCTGTACCCACTGCTGCACCTGCTACAGCGCCAATACCGCCGCCTATAACCGCTTTGTTCATACCATTTAGCCCAAAGTTTTGGCCATAATTGGGGGTGTTCGATGCACAAGCTGTTATCAGGGAGCTAGCAATAGCAATTAACAAGATTCTTTTTATCATTTTTATGCCTCAGGTATTACAGTTTAAGAGAGTAAAATTTATAAGCACTTTAATAATGCTTAGCATTAAGAAATTTACTTTTACGGTTAAACTGTAACAAAACAAAACTTAACCCAAGCTGAAGCAAAAAATAATTCTGACCTGTTTTTTAACATTACCCTAACGCCCCCGTTTAACACATGACCCTAAAAATCGCCCTAGCCCAAACCAATTTCTTGGTCGGCAATATTGCCGCTAATGTTGATAACATTATTGCTGTATCAAACCATGCCCGCGATACCTTGGGCGCAGACCTCATCGTCTTCCCTGAGCTTTGTATTACCGGCTATCCTGCCGAAGACTTATTGTTACGCAAAGATTTTATCGATAGCGCCAATAATGCCATCTATCAATTGGCAGAACGGATTAACGGGATTGCGGTGGTAGTGGGTTATCCAGAAAGGGCAGGGGATAAGCTTTATAACAGTGCGGCAGTGTTACAAGATGGCGTGATGTTGGCTAATTACCGCAAACAAGCCCTGCCTAATTACGGCGTGTTTGATGAGCAGCGTTATTTTGTCGCAGGTAACCAGCCGTGTGTATTTGAGTTTAATGGCCTGTTTATTGGTTTAACGCTGTGCGAAGATGTCTGGCAAAGTGGCATTATTGCTGCCAACAAGCAGGCCGGTGCCGAGCTATTGTTAACCCTGAATGCCTCGCCATTTCATTCCGGAAAAATCTACCAACGTGAAAAAATTATTGGCGAGCAAATTAAAGCCGTGGGAATTCCACTGGTCTATGTCAATCAGGTGGGTGGGCAAGATGAGCTGATATTTGATGGCGCATCGTTTGTTATGGATGAATATGGAGAAGTGGTTTTTAGAGCCGCCGAGTTTACCGAGCAAATCAGCGTGGTGGAGTTTGAAGGTAATCAGCCATTAAAAACTACGTTAGCAGCGCCGTATACCAAAATTTCCAGCGACTATAACGCCTTGGTGTTGGGAGTGAGGGATTATGTACGGAAAAACGGCTTCCAGGGCGCTATCTTAGGTTTGTCGGGTGGCGTGGATTCGGCGCTGGTATTGGCATTGGCAGTCGATGCCTTGGGTACAGACAAGGTGGAAGCCGTGTTAATGCCATCGCGTTATACCCAAGATATGAGCAACGAAGATGCGGTATTACAAGCGGATGCGCTAGGGGTTAAATACCATGTTATCCCTATAGAACCAGCGGTAACTGCGTTCACCGGCATGTTGGCAGAGGTGTTTGCGGGTAGCGGCCGTGATACCACTGAGGAAAATATTCAGGCGCGGTGTCGTGGGGTGATTTTAATGGCCATGTCCAACAAACAGGGAAAATTGTTACTAACTACAGGTAACAAAAGCGAGATGAGCGTGGGTTATGCAACTTTATACGGCGATATGGCCGGTGGTTTTGCGCCCATTAAAGACGTGCCCAAGTTGTTGGTGTATCAATTGTCACGCTACCGTAACAGCGTATCGCCGGTGATACCGGAGCGGGTGCTGGTGCGTCCGCCATCTGCCGAGTTAGCACCCGACCAAAAAGACGAGGATTCCTTGCCGCCGTATGACATGCTTGATCCGATACTGGAACGTTATGTGGAACTGGATCAATCGGCTGAAGAAATTATTGCCGCTGGCTTTAGAGCGGATCATGTTGCCAGGGCGATTAATTTGGTGGACAGGAATGAATATAAGCGCCGTCAATCACCGCCAGGGATCAGAATTACACCGAGAGCGTTTGGACGGGATCGGCGTTTTCCGATTACCTCGGGGTATCGGGGATTTGATCTTGGTTAAGTATCTTCAACGTATAGTAAGTTCAACCACCAAGTGTCGTCGTAATAAGCAAGTTTGCACCACTATTTTTTAGCTGCAACAATGGAACATGATGTTACCCAATATTGACAAAGCCATCATACCACCAGAAAAGTTACGTGATTATTTGTTATCGCCGTCGCATCCTGTAGGTAAATTTAAAGCGGCGTACTTTCGAACACTTGGATATACAAGTGACAACTGGGAGCGATTGGAAGCAGATATCAGGATTATTCTTGATAACGAGGCAACAGCAAAAGAACACACAAAATATGGCCAAAAATTTGAGGTTAGAGGCTATATATCATCACCATCTGACCGAACTGTTCTGCTCGTGACGGCATGGATGCTACTTAATGACGAGAATATTCCACGGTTTATTACGGCCTATCCAGGAGATTGAAAATGAATATAAAACTTTTTGATACAGTGATTCTGAAAGCAGATATTCCGAATAAAGGCTTATGTGTAGGTGATATGGGGGCAGTGGTAGAGCTGTACGAACCTGATGGCTTGGAAATAGAGTTTGTGACAGGTTCGGGCAAAACTCAAGCGCTTGTTACATTAAACATAGCGGATGTTCGTCTTATTACTCATACAGATATTCTTGCAGTACGGTCATTGAATGCTGCGTGAGATGTGAATAATTCATCTGCAAGCGCGTTATTGTGTAAGTAGGGGCAAAAATGATTAACTACGAAAAAGATTTTTACAGTTGGACGATTGAGCAAGCCGAATTATTACGCAATGGCCGATTTAAAGATTTGGATATCGCCAATTTAATTGAGGAAATAGAAACAATGGGACGCAGCGAAAAGCGAGAGCTTGAAAGCCGGTTGACTATTTTGCTATTGCATCTTTTAAAATGGCAATATCAAGAAGTAAGGCGCGGAAGAAGTTGGCAATTGTCGATTGATGAACAACGCATTCAATTCAGTAAGGCCTTAAAAGATAATCCAGGCTTAAAATCCGTCTTAAATGATCTGTTAATAGACGCTTATAAACTCGCCGTTATCAAAGCGGCTAAAGAAACCAAAATCAGCAAAAGTATTTTTCCTGAAAGTTGCCCGTGGGAATTAGCGCAGCTTATAGATGAAAGCTTTTATCCTGATTAAATTTTTGTATGCGTTCACCCCCCCCCTTTTTCAAAGAGGGGGACTGAATGAGCGCTCGTAGTGTAGTGCTAACAGGCAAGTTGATTTCGTGCTGTGAGTTCCCTCAAGTTTTATTTAGTCATTTTAACGGCCGTCTTGCCGTCTTGTGATTACATATTTGTCGATATGTGCCCTGTGCTGCGCCCCCAATCTTATCGACACTTAATGGTGTGATCGGTAAAAAATTGTCATAGAAACTTGACGATTTTTTGATATATTCCTGTGCGTATGTTTTTTTGCTTGTAATAACAGTGTGTTATTTATTGGCATGATTGCTGCTTTATTTATATTGTCCGAGGTTTTGAAAAGTCATTAGCTAAGCAATTTTTTAGGAAACTCTTTAGGGAACCAAAAAATAAGCCATGAAATTCAAAACCCTTAATTGGTTAATATGAATGGCAGGTACGCTATGACGACAATAACGCAAGAAAGCACTTATAAATTAAGACCCATTAGCGTGTCAGAGCTGGGTGTGACGCAATATTCGGGAGATATTAAAATTGATGCGTTGTTAGATACAGGAGCGAACTGGAATTTTGTTTTGCCTGCGCATAACACCTTATACTATAGCTTTAGTATCCAATCAGGAATATCCAGTTCCGCACCTGCGCCGTTAGGTAGTTTTAATGCAGCGCAGATGATTGCCGCCCGCAGCATAATGGATTACGCCGCCAAAATTACCGGTATCCATTTTGTTGAAACCACCAATGGCAATGCCGCTGATTTCCATTTTGCCACCAGCAATCTTCCTGGAAACTCGGTAGCCGGTTTATGCCAAGCTGCATACTCTTATTCGTATAACAATAATAATACCGTTGTTAGCTACCAAGCCGATGCGTATATTTATCTCGATAATGCAGAATTTGCCTACGAAAATAATAAACCCAATATTGGCACTGGAGGCTACGAAACCTTATTGCATGAAGTAGGGCATGGTTTGGGCTTAAAACATTCTTTTGAAGGCCTCTACACATTGCCTGCAACTCAGGACAATACTAAAAATACCCTCATGTCTTACTATGCACTGGGCGCTCCTAAAGCCACCTTTCAACCGTATGATTTAGCCGCGTTAAAATGGATGTATGGTGGCGATGGTCTGGCGGGTAAAGGTCATTATTTAGCAAATGCCGCTCCTACCGCAAATGCCCAAAAGATCAGTTTGCAAGAAGACCACGTTTACACCTTTAAGGTAGGTTCGTTTGGTTTTAGAGATAGCAATGCAGGTGATAGTTTGCAGGAAATACAAATTTCCAGTCTTCCTAAAAATGGCGTACTTAAGTTCAATAATATGCCTGTTAAAGATGGCCAAATCATTAACGCATCCACATTAAATCATGGCGATTTGACCTTTGTTCCCGCCGCAAACGCGCATGGCCATGATTACGCTAAATTTACTTTTAAAGTGAGCGATGGCATGGAATTTTCAAACGCAGCCTACAAAATGACGATTGCTGTTGCTTCGGTTAGTGATGATTTGAATCTTAAAGGCAGTGCCGCTAACGATAAACTTGTCGGCGATCTTATTGACGTTAACAGCAACGATAACTTGTCTGGCTTATCGGGTAATGATACGTTGCTGGGCTTAGGCGGTAACGATACTTTGTTGGGTGGTAAGGGTAATGACATTCTTGGTGGCGGTGAAGGCCGGGATATAGTGGTCGGCGGTTTGGGTAAAGATAGTTACGATTTGACTGAAACGGTCGCCGCTACTGATACCGTACGCATTGCCACTGGGGATAGCCCAGTTAATGGCTTTGACGAAGTGCATGCTTTCAAACTAGGTGCTGGCAGCGCATCTATTATCGGTGTTGATAAATTAGATTTGTTCAGTAAGCATATTGCAGCTGACGTGATGCAAGCAGATGGCAAAGATGCAGGTCTGATTCAAAGTCATCATGTTACTAATGGTTTGATTAGCTTTGATAACAGTGATAACTATACCGGCGCTATGGTCATTACTAAAGCTGATTTCAATAGTGTTGTTGATTACCTGCAAGCCAATATCACCAGTGCTGGGGATACCGTTGTATTTAATGCAGAAGACAACGCTTATGTTTTTCAAGAAAATGGCAGTCACGATACTTTGGTAGAATTGGTAGGTGATACTGTGAATGGATTGAGTGTTACAGGGACGGGTACTGGTGCAGTATGGTTGGTTTAGTGTGCGATTTTGCTTAATATCCTTTAGAACGCTTACAGAGACTAAATTAAAATATTGACAATATTTTTCAAAGTAATGGATAGTGTCGTCATCTACTTTTAATTTTCCAGGATATTGAGCCCGTGTTTGATGATGTTAAAAATGTTTTAAGTTCAGTTTTGCAATCTCCCGATACTATTGATCATTTGACGATGGACTCGCCATTGTTAGGCGCTATTCCTGAAATGGATTCTATGGCGGTTGTTTCTATATTGACTGCACTTGAAGAACACTACGGTTTTATTGTCGAAGATGATGAGATTGATGCCGCAGTTTTTGAGACGGTAGGCGCATTAGTGAGATTTGTTGAGCATAAGGTCGGCGCATTATCATAAATGCCGATTGATATACCAGCCGTTATGGTTTTGTAACGGCTGATCATAGGTTTTCATTAGGGTTATGGGACAATCAAGTTGCAAAATGGAGCGCAGGATGGTTTCAGCATCTCTCCATCCTGTTTATCGTATTTAGCTGGCGGGGTGTAAGGGCTATTTGATTGAAACCTGCTCCAGTTTGGCCAAGCCATCACTAGAAAATTCATTAAATTCTTCGCCTTGTTGTTCAATGAATAACGCGGCAATGCCTGCTTTATTGGCTGCTTTTATGCCTTCATCTTTGCCAAGGCACAATAAGGCTGTAGACCACGCATCTGCCAATGTTGGGTCGGTGTGCAGTACGGATACTGATACGGTGGTGTGGGTAACAGGTTTGCCGGTGCGCGCATCCAGAATGTGACTGTAACGTTTACCGTCAACATCAAAATAATGCCGATACGTGCCAGAAGTCATAATGGCTAGGGGTGTGGTGCGCTGGATGGTAATGATTTTATGCAAAGTGCGCTCACCCGATAATGGCTTTTCCAGGGCAATACGCCAAGGTTGCCCCTCCGGCTTTTGTCCGCGCGTCTGTAATTCGCCGCCTATTTCTACCATATAATCTTTAATGCCTTGTTGTTCCAATAAGCTGGTAATGCGGCTAACGCTATAACCTTGACCAATGGAAGACAAATCGACTTTTAAATCGGGATTGTGCTTGCGTAAATGATTGGCATCCAGATGTTCTAACTGCCCAAGGCCAACGTTGTTCATAGCCGCTTTAATCGTCGCCTCAGTCGGTGGAGATAATGCTTCTTTAGTGAAACCCCATAATTCGAATAACGGCTTAATGGTCAGGTCGTAACAGCCATTACTGGCAATACTCACCGCTCGAGCTTGTTCAATTAAACTGACAATTTCGGTATCTACGGTTTGGGGCTGGTCGCTGAGCATAGCGTTAAATTGCTCAATAGCGGAATCGGGCCTGTAATTGGATAATTGTTTGTCAATGCGAGCGAATTCAACTTCAATATTTTTAGCCGTCGCCTTCAGATCAATTTTTTTGGGGCTCCAAAAACTGATGTGATAAGTTGTGCCTTGAGCATTGCCACTTAATTTTTGGATGTCTTTGGACTTTACACAGCTAACGGTAGTTAGCATTAACACCACAAGGCCCAGTAAATTAAAGGAGTATTTATTAAAAATTGTCGTTTTCATGCCACTAAATCGTAGTTTAAGGGTTGCGTTAATTTTTGCGATAACGATTATCGCCTAAAAACTGCAAATAACGGTATTGTTTCAGCCGCTGTTGCGTTATGTAATTATGGATATGTCCGCGCTGTAAATGACAACGAAAGGCACCGGTTTAGGTGTCAAAAAAAACCACAAATAATGTGCTCTAGATGTTTACAGACAATCCGTAATTTTTACAGCTTGACAGATAAAACAGCGTTATGAGATGCTTAAAACATTGTGCATGTGTAAGTGATGTTGTGACTGTCATCTATTGCAATAGCAACTTTAGGTAATATTTTTTCAGGGTCAAATGCTTGTTTATTGCTACAGGTGCGGATACTTATCTGCCGGTCTGCGCTATGAGTCTGTAATGTTTGGCAATCTAAAATATCATTTCAGGGTTTTGTGATGCTAGATATGCACACGATGTGACGTTCTTCAGCCTGATAATGGTGTTAGAGCGGAGCATCCTTATACTGACAAGCCTTGAATTACCTTGTAATTGTTCTAAAAATCTAAATACGGTGTCTTACAGTGTAAGTCACTCACATCACTAAAGGTAGATATTGTTAATGATTAAAAACGATCGAATCCTGATTGTTGATGATGTGGTCGATAATATTCGTATTGCGATGAATATCCTCAAGGAAGATAACTACGATTTTTCATTTGCCAACAGTGGCACTGAAGCTCTGGAGTTGCTTAGAGACGAGCCGGAACAGTTTCAGTTGATATTGCTTGATATCATGATGCCGGGTATAGACGGTTTTGAAACGTGCCAGAAAATTAAGGCTAATTCTCATACCAAGGATATCCCAATTATTTTCTTAACAGCAAAAACCGATGTTGATTCTATATCAAAAGGTTTTATAAACGGTGCTGTTGATTATATTACCAAGCCTTTTTATGCAAATGAGTTGCTGGCGCGGGTAAAAACGCATATCGAACTTTACCAGGCTAAAGAGTTATTGAAATATCACAATATTTTGCTGAAGACTAAAGCAAAATATGAAAAACTCAGATTGTTGACCGAGTTAGAAGATAATCAGAAAGAAATGATTTATATTCTTACTGAGTTGATGGAATCAACATCCGATGAGACCGGTAAGCATATCAAACGCGTCTCGGAAATTGCAGCTTTGCTGGCAAAATACCATAAAAGCATGACCGATGATGATATTGAGATTTTGTATCATGCCGCGCCTATGCACGATATTGGCAAATTGACAGTGCCTGCTGAAATTTTGAATAAGCCGGGTCGCTATAGCGAAGAAGATTTTGAAATCATGAAAAAACATGCGGGCAATGGTTTTGAATTGCTGCGGTATTCTGATCGAAAATTAATAAAGGCGGCCGCTATTATTGCGCATGAGCATCATGAAAAATGGAACGGTAAAGGCTATCCTCGTGGTTTAAAAGGTGAAGATATTCATATTTATGGTCGTATTATTGCCTTGGCGGACGTGTTTGATGCATTAACGCATTCTCGGCGCTACAAGCAGGCTTGGCTTATGGATGATGTGGTGCAATACATTAAGGAACGTCGTGGAGCACAATTTGATCCTGATTTAGTTGATATTTTTATAGAACATCTAGATGAATTTATTACTATTGTTAATCCCTAATGAATATTTAATCAGCTATGATCAAAATATTGTTATTTTTTAGTCAGTTAATCGGTTAATTGACTACCTTGGTTTGAAGGTTACAGATATTTTGCTAAATCCGTCCTTGTCGCTGTTTTTTAAGCTTATTTTAATATTTCTTGTTGCTGCGGTGTTTGTTAGTCCGGTTTGCAGTGATGTTATAGCGTCGACTGATGGCCAAGCCCACACTGCATTACAGTGGCCTGTTAACAATGACACAAAAGAAGTTTCAGCGTTTTTCGATGATGAAAGCCAGCAACAAAATGATCCCACAAGCGATACGCCCCGTAAGCGCGCTGTAAAAATACCTGCCAAACGTAATTCTACAGAAGCGCGGATTAATCCGGATAAAAAACCGACTAAGCTCGAAGCCTATCTTAAAACGTGTAAGCCTTTATTGCGTTGTTTATTTGTGCCCCAAAGTATATTAGTCAATGCTTTAGGTAATGTAACGACTGAAATAAAGACGGCGTGGTTGCCGTATTATGAGACTAAAAAAATCCGCTATCCAGAGCTGAAAAAATTTGAAGTGACGGTTACTCACACATTAATTTCAGTGCAAAATATAGCCCAACAGTTTATTGATACGGTTATTAAAACGCATTATCTGATAAAGAAAAGCGTTTTAGCGCAGTTTATTTCTGTTAAGGAGTTGGCGGAAAAGGAGTTGCAATTACTCAGCAATGAGTTACGACATGAGCAACCCATGCTAGCCGCTATGTTTCAAAAATTGTTAAATGCCATACCTGAGACAAGAGATCTGCACAGCAAAAATGACATACTGAATAGACGCAATACCGCCGTGCCGTCTGTTATTGTGAGCAAGCGTGAAAAAAAATGGCTGGAACAGCATCCGGTCGTGCGTTTTGCAGGCGATCCTAACTGGTTGCCTTACGAGGCTTTTGATAATCAAGGTCATTATGTGGGTATCGTTGCCGAGCACCTGAAGTTGATTGGACAAATGTTAGGCATCAAAATCGTTATCGTACCGACACAATCTTGGCGGGAATCTTTAGAAAAATTGCAGAAGGGCGAAATTGATGTGTTGTCAAAAACGATTGATAACACCATGCCACAGTTGACCTTTACAGACTCTTATATTACTAGCCCTATTGTTATTGTAATGCGCTCGGATGCGGATTATGTAGACAGTATCGAGCAAATCAAACAGCTTAAATTAGCGGTTGTAAAAGATTACAGTAACGTATCGTATACTCCCGTAAAGTTTGAACGGGTTAATAATGTGCCGGATGGCTTAACTGCCGTCTCTACAGGCCAATATGATGCGTTGTTCTGTACGTTGGCCCAAGCCAGTTACGATATGGCTGAATTAGGCATTAACAATGTGCGTATTGTGGGTAAAACCGACTTTAAGACAGAGCTGGGTTTTGGCATGACCCAAGAGTTTGCGCCTTTGGTGCCTTTATTTAACCGGGCCCTGCATACCATTAGCCAAAGTGAAAAACAAAAAATCCGCGATGCCTGGGGTAAAGATAGATTTATCGAAAAAGTAAACTATGTATTAATCGCGCAAATTGTGGCGTGTTTTTTGGTGATTTTGGCACTTATTTTTTACTGGATACGCCGATTGACCAATGAAATTAGCCGCCGTAAAAAGAGCGAACAAGAAGTGGTGTTATTGAATGAACGTTTTGCTTTAGCTGCGGAAGCAATCTCTCTGGGGGTATGGGAGTTGAAGTGGGATGAACAGCCGTCCTTTATTTTTGACGATAAAATGTTTGATATTGTTGGGCTTGTTAAAAAACCCCAGGTTTTATTTGAAGAATGGTTAAGTAAAGTTCACCCGGATGATCATTCACTGGTCTATCAATCTATTGCAAAAATGCAAAAACAAGGTGGGCAAGACCATATTGAATATCGTATTGTGCAGGCAGATGGCGGCATCCGCACCATCTACAGTGGCGCCAGATTGGTAATGGACAATAACCAAGGCATTAGGATAACTGGCGTAAATTGGGATATTACCGAACGAAAAAAAATAGAGAGCGCTCTGGAAAAAGCCAAGGAGCAGGCAGAGCAAGCCAATCGGGCAAAGTCTGAATTTTTGTCCAGCATGAGCCATGAAATTCGTACGCCTATGAATGCCATTATTGGCTTTACTGAATTATTAAATGAACAAATTAAGGAGCATAAACTTAAGTCCTTTGTACAAACCATCCAATCGGCTGGGCTTAATTTATTAGCCTTGGTAAATGATATTCTCGACCTGTCCAAAATTGAAGCCGGGAAAATGAATATCGAGAAAAAACCCTGCAATCCGCATGCTTTATTTACCGATTTAGGTAATATTTTCATGATGGGCGTACGTGAAAAAAAGCTCGATTTTATTTTGGATATCGATCCTAGATTACCCGAAAATTTATTATTGGATGCTACCCGGTTACGGCAGATTTTTTTCAATCTGATTGCCAATGCCATTAAATTTACCGAGTCGGGATATGTGCGCGTTAAAGTGAGCTGTGACAATCAACGCAGTGACCAGCTTGATTTTTGCGTAACGGTGGAAGATACCGGTGTGGGTATATCAGACGATCAGCAATGCGTTATTTTTCAGGAGTTTGAGCAGTCTCAAGGCCAGGATGTGCGTAAATATGGTGGCACTGGGTTAGGTTTATCAATCAGTAAAGCCTTGACGGAAATGATGGGCGGCGAAATATCCTTGATAAGTAAGGTAGGGAAGGGTTCAACATTTACCGTTAATTTATATGACGTTGGCATTTCTTCTGAAGCGATAGTCCCGAATAATTTACCCAGTTTGCCGTACAATAAAATTCGTTTTTATCCTGCGGTTATTTTGATTGTTGATGATGTTGCCCATAATAGACGCTTGTTAAAAGAAAATTTTTCGGAAACGGGCCTGGTTACTTTAGAAGCAGACAATGGTCTTGAAGCTGTGCTGCTAGCGCGGCGCAAAAAAATCGATTTAATTTTAATGGATATTAGAATGCCGGTTATGGATGGTTATCAAGCCGCAGAGACGATCAAGTCATTTTCATCAGTGCCCATTGTGGCATTAACTGCATCAGTTATGGTGGATCAATTTGAGCGGTTAAGAAGCGAAAATTTTGATGGTTATTTGCGTAAGCCGGTGTTAAAAAGTGAATTGATGGCTGAGCTTTTACGTTTTTTATTGTTTGATAGCCAAGAAACGGTATTGGCTGTCGATAAAACAATAACGTTATCCTCGCAAGAAAAAGCCTGTTTGCCTGAGGTATTGGAAAAGCTGGAGGAATTAAGCTTGGAATGCTCCCGCTGCGCTAAAAATAACAACATTTCTGACGTAACTCGGTTTGCGGAACACATTTTTGCTATCGGGCAGCAGTATCAGTTTGCTTTAGTAGTGAATTATGCCGCGCAATTAAATTTATACATTGATTGCTTTGATATTATTTCGATTAAAGATGCACTGAATAGCTATTCAAGTTTACTGGCCAAGCTTTGGGAATGCCAAGCCTCAAGTTTAAGGTTGGTTTAGTGTGGGCGGAAACCCGCTTTGGCACTTTGATGTGCTAGCGTTTACGCGGCTCAGCCATCAAAGTACCCTGAAGATACTTTGCTGGCTTAAGGCTTCGGCTAATTAATCGAAGCCTGATAGTGGGCGCTGAAGTCATTTAAGCATGACAAAATTGCGGGTAAATCGTCTGGTTTTTGCGGAACAAAGGCATTAACACCCACGCGTGATAAATAAAATACCTGTTCGGCTACATAGCTACCGGTGGCTCTCAGTTCCCCTTGATAGCCATAGCGGCTGCGCAGCATCCAGGCTAAAGAAAACAAGCGGCCATCTGCAAGATCTGGAAAATCCAGTTCAATCAGTTGAATATTTTCCAAATCCGCTGCCAGTGTATCCAACGCATCGCCAGGCACTAAGCGTACGCCCAGTTTGCCGGTATGATTTAACAGCTGCGCCTTTTCAGCTTCCCAACGTGGCAAAGATACGGTGATGTCACCGGCACTGGGTGTGCTGTCTTCGGCAACATAGTGCCAGCTGTTATCAATAATCTTATTGTCTTTAATGAGTTGCATAAACCCGATCCTTAAAAGGTGTAATGCCTACGCGGTTGACCATGTCTAAAAACGGTTCATCTTCCAAGCGTTGCTTAACGTAAACATCCAAAATAGTGGTGATGGTGTTGGTAACCTGATCTTTTGCTACCGCAGGCCCTAAACGCTCACCAATGGCTGCTTCATTTTCAGACGAGCCACCCAAGGTAATTTGATACCATTCCACGCCTTTTTTATCCACACCCAAGATGCCGATATGGCCGACACTTTGGTGCGCACAGCCGTTCATACAGCCGGACATATTGATTTTCAATTCGCCGATGTCATGCAAATAATCCATGTCATCCAGCGCTTCATTGATTTCTTTGGCAACACCGATAGAGCCTGCATTAGCTAAAGAACAAAAATCCAGGCCTGGGCAACAGATCATGTCGGTGGCCGTGCCGATATTGGGCGTGGCCAGTTTTAAGCTGTCCAGTTGTTGCCACAGCGCAAACAAGTCGCCTTGTTTAACATCAGAAAACACCAGATTTTGCCGGTGGGTGACCCTGATTTCGCCAAAGCTGTATTGGTCGGCAAGATCAGCCACCGCATCGAGTTGTTGGTCAGTCATATCGCCCGGCGGTGTGTCCGGTGCTTTTAACGATAAATACACCGCTTGGTAGCCCGCCACTTTATGCGGCGCGCTATTGTATTTATGCCAGGTGGCAAAAGCTTTATCGTTAGCCAGTTGCTCAGCAAAGCCGGTGTTTTGGTCGGCATTGGCTTCATAAGGTGGCGGTGTAAAATGGGCTTTTACCGCGGCTACCCGTTCAGCACTCAGTTCCATGCCGTCTTTAATGCGTAGCCATTCGGCTTCCACCATGTCGTTAAACTGTTCTAGCCCAGTTTCCCTGACCAAAATTTTAATCCGCGCCTTGTACTTATTGTCCCGACGGCCAAACAGGTTGTAAATGCGCAGGATGGCTTCAAGATACGAGAGTAAATGTTCTTGTTCCAGATACGGTTTAATCACTTGGCCAATCACCGGTGTACGGCCTAAACCGCCGCCGACCAGTATTTTAAAACCAACGTCACCCGCCTCGTTTTTAACGATATGGATACCGATGTCGTGGAATTGGGTGGCGGCACGATCACGTTGTGAGCCGCTGACGGCAATCTTAAACTTGCGCGGCAAGTAGTCAAACTCTGGGTGCAAGGTCGTCCACTGGCGGATAATTTCGCAGTACGGGCGCGGGTCTTCAATTTCATCCACGCACACGCCAGCCAGATGGTCGGAGGTGGTGTTGCGCATACACGCGCCACTGGTTTGAATGGCGTGCATTTGCACACTGGCCAATTCTTCCAGTATATCCGGCACTTCTTCAAGCTTAGGCCAGTTGTATTGGATGTTTTGCCGCGTGGTGAAATGGCAGTAACCCTTATCGTATTTGCGGGCAATATGCGCCAGTTTACGTACTTGCCTGGAGTTTAATAATCCATACGGTCCTGCGACACGCAACATCGGCGCATGGATCTGTAAATAGAGGCCATTTCTAAGGCGCAATGGGCGGAATTCATCGGCGGATAGTTCGCCGCTTAAAAAACGTTGGGTCTGTTTTCTAAACTGCGCGACGCGCTCGTCTACAATTTTTTGGTCAATTTCGTTGTATTGATACATGATTAGCTTTACAGGGAGGCTGTTTAAGTTCATTTAATAACAACGAGTCATGATATACCGCACGGCATAAAATGACAAAATTTATTCTATAATGATAGAATCAGCGGTTAACGCGTGGTTTTGGGTTTATATAATTCTAAAAGTTTAAGAGGGGAAAGTGGTGCGATCGTTATTCGTTTTGTTGTTTGTTTTGTTATTGCCGGAAATTGCGATGGCCGGTGAGTTTGAGAGCCTTGGTTTGACTGGAACGCAGCGTGGTATTTATTCGGTCTTAATTTTTATCATTGCTTATGGTTTTGTTATGACCGAAGAATTTACGCATTTGCGTAAATCCAAGCCGGTTATTTTGGCGGCAGGTATTATTTGGGCGCATGCGGCAGTGTTGGCAGCGCAAGCCGGTGTTTCTGCCGAAGACATGCACAAAGCGTTTGAATACAACCTGAAAGAATATGCAGAACTGATGCTGTTCTTGCTGGTGGCGATGACGTACATCAACTCCATGTCTGAGCGTAATGTCTTTGAAGCCTTGCGTTCCTGGCTAGTTAGAAGACAGTTTGGTTACCGTAAATTATTTTTAATTACTGGTGTCATCACGTTCTTTTTATCAGCGGTTGCTGATAACCTCACAGCGGCGTTGTTAGTGGGTGCGGTGGTGTTGGCGGTGGGTTCTGATAACGCGAAGTTTGTCAGTATCGGTTTTGTTAACCTAGTGGTTGCAGCCAATGCCGGTGGTGCATTCTGTCCGTTTGGTGACATTACCACGCTGATGGTATGGCAAGCGGAATATGCTGAGTTCTTCGATTTCTTTAAATTATTTGTACCGTCTTTAGTGAACTACGCGGTGCCAGCGGCGGTGATGTATTTTGCAGTGCCTGATGAGCAACCTAAAGCCTCTAGTGAAGACGCTGTACAGTTAAAGCCCGGTGCTATTGTTATTTGTGCGTTGTTTTTAGGCACAATTGCGACTGCGGTGAGCTTTAAGCAAGTCCTGCATTTGCCGCCTTTTATGGGCATGATGGTCGGTTTGTCTATATTAATGTTCTACGGCTATTTCCTGAAAATAAAATTTCGTGTTGAAGGCGACGGCGAAGGTGGTTTCGATATCTTCAATAAAGTCCGTCATGCTGAATGGGACACTTTATTGTTCTTCTTCGGCGTTGTGTTTGCGGTAGGTGGTTTAGGTTATATCGGCTATCTGGAATTGTTGTCTGGCGCGATGTACGAAACATTAGGGCCAACAACAGCCAACATCCTGGTCGGTTTGATTTCAGCAATCGTTGATAATATTCCGGTGATGTTTGCGGTATTGAACATGAATCTGGATATGGATTTATACCAATGGTTGTTGGTGACATTGACTGCTGGTGTCGGTGGTTCATTACTTTCTGTGGGTTCTGCCGCAGGGGTTGCTTTAATGGGTCAATCTGACCACAAATACACCTTCTTTAGCCATCTGAAATGGACACCTGCGATTGCCGCAGGTTACGCTACCAGTATTCTTACGCATTATTTGATTAATGGTTAAGAGGTTTGCTTAAAAACTGACCTCGTCAGTCAAGCTGTTTGTTGGATAAAATCGGGAACTTCATGTTCCCGATTTTGTTTTATCCGTCGATTCAATGCGAACTGATTAGGGTTTAGCGTTAGTTTTTCTACTCATAAAGTTTAGTCAGTCGATTTTTCTACGCATAGCACGGTGGTTTCGTGCCATCTCCCCCGTTCTTAGAGGCATTCCATGGCAGACAAAATGAATATCAAGCAGGTGCTTTTTAACCGGCGCATGTTGATTTGTATATTCACGGGCTTTAGTTCTGGGTTGCCGCTGTATATTCTAATAAGTTTGGTGCCTGCCTGGTTACGTACCGAAGGCGTGGATTTAAAGGCGATTGGCTTATTCGCGCTCATTCAATTGCCATTCACCTGGAAGTTTCTTTGGGCGCCGCTATTCGATCGTTATATTCCACCATTAGGGCGTCGGCGCGGCTGGTTACTGATTGCTCAAATAGCGTTATTGCTGGTTATTCCGGCCTATGGTTATTTGAATCCCAAGCTGGATTTATGGGCTATTGCTTATCTGTCCTTAATTGTAGCGTTTTTCAGTGCATCGCAAGATATTGTACTGGATGCTTATCGCCGTGAGTTGTTGTTAGAAGCGGAGCTTGGTTTGGGTAATGCCATTCATGTGAATGCTTATAAAATTGCCAGCCTGATTCCGGGCGCATTGTCTTTGGTATTAGCCGATCATTTACCTTGGTCTAGTGTTTATATCATTACTGCCTTGTTTATGTTACCCGGCATTGTTATGACGCTTGTTGTCAATGAGCCGGAACTTAAGGGCGCACCTAAAACCTTAAGGGCGGCGGTGGTTGAGCCATTTGAAGAATTTCGTAGCCGTGGCTTAAAGCCTGCGTTATTGATCTTGGCCTTTATCTTTTTTTACAAGCTTGGCGATAGCATGGCCACTGCGCTTGCGACCCCGTTTTATCTGGATTTGGGCTTTACTAAAACCGAAATCGGCCTGATTGCCAAAAATGCCGGTTTGTGGCCAAGTGTGATTGGTGGCTTATTGGGTGGAATTTGGATGATTCGCTTAGGCATTAACCGTGCCTTGTGGATTTTTGGCGTAGTGCAGATGGTCGCTATACTGGGTTTTGCCTGGCTTGCTGTAGTGGGGCATGATCCGATATGGCTAGCGGTGGTGATTGGTGTTGAAGCATTAGGTGTTGGCTTAGGCACTTCGGCTTTTGTGGCATTTATAGCACGCACTACGCATCCTTTGTACACTGCCACGCAATTTGCCTTATTTACCAGTTTGGCGGCGGTGCCTCGTACTTTTGCCAATGCCGCTACTGGCTATATGGTGGAAGCGCTGGGCTGGAAAACGTTTTTCCTGATTTGTTTTGGGCTGGCAATTCCGGGCATGTTGCTGTTGTTTAAAGTTGCGCCGTGGAATGAGAAATAATCTTAATCAGTTATAAATTGTAATCAAGGATAAGCGGGGCGTGATCGGAAAAACGTTCGTCTTTGTAGATGCTGGCTCCAGTTATTTTGTCCTTAAGTGCTGCACTAACGATTTGAAAATCAATCCGCCAACCTACATTTTTTGCCCAAGCCTGTCCTCGATTTGACCACCAAGTGTACTGTTCACTTTCCTGATTGACGACCCTAAAGGCATCAACCCACTGCTCTCCTGCAAATAAAGTATCCATCCAGGCGCGTTCTTCCGGCAGAAAACCAGAGTTTTTTTGATTGCCACGCCAGTTTTTTAAATCAATGGCTTTGTGGGCAATATTCCAGTCGCCGCAGATAATATAATTTCTATCGTTCAGCCCACGTTCCTGTAACAAAAGCGCGAAATAATCCAGAAAGCTAAATTTGAAGTTTTGGCGTAATTCACCTGAAGAGCCTGAGGGTAAGTACAGTGAGATAATGCTTAAATTACCAAATTGCGCCTCAATAAAACGACCTTCTGCATCAAAATCAGAGCGGCCAATGCCATTAATGATATTGTCAGGTTGTTGTTTGCAGTATAAGGCAACGCCACTGTAGCCTTTTTTTTCGGCATCATGGTAAAAGCAATGATAGTTCTTAGGAAAAAATGGATCTTCACTCAGTTGGCTTATCTGCGCTTTAGTTTCTTGCAAACAAATGACATCGGCATTTTGTTGTTGCATCCAAGGGAAAAATCCCTTGCGTTCAGCTGAGCGAATGCCATTGGCATTTAAACTAATGATACGCATAAAAAAGGGGTTGCGATTTTATTGGGTAAGCCGTATTATACGAGGTTCTTCAATAAGTGTGTAGCCCGTTTGTGGGTAAGTAATATGAAACCAGAAATTCACCCAAACTATAAACAAATTACCGTGACTTGTGGCTGTGGTAATGTATTTGTAACTGGCTCTGCTTTAACCAAAGACTTGATGATAGAAGTTTGTTCTTCTTGCCATCCTTTCTATACTGGTAAGCAGCGCGTTGTTGATACAGCTGGCCGTGTTGATAAATTCCGCAAAAAATACGGAAAGTAATTGGATTTGGCTAGATCCAATTTCTGGCATCTTTTTTTAAGGTGCTTACGGGATTGGATCTAAGTATCTTTATGAGCATCTAATACCCATTAGATAACGCTCACTCAAAGCATAACCTCACTTTATTCAGCTCTTTTGGGCTGGAGATTCGACAAGAAATCCTGTCTTGTTAGTAATAAATTTTATTAAATATCAGTAGATTACGCAGTAATGCCACTATTCAAAGGTACGCTTTTGTTTGTGCGTATGCTCTTATATTTTGATGCTAACGACTGCTTATTGCGCTATCCTTAGCTCTTGCTGTGCTTACTTAGTAACCTGCATGGCCCACCTGCTTTAGCTGGTGGTGGTTTAGTGTACCCATAAAGCATGAATATGGATAAATCCGCACCTCCCCAAAGCTCAATCAAGTGTGTCTTATACGTTACGTAGTTAACGGCTTTTAAACAATTTCGTTTGTTAAAACAAAGATTCAACCACTGGCTTGGCAGCAGATGGCCTGCTACTATTGCTATTGGGCGATGATGATGTTGATTTTTTACGCGTGGCTGTGGTTTTCTTAACAGCTTTTACTGGTTTTGATTGTGATGCGGTTGCTATTTGTCCTGTCAATTTAGGCGAATAGTCCGATTGGTAAAATTCTCCTCCTTTTTTAATAATACCTTTAGGTGGTATAAACGGCTGGACGGGTGTGCCTTTTAGCGCCGTGCGCATAAATTCAACCCACATGGGCAATGCGGCTACGCCGCCGGTTTCCAGTTTGCCAAGTGGCGTAAAGTTATCAAAACCAACCCAGGCACTGGCAGCAATTGACGGTGTAAAACCGTTAAACCAAGCATCGCGTTGATCATTGGTCGTGCCAGTCTTTCCAGCCAAATCTGATCTGCCTAAAACTTTTGCATCCGTTGCAGTGCCTTTTTGGACGACATCTCTCAACATGGAGTTCATTAAAAAATTAATCTGTGGGGAAATAACCCGCGATGCTTGGGTAGGTTTTAATTTTTGTTTTGCAGAGCACGTTGGGCAGGGTATTTTTGGTTTAGCTTTAAAAATAATTTTGCCATCACTGGATTCGATGTGTTCTATAAAGTAAGGGACAACAAGAAAACCACCATTGGCAAAGGTGGCAAAAAACCGGGCCATTTGTAACGGCGAGGCATGGCCACTGCCTAATGCCAACGATAACCCTCTGGGTAATTGCTCTTTTGTAAAACCGAAACGCAATCCTGTTTTAATGCCTGCATCAATGCCCATTTCCTTGAGTAAGCGTATAGAAACAATATTTCTGGAATAGGTGATGGCTTTTCTGATGCTGGTCATGCCGTAAAAACGTTTGCTGTAATTTTCAGGCCGCCAATCATTTTCCTGGCTTGCATCTCTAACCACAATGGGCGCATCGTTAATTAAGCTCGCGGGAGAGTAGCCGTGTTCAAGCGCAGCCGTATAAATAACGGGTTTGAAGCCAGAGCCTGGCTGTCTCTTGGCTTGAGTCGCGCGATTATATTTATTGCGGGTAAAATCAAAGCCACCGACTAACGCTAAAATAGCGCCATTTTCGGGATCTAAAGCGACAAATGCGCCCTGTACTTTTGGAATTTGCGTTAAGGCCCAGTGGTCATTCTTGAGTTTGCGTACGCGTGTGATTTCACCTACTTTCAGATTTTTTCTCAGTGTATTAGCACTTCGGCTGTTTTTCCATGCCACATCAATAACGGAATCATTTTGTAATCTAGCGGTAGCTTTTTGATTAGTTAAGCTTACAATCGTAACGGGGTAAGTGTCACCCACTATGGGAAGATCGGCGAATTTGGTGCTTTTATCCGCAGCCGACGGTGGCGATGGTTTGTTGCCATGCCGTTCGTCATAACTATGCAAGGTATGTTGTAAGGCTTGGTTGGCGGTTTTTTGCAAAGAGGCGCTGATGGTGGTGTAGACATTCATGCCAGAGGTATAAGCACCTTCACCATATTGTTCAAACAGTTGTTGTCTTACCATTTCTGCCACAAAAGGTGCTGAAACTTCCGATGAGGTGTATTGTAATTTGGCAGTGGACGGTTGCTTAATGGCTTGTTTGTATTGATCTTCCGTAATCATCATGAGCTCAAGCATGCGGTGCAACACATAATTACGTCTTATAATCGCCCGTTTTTCGTTAGTAATGGGATTGTAGGCGGAGGGTGCTTTCGGTAGGCCGGCAATCATGGCGTGTTCGGCAAGAGACAATTTGTTGAGCGGCTTGCCATAATAAGTCTGGGTAGCTGCCACCACACCGTAAGCACTGTGCCCCATATAGATTTGGTTGAGATACAGCTCAAGGATTTTATTTTTTGAATATTCCCGCTCCAGCTTTAATGCCAGAATAATTTCTTTTAATTTTCGGGTATAGGTTTTTTCGTTGCTTAGAAAGAAGTTACGGGTAACCTGCATGGTAATGGTGCTACCGCCCTGGCTTTTTTTGCCCGTTAGTACTAGCTGGAGAACTGCGCGTACCAGCCCTTTGTAGTCTACGCCAGGATGTTGATAAAAGTTATCATCTTCAGAAGCCAGAAAGGCATTAATCAGTTGTTTTGGGACTTCTTCTATTTTCAGCGGAATACGTTTGTTGCCGCCAAACTGCGCGATGAGTAATTTTTCTTTACTGTAAATATTGAGAGGAGTTTGGTATTCAACGTTCTGTAAGGTTGCGGTGTCGGGCAACTCATGCAGTAGGCGCATGTAAAACTGGTAGCCAGCAATTCCTGCTAAAAAGATACCGACGGTTAATAATTTAGCAATTGATTTAAAAGGGCTTCCGCTGAGTAGTTTTAGTGCCACAGGTTTTTCCATTGATATTTACGTTGTCAGGAATAGGGTGCTTTTTACGCTAAGGCTTGCGGGGTAAGTTTAGACAATTAAAAACCCGTAAGCTTGCCGCGTAAATTCAGTCAATAATAAAAAATATTTATTATCAGGACAAACACTTACTTATCTGGTTTGAAAGGCAGTATAGAGCAACATGAGTAACAAACAAATAAATTGAAGATTTTTACTTTTAAAATAAAAAACGCAACTATACTTTGGATTGCTAATTTTTATTACTGTTTTGATACGAATTTAAGACTATCTTTCCACATTAGCCAATTAATTATCACGTTTTAAGGGTATCGCATGAAGTGGTTTGGACGTAAGCAGGGGGCAGTACTTGGGCTTGATATCAGTACGGTAGCTGTAAAGTTACTGGAGCTAAGTAAATCCGGCACCCGTTATAAAGTTGAAAGCTATGCAGTTGCCCCCTTGTTGCAATCGGCGATTGTTGATAAAAACATGGTGAGCACCGATGTGATTGCTGATGCTATAAAAGTGGCGGTCAAACAGTCGGGAACAAAACTGAAATACGCATCGGTTGCTGTTTCTGGTGCTGCGGTCATGACCAAAATAATCACTATGCCTAAAGCGTTGACTGATGACGAAGTGGAAGAGCAGATTATGATCGAGGCTGATCAGTATGTGCCTTACGCTTTGGATGAGGTCAGTCTGGATTTTGAGATTCAAGGCATTAATGAACAAAATCCGGATATGGTAAACGTTATCTTAGCGGCTTCTAGAAAAGACAATGTGGATGACCGTGTTGAAGCGCTGAGCAAAGCTGGACTAAAAGCCAGGGTTGTTGATGTGGAAGCTTTTGCTATGGAAAATGCGTTTAGTTTGCTGGCTGATCAATTGCGTAATTCAATGGCAGGGCAAACTATTGCCATTGCTGATATCGGTGCGACACTATCTACCTTAAATGTACTGCATGAAGGCCGTACCGTTTACACCCGTGAACAAGTATTTGGTGGCAAACAATTGACTGAAGAAATTCAGCGCCGCTATGGGCTATCTTGCGAAGAAGCCGGTTTGGCCAAAAAACATGGCGGCTTGCCGGACAATTATATTGTTGATGTTCTGGAGCCGTTTAAACGTGCGGTTGTTCAGCAAATTGCACGCTCGTTACAGTTTTTTGTTTCGTCAAGTGCCAATAAAAATATAGATAGCATTATTTTATCGGGAGGTTGTGCGGCTATACCCGGTATTGAAAAAATGGTATCGCAAAGTTTAGGGGTGAATGCGTATATCGCTAATCCGTTTATCGATATGACCTTGTCTTCTAAAGTAAAGCCGCAAACCTTGAGTAATGATGCACCGGCGATGATGCTGGCCTGTGGATTAGCATTAAGGAGTTTTGACTGATGGCAAAAATCAATTTACTGCCCTGGCGCGACGAGTTACGGAAGAAGCGAAAAAAGGATTTTTTTACTTCAATGGGTTTGGCGGCTCTACTCACATTAATTGTTATGGGAGCCGTTCATAGCTATATCGAAAGCCTAAAAGCTTACCAGATACAAAGAAATAAGTTATTGGAAAACGAAACCGTTTGGCTTGAGAAAAAAATTGTTGAAATCAGAACCATTGAAGAAAAAAAGAGCAAGTTGCTGGCAAAGATAGATTTGATCCATAAGCTCCAGGCGAGTCGTCCGGAAATTGTGCATTTATTTGATGAAATTCCTAAGGCAACTCCAGATGGTGTGTTTTTGAGCAAGTTTAGTCAAGTGGGTTCATCGTTAATTTTTGAAGGTAAGTCACAATCTAATGCCCGGGTTTCTGCGTTTATGCGGGCTATTGATGTATCGCCGTGGCTAGATGCGCCAAGGCTGGATGTTATACAAGTGCCCAAGGCCGAAAACGGCGAACAATTAAGTGATTTTGTATTGCATGCGATTTTAGGCGCAAACAAGACTAAAACTGAGGGTGGCAAATGAACCTATCGGAAATAAATTGGGATATCAATGCGGCTGGAACATGGCCATTTCCAGTTAAGGTCGCAGCCACATTAATTCTGTGTGCCGTGGTGGCGCTGGGAGGTATCTATTGGGATACCCTGGATCAGTTAGACAGCCTTGATGTCGTCAAGAAAAAAGAGCAAGAATTAAAGGCTACTTTTGAATTAAAACAGAAAAAAGCCGTTAATCTCAAGGATTATCAAAAACAGCTTAGCGATATTGAATCCTCTTTGGAGGTTATGGTTAGGCAAATGCCGACCGAAGAAGAGGTGGCCAGTTTGTTAATCGACATTTCACAAACCGGCTTGGCCAGTGGCTTGGAATTTAAATTATTTAAGCCAAGCGGGCCGGTGAGGCAAGAGTTTTATTCAGAGTTGCCCATTAATATTCAAGTGACTGGAAAATATGAAGAGCTGGGTTTATTTGTCAGTGGCTTGGCATCGTTACCGCGTATTGTCACGGTTCATGATGTCAATATGATGCCTCAAGGTAAAGGCGGTAAAGAGGGCAAAGACAATATTATCCTGATGAACGCTACGGTAAAAACCTATAACGAAGGCAGTAATGATATGAGTGTTAAGCCCGGTGCCAAGACTGTCAACAGGAAGCGAGGATAGCCGATGTTAGAGAATATTACCGCGCCGTCACTGCGACTGGGTTGGATTGTGTGCCTCATTTTATTAACAGGTTGTGGCGATGACGATTTTTCTGACTTAGATCGTTATATAGCAGAAGTGAAAGCCAGACCTAAAGGCCCTATTGAACAATTGCCAGAAATTAAAGTTGTTGAACCTTTTATTTTTAAACCCGAAGGTTTGCGAGACCCTTTTCAGCCGTTGCAACAGCCTGAAGAAGAAGAGGTTGAAGTTTATAAAAGTAACGGCATAAAGCCCGATACCACGCGCCGTAAAGAAGAACTGGAAGCCTATCCTTTAGACGGTTTAAAAATGGTGGGCACTGTGGTTAAAAATGCAAATTTATGGGGCTTGATTAAAGCCAGCGATAACACGATTCATCGGGTTCAAGTCGGTAATTATCTAGGCAAAAACTTTGGAAAAATTATCCGTATTGTCAACGACAAAATTGAAGTTATGGAAATAGTATCTGATAAGCCTGGAACTTGGCGTGAACAGCAGGCTTCATTAGCCTTAGCTGAGTAATTTTGAGGATTGAAAATGGAGAATAAACAAGGTGGCACAATGGTAAACATGACGTGGCGTTTTTTAAGAGTACATTGCTGTATTGCCTTTCTATTGTTGTTCCAGATGGCATCGGTTGCTGCGAATGAGCTTGCTATTTCCAATATTGATGTGGCAACGGTGTCAGGAGGCAAGTTACAAATACAGCTGGAGTTAAATGGTCCCGCGGTTACGCCCAAGGTATTTCATACCGATAATCCGGCCAGAATAGCGATAGATTTGATCGGTGTTAAAAGTGCGCTGGCAAAAAAAATGTACCCGATAAACCAGGGATCGGTAACCAATGTCTATGTCGCAGAGGCAGCGGATAGAATTCGTATTGTTGTTAATATGATGGAAGCAACCCCGTTTGAGACCACCGTTGAAGGCAATAAGATTTTAGTCACCTTGAATGGTTCTGGTGCTGTTTCATCGAGTTTATCCGGCTCGCATTCTTCTGGAAGAAATAGCACATCTTCGATTAATGCTTTAATGCCCGAACAGGCGATTAATGGTTTTGATTTTAAACGCGGTGATAACGGTGAAGGCAGAATTCTGGTGTCGCTGGCAAACCCTAATACTATTGTGAATAGCCGGGAAGAAGGCGGCAAAGTGGTAGTGAGTTTTGTTAACACCCGTTTGCCTGAAAATTTGGCTAAACGTCTGGATGTTTCCGAATTTGCTACACCGGTTAAATATATTGATGCCAATATGTCCAGTCGTGAAACGACAGTGACGGTGTCCTTGCAAAATAATTTATATGATTATTCGTTGTTCCAGTCTGATGGTTTGCTGACCATTGAGTTTAGGCCGTTAACCAATGCTGAAAAAGAAGTATTGGATAGCAAGCGGGTAAAATATACCGGTGACCGGTTATCATTAAATTTTCAGGATATTGATATCCGCAGCGTGATTGCCATTTTGGCGGAATTTACCGGACAAAATGTAGTGGCCGGTGATGAAGTTGTCGGTACTATTACCTTAAAACTGGATGATGTGCCTTGGGATGAAGCTTTGGACTTTATTATGATGACCAAAGCCCTGGAAAAGTTTGAAACCGGTAATGTAACTTTAATAGCGCCTATCGGAAAAATTAAGGAATACAAAGAAAAACAAAAAGAGACTGAGCAAATTGTTGAGCAGTTAGACCCTTTAATTACCGAGTACATTAAAATCAATTATGCCAGAGCCGAGAATTTTCGTAATTTGTTAAATGGAATGGATACCGGTGCGTTCGGCAGCTGTGGCGCGGGCAAGTCATCCGGCGGTGGCGGCGGCTCCAGTTCTAGCTCAATTAGCCCTCCTGCTATTGGGATGCTGGGGATGCAAAATCAACAAGGGAGTGGTAATTCTGGGCAAGGACAAAATCCTCAGAGCGCCCAGAATGAGCAGTTTAGAATTTTGTCATCGCGTGGCTCTGCGGTAGTGGATGCCAGAACTAACACTTTAATTATAAGAGAAACTTCAAAACGTCTGGAAGATGCCAAAAAGTTAATACGTAAGCTGGATGTGCCAGTGCGTCAAGTTATGATTGAATCTAGGATTGTAATTGCAAGCAATAGTTTTGCCAAAGAGTTGGGCGTTAAGTTTGGTACTGTAGCACTAGGTAATGACGGTTCTACTGGCTTTGGCGTTGGTGGCAGAGGCACAAGAGGCACGCCGGAAAACACGACTGGAACCTTAGATATTGATGAAAACGGCAAGAGAACTGAAACGAGATCAGGTGAGCCTGCAAAAATTGACTATCAGGATATGTTGGTGGATTTGGGCGCGGCAGTAGGCGCAGGCAGTGGCGGTGCTTTGGCATTAACTTTGGTTAAAGGGGCAGACTACGTGTTAAACCTGGAGTTATCTGCTTTACAAGACCAAGGTTTAGGCGAATTGGTATCTAATCCTCGTGTTATGACTTCTGACCGCTGTCAGGCGACTATTAAACAGGGTGTGCAGATTCCTTATCAAACTGTCAGTCAAAATGGTACCCAAACGCAGTTGGTTGATGCGGCTTTGCAATTGGATGTATTGCCACAGATTACGCCTAGTGGCAGTGTAGTGATGCAATTAAAGATCACTAAGGATTCGCCAGGGCAATCTACACCCGATGGGATCGGTATTGATACGCGGCAAATTACCACTAATGTTCATGTAATGGATGGAGAAACGGTAGTTTTGGGTGGAGTTTTTGAAGGTACCCAGCTTAACACTACTAACAAAGTGCCATTTTTTGCTGATTTACCAGGCGTTGGCTTTTTGTTTAAGAAAACAAAAAAGATAGATAATAAAACCGAACTATTAATTTTTATAACCCCAAAAATTATCACGGATAATACAATAAAGGATTGAACGCTTCTACTTGCGACAAAAAGGGGGCATAATGCCCCCTTTTTTAATGCTAAATTTTCGAGAAAATACCTATAGTGCGACGAGAAAATATATATTTAATAGGGCTTATGGGAACAGGGAAAACGACCATAGGTCGCCAGTTAGCGAAATCTGTTAAATTGCCTTTTTACGATACCGATAAAGCCATTGAAGAAAGTACCGGCGTGGATATTCCGACTATTTTTGAATTTGAAGGCGAAGAAGGTTTTCGTGAGCGCGAACAAAAAATGGTGCAGCAACTGACGCAACTGAACGGTATTATACTGGCGACAGGCGGCGGTACTGTGTTGCGCGAGCAAAATCGCAATATGCTGAAGCAAAATGGCTTTGTGGTGTATTTGCAGTGTCCGATAGATCGTATTTTAGAGCGCACCCGTCGGGATACCCAAAGACCGTTATTGCAAACCGAAAACCCCAGAGATCGACTGGAAGGGTTGCACAAGCAACGCGAACCGCATTATTTATCCTGTGCTGATTTTACAATTGATACGGGAACCTTGCCTAGCAAGGCGGTAGTGATTCGCATTTTGGAAGAATATCGCGCCGCTGTTGGTTAAACTATGAAAAAATTAACAGTAGAGCTGGGCGAGCGTAGCTACCCTATTTATATTGGTTCTGGTGTATTAAATCAACCTGATGTTTATCGCCAACATATTAAATCCACGCAAGTCCTTGTGGTTAGCAACAAAACTGTCGCTGATTTGTATTTGAATAAAGTATTAAATCAATTACAAGACTACCGTGTTGAAACGGTTATCTTGCCTGATGGCGAAGCCTTTAAAACACTGGAACACGTCGCCAAAATTTTTGATAGCCTGCTTGCCGCCAAATTTAGCCGTAATGCTACTTTAATTGCTTTGGGTGGCGGTGTTGTCGGTGATATGGGCGGCTTTGCAGCGGCTTGTTATCAGCGTGGCATTGCTTTCTTGCAAATTCCTACTACGTTGTTGGCGCAAGTGGATTCTTCCGTAGGTGGCAAAACCGGCGTAAACCATCCTTTAGGCAAAAACATGATCGGCGCTTTTTATCAGCCGCAATGTGTGATTGCCGATGCCGATGTCCTGGATACCTTGGATGACCGTCAGTTATCGGCAGGACTTGCCGAAGTTATTAAATACGGTCTGATAAGAGATGTCGAATTTTTTGTCTGGCTGGAAAATAACATGGATGCGTTATTAGCCAGAGATAAATCTGCTTTGGCTTACGCTATCGAGCAATCCTGTCTTAATAAAGCCCAAATAGTTGCTGAAGATGAAACAGAAACCGGGGTGCGCGCCACGCTTAATCTGGGTCATACCTTTGGCCATGCCATTGAAACCGGAACCGGTTACAACGAATATTTACATGGCGAAGCTGTAGCTATTGGTACGTGTCAAGCGGCAGATTTATCCAGAAGAAAAGGCTGGTTGAACGATGCGGATGTAGAACGGATTATTACCTTGTTCAAACGGGCAAAATTGCCGGTGCTTCCGCCTGCACAAATGGACTGCGAACAGTTTTTGGCACTGATGGCAGTTGATAAAAAAAATGTCGATGGCTTGATCCGTCTAATCCTGTTAGAAAAAATTGGTGTGGCCACATTGCCGACAGGTGTTGAGCGCGCACTGTTGGAACAAACACTTAAACAATACGGCAGACAGTAAAGGATTTGCAAAAAATGACCGAATTAAAAAACGATACCTTTATTAGAGCGCTATTAAAACAACCTGTTGAACAAACGCCAGTGTGGATGATGCGTCAGGCAGGGCGGTATTTGCCCGAATACAGAAAAGCCAGGGAACAGGCCGGTAGTTTTTTGAATTTATGTACCAATCCTGAGCTCGCCTGTGAAGTCACCATGCAGCCATTACGGCGCTTTGATTTTGATGCCGCCATTCTGTTTTCCGATATTTTGACCATTCCCGATGCAATGGGGCTTGAGTTATGTTTTACCGAAGGCGAAGGCCCCAAGTTTGGCAAGCCAGTCAGAACTGTCGCTGACGTGCATAGATTGCCCATTCCCGATCCTGAAGTTGAGCTGCGTTATGTGATGGATGCCGTGCGCTTAATCAGAAAGACTTTAAACGGTAGTGTGCCGTTAATTGGTTTTTCTGGCAGTCCCTGGACGTTGGCGACTTACATGGTGGAAGGTGGCAGTAGCAAAACTTTTCGTTTGGTTAAAGGTTTAATCTACGAACAACCCGCTGTCGCTCATATTATGCTCGATAAGCTGGCACAATCGGTAGCTGCCTATCTTAACGCACAGATTGAAGCAGGCGCTCAGGTGGTTATGTTGTTCGATACCTGGGGCGGTGTATTGACTTCGGAAGACTACGCGCAGTTCTCTTTATATTACGCCAAACAAGTGCGTTCCTTGCTGAAAACATCGCATGATGGCCAACAGATACCGACTATATTGTTTACCAAAGGTGGGGGCTTATGGTTGGAAGATATGGCAGATGCGGGTTATGATGCACTGGGTCTGGATTGGCAAACCGATATCCACAAAGCCAGAGCACGCGTAGGCAATCGCGTGGCCTTGCAAGGCAATATGGATCCGGTCTTCCTGTATGCGCAACCAGATGATATTATTGAAAAGGTTAAAACCATTTTGCAGGGTTACGGTTCTGGAAGCGGCCATGTGTTTAATTTAGGACATGGCATTTTGCCGGACATGAACCCTGAGCATGTCAAAGTGATGGTCGATGCTGTGCATGAGTACAGCAGGGTATATCATCAGTCGTAACGTTGATTAAAAGAGGATTTTACGATGCACAAATTACAGTTGTTAATGATGTCAAGCCTATCCCTGATTAATGCAGGCGTATGGGCAGAAAATACCGTTAAACCCACTGATATTGTTGTTTACAGAAGTCCGAGTTGCTCTTGTTGTGGTAAATGGGTGGAGCACATGAAACAAAATAATTTCAATGTTCAGGATATTGTCACCGAAGACGTACAGGCCATAAAAAATAAGCACGGTGTTACACCAGAGCTGGCTTCTTGTCACACGGCTATTGTTGATGGCCATGTGATTGAAGGCCATGTGCCCGCAGAAGATATCATCGCTTTACTGAAAACCAAACCAAAGGATGTGGGTTTAGCTGTGCCGGGCATGCCTGTAGGCACTCCGGGTATGGAAATGGGCGACAAAAAAGATGCTTATGATGTGATCAGCTTTGACAGTAAAAAACACACTGAAGTTTTTAAACACTATACCAGCAATTGATGATACTGGCGGGCGATGTCGGCGGTACAAAAACCATTTTAGCGTTATTTAGCGCTGGAGAAAATGGCTATGTGTGCGTTAAAAAACAACGTTACGCCAGTGCAGATTTTGCAACCTTCAATGAATTGCTAGGCTTATTTTTAGCTAACGCCAATCATCCGCAAGTCAGTGTTGTTTCTATCGGTGTAGCAGGCCCGATTGTCAATGGCGATTGCCATGCTACTAATCTGCCGTGGCTACTAAATCGATCCGAAATTGGCCAATGCACCCGAGCGCAAAAGGTGCTTTTGATCAATGATTTGGAAGCCAGTGCTTGGGGTTTACTGGCGTTGCCCGAACATCAGTTTGTTGAATTAAATCCAAATGCCGAAGTATTGCACGGTAATCATGCGGTTATTGCTGCTGGTACAGGTTTGGGCGAAGCCATTATGGCTTGGGGCGGCACTAAACATCACATTATTGCAAGTGAAGGTGGCCATAGCGATTTTGCGCCGCGTAATGCACAGGAAATTGCCCTGCTGACCTTCATGTTGGCAAAATACCCCGATCACGTCAGTTATGAACGACTGGTTTCTGGTGAAGGTTTAGTCAATATTTACCGCTTTCTTGAGCAATCAGGTTATGCGGTCGCCGATGTGGACATCGAAACACAATTGCTGGAACAGGATGCTGCCGCAGTTATCGGTAAAATCGGCGTAGCAGGTAGTGATGCCCTGTGCGTAGAAGCGTTGCGTTTATTTTGTCGGCTTTATGGCGCAGAAGCTGGAAATTTGGCACTTAAATGCTTGCCTTATGCTGGGGTGTATTTGGCGGGCGGCATTGCCGCAAAGATACTGCCTGTGTTAAAAGCGGGGTATTTTATGGATAGCTTTCTTGCCAAAGGCCGTTGTAGGCAAATATTACAACGCCTGTCGGTTAAAGTGTGCATGGAAGCGGACGTTGCTTTGCTGGGTGCGCTGGATTATGCCTTGAGTAGAGCAGTTACGCTTTAAATCCCCTATCAACTTAAGACGGGATATCCGTTCGCCCTTGTCGAAGGGTTTGTTATTCATGGTTCGACAAGGTTCTTATGAGCTTGTCGAATGGCTCACCACGAACGGCTTTTTTTAACTGCCCCGTTTTAAGTGGGTAGCCCAACTTTGTCATACATTTTCCTTTCCTTCCTCAGGCAATTATCAAGGCTGAACGAGAACTTTACAGCACTTATAAAGTAAATCTGTTAGAGTCTCAATTGCATTTTTTTCAGTTATCCAATAGACTGGATTTTTATGTAACTCATTGCATTTGTATAACTCTTCATGGGTTTTATACCGATGTGTCGCTAAAAATTATAACAACATTGCAACGATGGAAACTAATAGCGATCTAAAAAATAGCAGTAAGGGGCTGGGTAGTTTAATTAACCGTGCCCAAACACTTTTTGTCGGCATGTTAAGAATATGGTCTATTCCCATTGTATTGATGCTCAGCGTCGCGTCGGGATTTACGACTTTTTATGGTATGTCGTATTTTATTACTCCCTGGATTGCCTTAATTATTACGATTGCAATCCAATCCATTATCGTCATTTGCTCACTTGAAATTGCCGGCATACACTGGAAAGCCAATCGGGTGCGTTTTTTAAGTGTGCTTCTATCCTTGTTGGTAGCAATCACGGCCTCTATTACCTTTTCGTATTTTAAGTTTTACGAAGTATCAGAAAGCGAAAGCATACATATTACCCGGCTAAAAGGCGTTCAAAAAGACGTTAATGATTACCTGGTTTCTGTTTTAGCCGCTAAAAGTGGTTTATTAAAACAAGAGCAACTCGAGTTAAATAAAGCAGCAGAGCAGGAGTCTCAAGCTTATTTTGGCACCCATCCACAGGTTTCACCTGAATATCGAAATGTAGTAGGCACCGGGAAATTTTGGCGGCATTACAACCAAATTCACAAAGCAAAACAAGAGCATGTCAAACAGATGGAGCAAGGTTTCCAGTCAATGGATGAAGAGATCCGTAAACTGCAAAACAATCTTAACCAACTGGATGGTGACGCGCAAAATAGCTATAAAGATGTCGTTATAGGGCTACAAGAAATTCAGCTGAAGTCCAATCAACTTGCCGCTAATAGCGGATATACTGTGCCCCAAGCGCCCATGCTGATGCCTTATGCACAGTTTATTCAGGGGATGACACCTTCGTTTGCTATGTGGAATAACTTTTCATTGTTTGCCTTCTTATGTGCAGGCATGGTTGATTTTTTCACTTTCTTGTTATCGTACCGGATGGAGTTTACCGCACCTGGGCCTCTTAATGAAGACGAACAGGAATTGGTTTTTGAGTGCATCAAGCAGTTTACCGAATTTAGAATCAATGAAAACGATGAGCTGGAAATGGTGATTGAAAAATCTGATATTGAACGTGCGAGGCGCTACTCGGATTTGTCACGCATGTTTGCTGTTGGTTTTCTATTAAGCCGTGGTTTTTTACGTAAAATTGACTCGCGCTCAGTGGAGTTTGCGCCTAATCTTTATCCGTTAATCGCCGAAAAAATGAGTACCAAATTAAAGGCGTTAAAGTTGGCGTCAAAAAATGAAGAGCTGCACTCCAAAGCTACGTCTGAATATACCCAACCTTCTAATAATGAGGTAGTTTATGAGCAGCGATAATTCATTGCTGGATGCTTGGTTAACCGAGGCAAAATTTGATCTGTTTACTAGCGCAGAGCCAGAAATTTGGGATCCAGGTTTTGATGGCGAGCGCCGCATAGTACTGTCTAAATTTGGCGCTTATACCCGACTTTATGTGCGGCCGCAAAAGTTTGTCCCGCGTTTTTTTCACACGGTATATCCTTTACAGGTTGAGGAATGGCCATTAACCATGGAAACATCGTTATACAGTGGTTTTTGTACACTGCAAACGTATCTGAATATCCATTTTCAGGCTACGTTTAACTATGCCCAGCGCAACATGGAATCGCTGGCACAGATCAATCAACAAATTAAAAGCAGTTATGAAGGTTTAATACGCGATATTGTCGACGGTGAATTGCGTAGCACTAAAGACGGTGACTGGGTGCTAACGGGGTTGGCCGCTCTTGAAAAAAAAATTGAAAATCTCATCAATGAAACCTTACTGCTAAGGCATATTCAATGCCGAACTACGTGTGCTTTAAAGCCGTTGTTTGAAGAGTTGTCGGACGATGAAGCGCTGGATGGTAAATTTGCCCAGGAAACCGTTTATTTTAATGTGTTAAAAAAGAATTTTGAATTTCGCGAGAAGCACAATCAAGAATTGTTTAGGCAAAGTGAAGAGCTGGAATCGCAACGTTTGCAACACAAGCAAAAACAACTGGAAAAAATGCAGCAAGAAGACGACATACAGCGTCAACAGCTGGCATTGCAAGCTGAAAATGCTCGACGTTTATTAGAAGAGCAGGAAAAACAGCTGGTTGAAGAATTTGAAATAAAATCACGGTTACATACCCAAAAACTAACGCACGAAAAGCAATTACGCGAGTTGGAGCAAAGTACAGAAATTCAATCATTGTTGGCGCAGCAGCCAAAACGACAAGAGCTGGAATTGCAATTACTCACTAATAAAATACAGCACGATACGCTGTTAAAAGAGCAAGAGCTGGATGCGGAAATCAAAATGTTTGAAATTCAGCAGACCAAATGGCATCAGGCGAAGGAGCAACTGCAAGCCGATAAAATTAAGCAGGAAGAGCGCTTAAAAAGCCAGGAATTGGCAGCAGAAATTCGCGAGCAAGAAACCTATCAGCGCGAAAAACAAAAAATTCAGGAACGTCTGGAAGCTGAAAAAATACAGCATCAAACCAAGCTTAAAGAAATGCAGCTGGAAGCTGAGCGCAAGGAATTAGAATTGCTCGCCGAAGCTTCAAAATATAAAGAAAATTATTTGCACCGCGAAATCGAGTGGCTGGTTTTAGATAAACAGCGGGCTGAATTAACCCGCGCCATACGCGAAACGAAAATCAGCGATTTGTAAGGTATTGTTATGATTCATTTAATGTGGTTTGGCAGCTATCACGGTAGAGGGTGGACAGGTTTTTTTGCCCACCCTTTATTATTCCGCATTTGTTGTTACTTTGCTCTTTTTTAGCGCATTTTAAGTGCGGAGATAACTGCGCTACGGTTGAGTTCTGGTACCAGAATATGGATGAAATCGTAAACGTAATCGCGTAAAAAAGCATCTTTGCGCAAACCAAGATAGGTCGTGCTGGCAGGAAATAAATGACTGGCATCCAGCATAGCCAAATTTGCATCGCGCTCAGGATTGTATGCCATAGCTGCCAGCAAACCGATACCTAAACCGAGGTTCACGTAAGTTTTAATCACATCCGCATCAATAGCGGTTAACACGACATTGGGCTCAAGACCGGCCTGATTGAATACCTGTTTAACAAGCGAACCCCCAGTAAAGGCAAAATCGTAGGTTATCAGCGGATAACGCACCAGCTTTTCCAAAGTGAGCGGGGCATCATCCAGCAAAGGATGGCCTTGCTGCGTAACGATACAACGGTTCCATTGATAACAAGGCAGGCACAGCAAGTTTTCATAAGTGCTGATGGATTCGGTAGCGATACCTATATCCGCCTCACCATTTAACACCTGTTCAGCGACTTGCGTTGGGTTGCCCTGATGTATGGTTAACGCAACATCAGGGTAAGCGTGCATAAATTTTTTAACGGCAACCGGCAGAAAATACCGCGCCTGGGTATGGGTTGTCGCAATCGTCAACGCGCCTTTGTCTTTTTGGGTGAATTCTTCCCCTACCCGTTTAATATTCTCAAGCTCATTTAACGTTCGTTTGCACAACGCCACAATAAGTTGGCCAGGCTCGGTAATAGCGACCAGTCGCTTGCCTTTTCGCTGAAATATCTGCAATTTAAGCTCTTCTTCCAATAATTGAATTTGTCTGCTTATACCCGATTGCGAGGTGTGCAATGCTTCAGAAGCCTGGGATATGCTCAAGTTTTGCCGCACTATTTCACAGATATAACGCAATTGGATTAAATTCATTTTTCAGCCGGGCAAGGGTTTAATTGTTTCTTTATGACTAAATAGCATAAAGTTAGCATAACATATTATTAAATAACAAATGCGTTGCTGGTTATACTAATGCCTGATTTTGAACTTTAGGGATTTATGTAATGAATTTAATATATTCGCTTTCAGGTTTTGGAGTAGGGCTAATAGTGGGCGTCACCGGCGTCGGCGGGGGTTCATTGATGACACCTTTGCTGGTATTTTTATTCGGTTTTAAGCCTACTGTTGCCGTTGGTACCGACCTTTTATATGCAGCGATTACCAAAACAGCTGGCGTTTGGGTGCATCATGGCAAGCATCGATCAGTGGACTGGCCGATTGTCGCGTGGTTATCTTTAGGCAGTCTGCCTTTGGCGATCTTAACTTTGCTAGTTATTAAACATTTTATGGAAATCGGCAAGGAAACCACCGGAATAATTACCTTCTCTTTGGGTATTGCGCTGTTATTAACAGCAACTTCATTGTTGATTCGTTCCGTGTTATTGCGTAAATCCAAAGCGCTAGGGCAACTTGACGATGATTACAGCAACATGATGAATGCCGGACGTTTTTCACCGCGTTGGCAAATCCCCATCACCATATTGACCGGTGCTGTTTTAGGAATACTGGTTACCTTATCGTCGGTAGGGGCGGGCGCACTGGGTACCGTTGCCTTATTGTTTCTTTTTCCACGCGAAAGCACCTTGAAAATTATCGGTACTGATCTCGCCCATGCTATTCCCTTAACAGCTATCGCCGGCTGGGGTCATTTCATGTTGGGTAATGTTGATCTTAATTTATTGGGCAGCTTATTGGTTGGATCTCTACCTGGCATCTGGATAGGCAGCCATTTAAGCGCAAAAATTCCCGAGCATTATTTACGCCCTGTTTTAGCGTCGGTATTGTTGTTGATTGGTTTGAAGTTTGTCACGCAATGACGGGTTAATTTTAGCCATAGATTTCGTCCTGGCATTGAGCTAGGATTTTTAACAAATTTTTAGGTTCATTATGACAACTTTTAAACGAGCATTAATGATCGTCATTAAGATAAATGCTTTTTTAATCTACTCAGCAAATATAGTCGCCGCGCCAGAGTTTTTGAATGAGGCGGGTACGCGGGTAAATAAAGCCTATCATTCTAAACAATGGAAAGAACTACCGGATGAGGCGCTCATTCCAGCGTCTAAAATCAAATGGAACCGGCTGGCTAAAGCAGCGTTAAATTTGCCCGAATGGATGGAATTTAGCCTAAGCCAACGCACTCGTTTTGAGTCAGTATCGCATCCTTGGCGTAATGGCCAGTCCAGCGATACCGATGTGCAATTACCCTTGCAGTCACGGATTCATGTCGGGGTTAATCATGGGCCGTTTTGGGTGATGTTTGAAGGACAGGATTCACGAACCCATTTTGCGGGTGCGCGTGATTTCAATACCAATACCGTGACTAACCAGTTTGATGTTTTACAGTTATTTGGCTCAGCTACGTTGCGTAATATCAATAATATCGGCTTACGGACTGATTTTCACATAGGCCGCATAACCATGCACGTCGGCTCTGGGCGTTTGGTAGGCCGTAATGGTTATCGTAATACGACTAACAGCTTTGATGGCGCACACTTTGTCATGGGTAACGATAAGGATTGGCGCGTGCGGACATTTTTAACGTCGCCGGTACAAATAGATCCCACGCATCTGGATGAAAGCAGTAATAGCCGATTGTTTTGGGGCGCTGTTTTTGAAACCAGCCAATTGTCGTGGCTGAATGGCGAAGCTTATTATTACGGTATCAACGATAAAAAAGATCCGGCTAAAACCCGCACCTTTTCAACGTTTGGCATAAGAGGTTATCAAAGCCCTGCTAAAGCCAGCACATTTACACAACAGGATTTTGGTAAGGTTGATTACGAATTTGAAGGCGCTGCCCAAACAGGTAAAACCAATAGCAAAGACTTGTTCGCCTATATGGGGCACGCGGAACTGGGTTACACCTTTAATACGACCTGGTTTCCAAGATTTAATGCCGAATACGATTATGCCAGCGGCACTAACAATCCTAATGGCAATAATAACCATACCTTTGACCGTCTTTTTGGCGTACGCCGCTCCGATATGATGGAAACCGGTATTTTCGGGCCATTTTTCCGCTCCAATATTGAATCTGTCGGCACACGATTTACGCTACAACCACGGGATGATCTGAAACTATTTGCCAAGCATCATGTTTGGTATCTTGCCCAAGCTAAAGATGCGTTTGTTGGATCAAATCTAAACAATGACTTTAAGCCATTAAGCGATAAAACCGGCAGTGCAGGGCGTTTTTTAGGACACGATATCGAGTTGGTAGGCTCGTGGAAACTAAAAAGCAACGTAGTTGTCGAAGCAGGTTATATACACTGGTTTAAAGGTGATTATTTTGATCGTCTGCCAGCATCAGCCGGATTGCCTGCAAATGGACAAAAAGATTCCGATTACTTTTTTGTGAGCACAGAGTTACGTTTTTAACGGCTTACTGGGTGTTGCTTTGCCACAAACGCAAACGTCCGTATGCTCCAAAACACAGCCGCGCCAAGGATGACACCGGAAAAATTGGCGAGGGCATCAAACAGGGAAAATTGCCTTGTTTCGGTAAGCCAATATTGGCAGTATTCCAATAAAACTCCGCTTAACCCACATGCCAAAATAACCAGTGCGGTTATTGTCAATGCTTTGCCTTTGCGAATAAACGTTAACATCAACATAACTGACAAGCCACAGTAAGCGCCAGCATGGGCAAACAAATCCCAAGTTAAAGAACCTATTGCCACATCCGAGTTAGGCAATATCCAGGGGTTGAGTGTCAAAAAAATAACAATGGCAATATAGAGTATAAGTAATCGTAGCATGGTATGGGAGAATAAATTAGCCAGTGAAGCAAAGAGGGATTGAGTCTTATTAAATATAATATCAATCGGTTATATCAAAGGTAACCAGCATTTCATCTAGGGTTAACGACACTACTTCAATACAGTCCACGCGCGCTGTTATCGGCCCTTTATGGCTCCAGTCTATCAAGTTTTGTAACACGTCACTTTTAGCTTGCCCAATAATTTCTACACTGCCGTCCGGTAGGTTTCTAACCGAACCCACCACACCCAATTGCCTGGCTTTTTTTTGAGTGAAATATCTAAAATACACGCCCTGAACGCGACCAGTAACCAAAATTTTAGCCCGTTGAGTCATTTTTTTATGCTCCAACAATAATGAACCCTGGCATTACGAGAAAAATCAGCAGGAATAGTTCCTGCACTGATATCACTTACTGTGTACTCGGAAAACGCTGCCTGATCAAACTTAAAGCGCCGAAAATTGGTGGAGAAATATAACACGCCGTCAGCCGCTAGTAAGGCCAGTGCTTTGTTAATTAGTTCCACATGATTTTCTTGTATATCAAAGGCATCTTCCATACGTTTGGAATTGGAAAATGTTGGCGGATCCAGAAAAATCAGGTCAAAACGTTTTTTGTAAACTTGCCGCGCTTCCGTTTCCAGCCATTCCAGACAGTCAGCTTGAATATAGTGATGCTGGTCTTCATCCAGTTGATTATTCAAGGCCATATTGGCTTTGGCCCAATTGACATAAGTATTGGACATATCTACTGTCGTGGTTTGCTTAGCGCCACCCATAGCCGCATGGACCGTGGCACTGCCGGTGTAAGCAAATAAATTTAGAAAGCGTTTGTCTTTGGCCTGCTGCTGAATCAGCATCCGAATGGGTCGGTGATCCAAAAATAAGCCGGTATCCAGATAATCTTCAAAATTGACCCGTAGCTTACAGCCGCCTTCTTCAACAATATGAAAGCGGCCTAGCTCACTGAATTTTTCGTACTGATCGGTTTTGCGTTGCCGACGACGAATCTTAAGGAAAACATTGTCCCGACTCACGCCAAACACACCCGGAATTTCGGCCATCACCCCCGCTAAACGCTGATCGGCTTTATGTTGATCGATAGTTTTTGGCGGTTCGTATTCTTGCACGTTAATCCAGGTTTGTTCGCCTTGATAGACATCGACTGCCACGGCATATTCCGGTAAATCAGCATCGTACACACGATAACATTGGATATTATTCTGTTTGGCCCACTGCCGCCATTTTTTGAGATTTTTTTTCAGCCGGTTGGCAAACATCTCAGCGCCAATGCCCGCGCCTTCTTGATGCGGTAATGGCCCACCTGCCGTTGCCAGCTCAATCCGCTCTTCCTGGGTTTGCGCCTTGGGTATAAAAAATGATTTTTCTTCAATGTTCAAGCGCAGCAACCGACATTCCAGCGCACCGTTGTACAGAGTAATGGGTTTTTGCGAACGAATGCCTAAACGGAAACCCAACTCAGGATTGCTGATGATCAATGCTGCTTTCCAGCCCACAAATTGGGTTTTTAACACCTCACCAAATTGCGTGTACAGTTGGGCGGTTTCCTGCTCATCGCCCAAACGCTCGCCGTAAGGCGGGTTACAGATTACTAGACCGGGTTGCCAGGCTTCAGCCGGTTTGGCATCGTTAATATCGCGGCGCTCAACATGGATTTTGTTGTGTAATCGGGCATTGTCAATATGGCCTAACGCGGCATGCACTGTTTGGCGATCCTGGTCAAAACCGACAATCACCGGCATCTTTTTGGCCATGCCTAACCATTTACGTTTCTCGGCTTCGGCGATTAAGCTTTGCCAACAGTCGGCATCGTGTTTTTTCCAGCCCAGAAAACCAAAATAATCGCGCAGCAGGCCAGGAGCAAAATCGGCGGCCATCATTGCGCCTTCCAGCAATAATGTACCTGAGCCACACATCGGGTCTAATAACGTGCCGCCTTGTCTGGCAATATCTGGCCAGCCACTGCGCAGCAACATGGCGGCGGCCAGATTCTCTTTAATTGGTGCGCTGATGCTGATATCGCGATAACCACGACGGTGCAAGCTTTCACCGGATAAGTCCAGGCTGAGCTGGGCTTTTTCGCCGTGTAAATGTACGTTAATACGGATGCTGGGACGTTCGGTATCAATACTGGGGCGTATTTCAAACTTTTTACGCATTTGGTCAACAACAGCGTCCTTGACTTTTAACGCACCAAAGTGGCTGTTGTTGATCACTTCCGAATTTTTAACATTAAAGGTAACAGCAAAAGTGCCGGTGGGTTCCAGATGCTCAGACCAGTTAATCTTGTAGATGCCGTTATACAGGTCATCCTGGCTGGTGACCGAGAACGAGCTGAGAATTAATAAGATGCGGTTGGCGGTGCGTGACCATAAACAGGCACGATAAGCCATTTCAAGGTCACCTTGAAAAGCAACCCCAGCTATCGTAGCCTTGGTATGGGTTACGCCAAGTGATTTAAGTTCATCGGCAAGGATGTCTTCCATGGCTTTGGGCGTGCTGGCGAACAATTCGTAGGTGGACATGGTGGTAGTTTTGACGCTTAGCGCATAAAGGAATGGTCACAAAAGCCAGTCAGCTTTCGAGAAAAATGAAAGTTTTGTTGATTTCCAGCCAGAAAAAATAGAGCGCGAATGTAAATTAAGCGCGAGAAAAAAAGATAGAATACTTTTAACCCGTCTGATTTATGCACAACGTAGAGACGCAAAATCTGCGTCTCTACCAAAAAGCAATTTAATTGATTTTGATCAGTTCCACATCAAAAATCAACGTTTCATTTGCACCGATAGCACCGCCAGCACCGGCTTCGCCATAAGCCAGCTCAGAGGGGATATAAAAACGGTATTTCGCGCCTTCGGTCATTAGCTGTACGCCTTCAGTCCAACCTGGAATCACTTGGTTTAAACCGAAAGTAATCGGCTCACCACGGCCATAAGAGCTATCAAACTCTTTACCGTTAATGGTTGTGCCTTTGTAATGCACAGTGACCTTATCGGTTGCTGCTGGATTTTTAGTGCCGATACCTTTGGTGACTACTTCATATTGCAAACCACTGCTGGTAGTCGCGATACCCGCTTTTTTAGCATTGGTTACCAGATAAGCTGCGCCCGCCGCTTTATTTTCTTCGGGAGAGCCAGCATTAGCCATTGAAAACATAGAAAGTCCTATAACAATAACGGTGATAACTGAAAGAAGTCTAACTTGAATTTTTCTCACGATTTTCGCCTTTGTGTGAATTAAAACATCTAGTTTATCAAAAAAAACGGCTGTTTCGGCTAATTCATTTCACAACCTGTTAATTGTCCCTGGAATAAGCTTGCCCGTTTAGAGACCTTATTGGCAACCTGCATTAGCCACAACTTACGTAAATAGCTTTTACGTTGAAATCCACCGTGGCCTTCGTGATAAGCCAGATATAAGTTTTTGGCATCCCATTTGGAGAGACCCAGTCGGTTGGCGCTTATATCACAATACCAGCCAATAAAATCGCTGGCATCGGCAAACTCATCGCGATCGGCACCTGAGTTTGCGGTGCTTTTAAGATATTGATCCCAAGTGCCATCCAGTGCTTGAGCATAGCCATACGCGCTGCTTGGTCTAAACCAAGGAATAAAGCCTAATAACCAAGGGCGCGGTGGCTGTGCATCAGCAACAAAGTGTGACTCTTGGTGCATGATGGCCATTTGTACCGGAATCGGCACGCCCCAGCGTTGAAAAACATGCTGTGCTTGATCATACCAGCCGTCTTTTTCTTTAAAAACAGAACAAATATTATCGGTATTTTTAGGCGGCAACGTAGCGCAAGCCGTTAGAAGCAGCACTGAACACGCTATGACAATCTTTTTCATTGTACAAATTACCAGTAAAGGTTTAAGTGTTAAAGGTTATAAAGGCCAGTTAATCGTAAAAATCCCAAATAAAAAATAATTAACCTACTATACTTCCAACGTACATTACTACAGTAATAGCGCCACTGCAAAAGCGAAAAAAGAGGATCAGTATGAGCGTACATGTAAAACGACCTTACCGAAAAAATTTAGCATCTTATGGCTTAATTTATATGGGCGGTGAGGAATACAGCATCACAGTTAGGAATATTTCGTTAACAGGCGTGCTCGTAAAAATTAACCAAAAGCAAAACCAGAATGACTTAAACAAAATATACAGGGAAGTATTGGCTGCAAGCCTTATTGATATGTATATTCCTACGCTACGGTTGGCGGGAGAAACCGAAGCCGTTAGGGTGGATATAGAGGATGATTATCTACTGCTGGCGCTGGAGTTTAAAAATGTTTCCTACGATATAGACCGTGTGCTTTATAAAAGAAAAGCCTACCGGAAGACTATTGTTGCGCCAGGTCTTATTCTGTTAGATGGTATTTACCGGGAGTTTTATTCGGTGAATGCGTCAGTGGAGGGATTAATGATTCGTCTGCCTGAAAAGATAATAATAGAAAAAGGTTTGGTCACGGTTTTTGAATTTAAAGAACTGGAAGTGGAGGGGGAAATTAGCGTTGTCTGGATTGAATATATATCCGATATTGAAACGCTGGTAGGCCTACAGTATCTGCATATAGGCAAAGCTCCGATTAAGGGTGTGCCACGTTTTTATATGCCAGCTGAGGATCCTAATCCTGCACAGCATAACGTTTCGAATTAGACCTGCTGCTAGCGCCTTTGCTGTAGTGGATGGCTTCTTCTATAGAGCCGGTCTTGTTGATAAAAACATCTGCTAAACAATGTTTGCTCACAAAAAAAATCCGTAAGGATGTAGAAATGGCATATCCTATGTATTCATTTTATAAATAATAAGAGGATTTCTAATGCCCTACACACAAGACATCTTAGAAGAATTGGATCTTTTGTCACGCTACAACTTGTCGACGACATTGGAAGGCATTAAGGTGCATCAACACACTGCCTCAGAAGCGACAATTGCAGCTACACAGCGTCTACACAAAAAAGGCTTGGTATCACAAGAAGACGGTGGTTATTTAACCAGCCTTGGTCGTGAGGCCGCAGAACATGCACAGGCGTTTCTGCGTATACTTAAACCGGACTAAATCATCGCTTGGTTTTATAGCCTATCCCAGCGGCCATACAAATCTGCATAAAAACTAAGTCTTCTCTCGTATATGCTAGGCATAAAGGAGAAGACGGTTTGTTTATGTTACCGACCTTGCCCTACCAAGTGCTGCACAATATCAGATGGGGTCATGATTTGATGACCTGTAGAGACATAAAATATTACGTCTCTACTTACTCGGTGTGATGGTCGGGGGGAGGTATGAGTGATTAAGCTTCCAGTACAACACTACTGCGCAGCTTTTTCATGGCATTTTGTTCCAACTGTCTAATTCTTTCTGCAGAAACATTGTAACGTGCGGCAAGCTCATGCAAAGTGGCTTTTTCATCAGCTAACCAGCGGCTGGAAAGAATATCCAGGCTACGCTCATCAAGTTTCGCCAACGCCTTGGATAATAGGGATTGCTCGTGGCCTTCCCAGTCAACGGCCTCCACCAATTCCGCAGGATCGGCATTATGCTGCTGAAGAAAAGTTACCGGTGCGCTATAGTTTTCATCTGCGCTATCATCAGCGGGTAAATCGAAGGATATATCCGTACTGCCTAAACGTTTTTCCATTTCGTAAACGATACCGACATCCACATCCAAATCTTTGGCGATAGCTGTGGCTTCATTATGTGATAGCCAGCCAATGTCACTTTTGAATTTACGCAGATTAAAAAACAACTTACGCTGCGCCTTGGTGGTCGCCACTTTGACGATGCCCCAGTTTTTAATGACGTATTCATGAATTTCGGCTTTAATCCAATGTACTGCAAACGATACTAAGCGCACGCCCATAGTAGGATCAAAGCGTTTAACCGCTTTCATTAAGCCAACATTCCCTTCCTGAATAATATCGTGCATGGGCAAGCCGTAGCCGCTATAACCTCTGGCAACATGAACAACAAAACGCAAATTGGTCATAACAAGCTCACGTGCCGCTTCCAAATCACCATGGTCTTTGAATTTTACTGTTAAATCACGCTCTTGTTCGGCGGTTAATTTTGGCATTTGTCTCACAAGGTTCAAATACGCATCAAACGTTCCAACAGACAAGTTAATAGGTAAAGCTAATGCACTAGTCATGATATCCTCACTGTAAATGACTTTAATATAATATTAGCACTCCTTGGATCAGAGTGCTGAATTTTTTAAAAGTTCATCTTCAAGTATTTCATTAACAGAAGATTTTGACGCTGGGATGGCTTGCCTCATCCACATCTGAGTATTATTCTAGCGCTGACAAATTTAAAGTGTTATGAACACGCTGAATCAAACAAATTGCCCAAGGTTATTGAAATGATTGTTTTATGGACGGATGCGCTGATATTTATGTTGGTTTTTGCTCTGCTGGCGCTGGCGTTTTCTGTGCGCAATAAAGAGCATATTAAGCAAGGATTAAAAAAAATAGCCGATAGCAATATTGGCATGATATCGCTAGTGGTCTTGTTGTTTTTTGTTACCGTGGGTTTGCTGGATTCGGTGCATTTTAAGTCTGCTGCCAAAGGTGGTGAAATTATCAGTTTGCTTGATCAGTTTGCAGCGCCCCTTAAAGAGCACGTTGAAAAAACTTACTCGTCGCCGTTTTCGACAACATTGTATAGCAAAGAAATTATAAGCGTGGCAGATGACATACCGCAATGGGGCTATCCGCGCTTAATTTTTGGTGGGCAACATTTACAGGATCCTGTAACACAACATATTCCTGATATTCTTAAAAAATTATCCATAGCCTTTATGAAAGGTTGCTTATTTTCCAGTCTTTTAGTGCTCTTGATTTTGCTGGCACGCTTCAAGATTCAAGCAACAGCAGCCCCATTTTTTACCTTATCACCTGCATTATGCACGGTGTTTATTATTATTTTATTAAGTTACATAGTGGTTTATTTGTCGGGCTATTACCACGTTTTTGGTACCGATAAGGTAGGCGAAGATGTATTGTATCAAGCCGTAAAAAGCATTCGTACTGGCTTGGTTATTGGCACGTTGACTACCTTGGTTATGTTACCCATGGCGATTATCTTTGGTATTTTGGCAGGTTTTTTTCGAGGTTGGGTAGATGATGTTATTCAATATATCTACACCACATTAAATTCCATACCCAGCGTATTGCTTATAGCGGCTTCTGTATTGATGGTGCAAGTGTATATGGCTAATCATGAGTCTTCGTTTACCAGCGTGGTGGTGCGTTCAGATATGCGGCTTTTATTCCTTTGCCTGATTTTGGGTGTGACCAGCTGGACAGGCTTGTGTCGATTGCTCAGGGCAGAAACTTTAAAGCTTAGAGAAATGGAATATGTGCAGGCTGCCTACGCGCTGGGCGTGAAGCAACGTACGATATTAGTACGTCATATTCTGCCGAATGTTATGCACCTTGTCATCATTACTGTGGTGCTTGATTTTAGCTCGCTGGTATTGGCAGAAGCTGTGCTGTCATATATTAATATCGGTGTTGATCCTACTACCTATAGTTGGGGAAATATGATTAATGGCGCACGACTAGAAATGGCGAGAGAGCCTATTGTATGGTGGTCGTTATCTGCCGCCTTTGTATTTATGTTCGCGTTGGTATTGGCGGCTAATTTATTTGCTGATGTGGTGCAAAATGCGTTAGACCCACGAGCTGTACGTAACGATTAATAATATCCCTGGCGCACCCGGAGGATAACATTGACAGGTTTTCAGTGTGGTTAATGCCACGCACGTGCTCTTTATCGCTCTTAACGTTTTAACCTAAAACACTCAGAAAATTGCATCCAAATATTTCCTTTCGTCCCCCGCTTTTGTAGCTATTTGTCATCACCTAAGTAGACAATTCAATTAGTGCGTAATAAACCAAAAACTAAAAATTTTAGAAAACAATCAAACTAATTGAGTTTTGGCTTGTCGTAACACCTGAGGGCAATAAAAACGCATGTGTGCTTTAAGCGCAGCGGTTCTGTGCAATTTAAAGTATTGAATAAGCGTTTTAATTGTGAAGAACCGACTATGTGAGAGGATCGAGAATTGTGGCTTATTTAGATAGACAGTTATCAGAGTATAAAACATCGGCATCAACCATTAACACTGTTGGTATGGGACAAAATACCAACCCCAGTCAGGGCAAGTTAGTAGATGAGATTAAAAACGGTAATTATCAGTTAGCTAAAAATTTAGCGGATGCCAAGGCAGATTTAATTAAATCACTGGCTCTATTTCCAATAAGTGCCTTGTGGCTTATTAATAAATATGAGCAACCTATTATAGATACCGCTGAGCGTGATGAACCTGACACTACGGGTACTGATTTAGAAACGTCCATTTCTCAAATAAAAAAAGACTTTGTGCAACTGCATCAACACGCGCAGCGTGAGGAGACCAATCATGCGTTTTATATCAGCTGTAAGCAGCGTTTAATGACGCATTTACAGCTGTTTCCTTATTTATTTGAAGATCTAGTGGAGCTTGCAGAGCTTATTGCTTATAGATTTAAGGTTGACGTTGGGCTGAGTGAGTTTTTAAATTGGTCTTCAACCCATAAAACCTTTGTGGTGGATAAGCGTCTAAAAGCGATGCCAACACCTAATAAAACCAAAGTTTTGGAGAAATTCACAACGACTTACCATGAGCAATACAGCACGTTGTTTCTTTTGTTACCCACTAATGACATCTATAATGATTTATCAGCCGTATTTGTTGCGGAGCAGTGCTGGCTAAAAGGTAGGCAAGATTTGGTGATGGCTAACAATAAACTGGTGTCATTCATTGTTAATCAATACAAAGGCAGTTTTCTGGATTTTAATGATCTGGTTCAAGAAGGCCAAACCGGCTTATTGAAAGCGGTAGATCGCTTTGATTATCGCTTGGGGTTTCAGTTTTCAACCTACGCGGGGTATTGGATCAGACAGGCCATTTCACGGTCTTTATCACGTAGCGAACGTTCTGTGCGCATTCCGTGTGAGCAAATTGCTAACATTAACCGGGTGTACCGCGCAAAAGATCAAATTACAACACGAGTCGGTAGGGACGCAAGCATTCAGGAAATTGCTGAGCAGACCCAGTTATCTTGCGAGGATATCAATACTATTTTGGCCATTGCTCAAAGCGCCATATCCTTAGACGGTTCAGATGATGATGACAGTGAGAAAGCCTTTGCCCCCGTTGATTTTTTAGAGCAGCAGACCTTTACCCATGCCATTGAGGATATCGCTGAGTCAGAACTTGAAGCCTTGATTGCCGAGGCGATAAAAACTCTTAATCCACGCGAGGCCCAAGTGGTTTGTTGTCATTTTGGTGTGCATTCGAGTAGCGAAATGACGTTGCAGGAAATAGGCGCAGAATTTAATTTGACTCGAGAGCGCATTCGGCAAATCCAGGTTATTGCGCTTAATAAAATTAAATTGAATTATGGTCAACAACTTATAAATTTTTTGTAGTGGAGTGCGCTACACTTTCAGATCAAGATAACTGAAAAAACCTGATTTTCTGGTTATAACCTACGCTTAAAGGCGTAAAAAAGCCTTTTAGCGGCTGAGAAATGGTATTGTAATGCAGCCCAGATAACGGATTTGAAATTATTATGGGAAATATGAAAATAATTTGAATCTTTTTCGAGTTCGAGAGACAAATATGCACTGTTTAGTGATGAGTACTGTAAAACCCTATAAATTATCGTTAATGACTAACGAGATTCGGAGATAACGTAATGAAGAAACATTTATTTAATATATTCATAATCTCGGTTGTGATATCAGTGGCTATGCTGATATTCAACAGATTGAATACTACGCCTCCTATACAGGACTCTATTGCTTATTCAGAATTTATCGATAAAGTTAAAACAGGACAAATTGAACGCGTAGAAATGATCGCTAACCTTATTAAGATTCGTACTACGGAAGGGGAAAACTTCGAGACGATCAATCCAGGCGATACCCATTTAATTGATGATTTGCTGGCTGCCAAAATTCAGATAAGAACCTCTGAAGTGCCTAAGCAGTCCATGGCGATGTCAATCTTCATTGCCTGGTTCCCTATGTTGCTGATGATAACCGTATGGATTATCTACATGCGTAGGCAAGCTGGTGCGGGCAGTGGCGGTTTTGGCAAAAGTAAAGCCAAAATGCTTGAAGAAAATAAAATGACCGTTAAATTTGCTGATGTGGCAGGTTGTGAAGAAGCTAAAGAAGAAGTCTCTGAATTGGTTGATTTTTTGAAAGACCCACAGAAATTTCAAAAACTGGGCGGCAAAATTCCACGCGGTATTTTAATGGTAGGCCCTCCAGGAACAGGTAAAACGTTGATCGCCAGAGCGATTGCCGGTGAAGCAGGCGTAAAGTTTTTCACCATCTCAGGTTCTGATTTTGTTGAAATGTACGTGGGTGTCGGTGCGTCCAGGGTTAGGGACATGTTTGTGCAAGCTAAAGAACATGCGCCCTGCATTATTTTCATCGACGAAATCGATGCGGTAGGTCGCCAAAGAGGCGGTGCCGGCATGGGTGGCGGTAATGATGAACGTGAACAAACGCTCAACCAGTTATTAGTTGAAATGGATGGTTTTACCGGTAATGAAGGCGTTATCGTTATTGCTGCAACCAACCGCGCTGATGTATTGGATAAAGCCTTATTAAGACCAGGCCGTTTTGACCGTCAAGTAACCGTCGGTTTACCCGATGTGAGAGGACGTGAACAAATTCTGAATGTACATATCAAAAAGGTACCGGCTGCTGCGGATGTTGAATTGAAATTTATTGCTAGAGGAACACCGGGATTCTCAGGTGCTGACCTTGCCAATATTATTAATGAAGCGGCGTTATTGGCGGCAAGAACCAACAAAACTGAAGTCAGTATGTTTGAGCTGGAAAAAGCCAAAGACAAAATTTTGATGGGTGCTGAAAGGCATACTGCGGTCATGACCGAAGAAGACAAGTTGTTAACGGCTTATCATGAAGCAGGACATTGTATCGTTGGCCAATTGTCTCCAGAGCATGATCCTGTATACAAAGTCAGTATCATGCCTAGAGGTAGAGCATTAGGTATTACTATGTTCTTACCTGAAAGAGACCAGTATGGTGCTAATAAACGCAAGTTAGAAAGTCAACTGGCCAGTTTATTAGGTGGAAGAATTGCGGAACTTATTATCTATGGTGGTGATCTAGTCACTACAGGTGCTTCTAATGATATTGAAAGAGCATCAGAGTTGGCGCGTAACATGGTGACACGCTGGGGCTTTTCCGACAAACTGGGTCCTTTGGTATACGGTGAGCAAGGTGGACAGCCTTTTATGGGTTACTCATCTTCAGGTTCTAAGGTATCTATTAACGTTTCCCATCAGATTGATGAGGAAGTGCGAGCATTGATAGATCGTAACTACCAACGTGCTGAAACGCTGCTAAATGACAATATTGAAGTGTTGCACAAAATGGCCCAGGCCTTAATGGAATGGGAAACTATCGATAAAGCGCAAATTGACGCTTTGATGGCTGGAGTAGCGCCTAAGCCACCTAAAGACGACAATAATAATACGCCAAATCACAATGATTATACTAAGCAGGATAAATCGGATACTACCGGTATAAAAATGAATAAACCTGCTGGACAAGTTTGAGGTGCGCTCATAGGATGGGGGGTCGTAAGACTCCCCCTTTTTTTGCCTACTATTTAGGGCTACCTAATTTGTTATTCATGGTTCGACAAGCTCACCACGAATGGTTTTTTTAAATAGGTAACGTGTTTTATTTGCGGATAACCACGGGACGATCAGGCAGCTCGTTAACTCTACTTGTATTTGCAGGGAATTTATCCGCTAACAGCCGTGTAATTTGTTCAATACCTTCAATAGATCCACTTTGGAAATCACCCTTAAGAAAATGCCTGCGCATCACTTCTGCGATAGCATTCCACTCTGCTTGGGGCACTTGCTTACTGAGTCCGCGGTCGGCAACAATGTGTACTTCTTTGTCCGCTAGCATTAAGTAAATTAATACACCGCAATTTTCTTCAGTGTCCCATACCCCTAGGTTTGAGAACACTTGCGTTGCACGTTGTCTGGCAGAGAGCCCTTGCCACACAGAACCCGGTGCCAGTGCATTTTCAATAGCAAAACGGATTTCACCACGATGCTGAGACTCAGACTGTCTAACCGCAACTTCTATGGCGTTAAGCACAGACTTTGGGAAAATGACGCGCCAACGCCAAGGCGGCATGAAAGCATGACGTAACCAACGTTTAAACGCTACCATGAGCCAGATGCCCCGCCGCCGCCAAAACCACCGCCGCCACCTCCCCATGAGCCACCAGAAGAGCCGCCGCCCCAGCCACCACCGCCACCAAATCCACCGCCATTTGACCAGCCGCCGCCGTTTCTACCCACACCTATCATAAAGAAAACCATAATTCCGACAATGACTGCCGCTATGCCTAAGCCAAATAATAGTGCTACCAGCGCAGCACTGCCTAATCCTGCAATCGTGCCGCCCATGACGCGTCCAAAAATAGCGGACAACACTGAGCCTGCAAATAATCCAGCGATTAATATGAAAAGATAACCGCCTTCACCGCCTTGTTGGCCATTGGCTTGCGCCTTAGGGGCAGGGAGTTCTTCACCTTCAATGAGTTTTATGAGTTGAGAAACACCGGCATCAATACCGCCAACAAAATCACCGGCTTTAAAATAAGGCGTAATGACATCAGAAATGATGCGTTTGGCAATTACATCAGGAATCACACCTTCTAAACCGCGTCCCACTTCAATGCGTAATTTGCGATCATCTTTGGCGACAATAAGAATCAGGCCGTCGTCAATGTTTTTACGGCCGATACGCCACAAATCTGCTACTTGTATACCGTACTCGGCAATGTCTTGAGGTTGGGTAGTGGGAATAATGAGTACCGCAATCTGGCTGCCTTTCTGGGTTTCTAAAGCCGCTAATTTTTCGTCTAGACCTGCAATTTGAGCGGTACTTAACGTGCCAGTAAGATCAGTAACGCGCTGCGATAATTTGGGAACAGCAATCTCAGCCCAAACTGTGCTAATAAATAGCAGCAGTAATAGGCTGAGTCCGTAGCGGATGTAAGAAGGTGTCACCAGAAACCTTGCTTAATGCGTTGTTGCGGGTTGTTGCACCGGTGCTGATATTTGCGGTGCTGGCGCTGGAATCGTGCTAACAGGTGGTTGTGCCGCCGGTGTTGAAAAATCAACTTTAGGTGGCTCGGTAATGGCTTGCTCGTTTTGCACTTGCAGGCTGGGTTTAGTTTTGTAACCAAATATCATGGAGGTTATATTGCTCGGGAAAGAACGTACCGTCAGGTTATACGCTCTAACCGCATCAATGTAACGATGACGTGCTACCGAAATGCGGTTTTCCGTACCTTCCAGTTGCGCTTGTAAATCACGGAAACCGGCATCGGCTTTCAGTTGTGGGTAGTTTTCAGCGATTACCATTAAGCGAGAAAGCGCACTGGTCATATCTTTTTGCGCCGCCATAAATTTCTTGAAGGCTTCTTCATCATTAACCAGTTCAGGTGTGGCTTTAATAGACCCTACTTTAGCACGGGCTTCAGTCACTTGGGTTAACACATCTTTTTCGTGAGTGGCGTAGCCCTTAACCACATTCACCAAATTAGGGACTAAATCAGCACGGCGCTGATATTGATTAAGCACTTCTGCCCATGACGCCTTAATATCTTCATCGGTCATTTGCAAAGTGTTGTAACCGCAGCCAGATAGCATGATGACCATAAATAAAGTAAGCAGGTATTTAAGCATATCAATTTCTCGGGTTAACAATGTAAAAAAAGTAACAAACTACGCCTAGAATGGGGCGATATGTTTGGAAAGATACACCTAATTAACCCAGTTGACAATCCCGTGCCTGCTTACAATTACCCATTAAGGCACATATCTTACCCGCGCAGACAGCCAATCTAATGAGAAATCCCGCGTTGTGGCGCTGGAAACATTGGTGAGTCGTATTTTAAAATTACTGTCACCTAATTCGCTGGCAGACCAAACATGTCCCCAGTTATCGATAGCGCCACCCAGTGTGTAAGTTTTGGCCGCTGTTTCTAAAAGTGGCGTTGATTTGGGGGTGGTCCAGGTTAAACCTCCATTCCAGGACAGTTCCGCACAAATTTTTGGTGTACCACTCGCGTTGTCTGCTTTAGCATTTATCTTTACTTCAATGCTTTTAATGGTTACACCTGTTGGAACAGGAATAGCGAAATTGCTAAATTGATGCTTATCTTTACCGGTATTAGTGCAGGTCGTGTTGGTGTTGTTTCCGCTGTCGGTATCCACTGAATAAAGCTTGTTATAGCTGTAAGCATTGGCAGGGCTAGCTTGATAACCATTGTTATCACCTGCAGCACTGATGACAGGGGAATTGCTTTTAGGGTTATAAAAACCTGTGGTTACCACATTGCCGGTAACGGCATCGCCGCAATATTGGCTTTGTTTGCCAATAGCTTGGTAAGGACACGCCGCCTGCGCCAGTAAATACAGAATAGGGTTGCGGTTACGGGCGGTTTCTTGCGGGATCACTTGGTCAGACGGGTAAAACCCCCCGTTGCTGGCCGTTTTGGGGTACATTTCAAAGGTATAGTTAAGAATGCCATGTACACCGTATAACCAATCATTGATTGTGCCGTCGGTTATGTATAAATCACTGGCTTGCTGGGGAATATAGTTGTTCATTGCCGCCATCGCTTTGCCCATAGTAGCCATGGTATTGTAATCATCCGCTACCATATCACTGGGTATGTCCGTATAGGTATAACCGTACGGCCATAAAATCAGTTCGGAATAGCTGTGAAAATCAACGGCCAAACTAATTTGCTGTTTGCCATTTAATACCCGGCTGTTAACAAAATTGCGCACCACGGCAGTTTCGGGTGCAGAAAAAGCAGCTTTCCCATGATAGGTTTCACTGCTAGTTGTACCACTGCTGCCGCCACAACAGTTCCATAAATAATCCCAGTTCCGATTTAAATCGGTTCCGGCAAAGGGAGTACCGGTATTGGGTTGGCGATTTTTACGCCAGGATTGGTATGTTCCAGTAGCGATGTCATATTCACCACCATCCGGATTCATATCAAACACTATCCATATTTCCCGGTTATTGACCAGATTAGCAATTTGGGGATTGGTGTCATACTCATCTGTCAATATTTTTAAAGTGTACAACGCCTGCTCTACGGTTAAATGCTCACGCGCGTGCTGATGGTGGGTGAACAATACCTCCGGTTCATCTTCATCGCTAGCTACGTTATCGGATATTTTACCCGCCCAAATAGTGCGCCCTTCATAAGAGCTTCCCAGATTAATCATCTGAAAAATGGCCGGATGATCGATGGCGGCTTGTTGAATTTCTGCCAGCATTTCAGTGTAATCATGATAAGCCGAATCCCCGGCCGGAAAACTGAGCTGTGCCGCTTTTGCTTGTGTGGGTACTGCAATCGATAAACCCAGCTTTTTGATGGCGCGTTTTTCATTCGCAGTGGCTTCAACAAGAATATACGAATGGCCGACTTCCAGAATAAGTGCGCCGGTTCGGGCTATTTTTGTCCGTGTCGCTACGTTGAAAACCTTGTCAATAATGTAAACGCTAGACGGTTTTTTAACGGGTGCTGCTGCATGGTTAAAAGGTGACCAGGTCAAAATAGCCAAGCTGATAAGAATGGTTTTATTGTTAAATTTATACAAGGGTAATTTAAATGCTTTCATGAGGGTGTGGCTCCTGCCGTATTGCTAACAACCATTAACTATGATTAGTATCTGTTTGAAAAATATTGACAATTTAAGTCTTCGTGAATTAAACATATAAAAAAATCGGTTGAATAAAAGGAAATATATTTTATTCAAAGCTTATTTAAATGCAAGATTAACTGAGTTTTGTAGGCTGATTTCAGTAGCACAATAAGACACAAACCTAACACTAAATATTAGTTGACAATGTTTATAAAGCAAGGGAGCAGGGAGATTAACAAAAGAAAGACTTGCAAGATGTGCAAGTCTTTCTTGAGAGGGTAGAAGAATTTAATTTTCGTTCAGCACACTATCACACAGTGGAGGTAGGCGAGGTGCCTTAGGTTTTGGGGAAGGTACTTTAGGTTTTTTAGCTTCAGCCGAAAACCAGTAATCAAGGCTGGCATCACAGCCATCGTCTTCGGGAAGTGGCGCCTGGCTTGTACAGTGGTCACTACCACCGGGACATTTAAGGCGCACATGAAAATGATCGTCATGTTTCCACCAGGGGCGAATTTTTCTTAGCCAATCATGAGGGGTTTTACGCATACACAACAGGCGTTTAATGCTGGGGTTAACGAAAATACGATCTACTTCAGGCATACGTGATGCTGCTTCCAGGACTTTTTCATGCTGCGCAGTCCATTGCTTTTCATCTATGGCATCAGATTGACTAATAAGCATGGAATTTGCGCTTAAAGTTTCGCGCTCGTTTATATCCAGTTTGCGTGTTGCCGCGATTGCAGGCAGTGAAAACCAGATATCGACATCCAGGCCAGTTTGGTGGCTGCGATGACCTGATAAAGTCGGCCCGCCGCGTGGTTGACCTAAATCACCGATCAATAATGTACCTAATTTTTGATCAGACACAGCATGGCCAAAATTTTCAATAAAATGGATCAAATCCGGATGGCCAAAATAGCGTTTTCTGGATAAACGCATTACTTGATAGCCCGTGCCATCCATTGGTAGCGTCACCGCGCCACTGACACAGCCGCCATCGTATTTGCCAATACTTTGTGCCATATCGCCTGATTTTGAAGGCTGCATTATGTTTGACCAGTCACTGGCAGAAGAGGCTAGGGCCGCTGTCGAAAATGCGCCCAGCAATAATGTCGATATAAAAAATTTCATTGTGTAGTCAATAGTTAAGAGATTTTGCCAATAAGAATTATAATCTAAAATCAAAGATATTTTAGAATGATGCACTTTAAATTGGATATTAAAAGATGAAAATTATTAGGGTATTGGCGCTGGCATTATTGCTGGCCAGTTGTACGCAAGATCAGCAAAACCAAATGTTTAGAAAAGGCATTGAGCTATTGGATGGCGATTATTTAGTTACTTTTGCCAACGGGCCGACCACAAAAACTTGGTTGATAAAAAATGGTAAAGTGACTTCAACAGATAAGGGCTATTACTATTTTTGGGACGTTAAAAAGCACTATGTGCAAGTACCGATGGAACATACGGTGATTGAAGAAGTTGATTAATGAGTTTTTAATATTGCAGGTAGAGACGCAAAAGCTTGCGTCTCTATAATTAGGCGTTATTTCTTTCTTTTAACGATGCGATAGAGCAAATAAATTAATCCTAAAATAACAAAACCAACACCGCTGGCCACACCTATTAACGTTTCTCTTGGCCAACCGTACGGATTATAAGGATTGCTGCCTACATGAAATGGTATTTTCAACCGATCATCTTCTGAAACAGCATTTTCGCCGCCCACAATTAAGATCATGGCGTAATCGCCTTCTTTATCAATGTCAGCTTGGGCTTCCACCACGCCTTTCGCGTAAATTTTGGCGGGAATTTCTATAAGCGTGCGAAGCTCTTTAAATTCTTCAGGTTTTTTAGTGCCATCAGCCAGCTCCACCACACGAATCCCAATGGGTGTTCCGCGAATGTCCTCATCAATTAAATCCGCACTAAAAAAAGCCTTGCCCACACCGGGTAACTCTTTGCAATAAGGTTTTAGTAACGCAGCCCTATCCATGTTTTTCAAGTCGCCGGAGGGTTTTAAATACACGCTAAAATGAACGGCATAAAAATCGTTGGTCGCAAGGCAACCAACGCTATTTTTATCGGCAATTTGTGGAGATTGGCTATTGTCATTGTCTTTATTACAGCCGTTAACGACCAATGTAATCGCTAACAACAGTACACGAACACAGATATAGTAGGGCGTATTTTTTTTCATGATGTTTTTTCTCGCGTAGTCAAAGAGCGCTGCTGCTAGCGGTTACCACATTAAGGCGCTTTAACCGAAAATTGAAATTTTCCAGTGACGATGTGAGTATCAATTGAAACAACACGGTAGCGTACGGTATAGGTGCCTGGCGCTAAAGGCTGCACAGTAGCAAACATATGCGATGGATCAAATGTTTCTTGAGCCACATCTTTGTTATCGACACGATTGCCATTACTATCAATTACGGCAAGGGCTTTGTGCTCACCGCCTACTTTGTCATTAAACCAAACATCAATTTGTTTGGGTGCTTCTGTAACCGTAGCATCTTTGGCAGGTTGCGACTTTACCAGAATGGCATGAGCAAACGCCGAGCAAGGCAAAGCTAAGCACGCTATAACAGCAATCTGGCATAAGCGGTGGGTATGTTTTTTAGTGTTATTATTAATGATCAATTTCATAACCGAATAATGATTTATCCAAGCCAATTAAGCTAATCATTATATAACTGATAAGGCATAGGCGGCAGCAAAACTTAGCCATAATTAACTAGAATAACCGTTCGATTGTCTTCAGTCCGGCTTACATAAGCTATAAAACCCATGATGATTCGAAAAACTTACCTCGAACGGTTTTTAAACAAGATTTAGTTTTAGCAGATTGAGGGGGTAACTTAGGTTTTATCTATTTTTGGATTTTCCCCGTACTCATTTTTATCCGCATCACTGTCCTTTACGGTAAAAGCCAACATAACAATAAAGCCGATCATTGGCATTAGATTAATTAATTGCCACCAACCACTGCGGTTGATATCGTGTAACCGCCTTGCCGTTACGGCAATCATAGGGCATAAAGTGTACAGCATGAATATGCCGCTAAGAAAACCTATACCTATTTCTAAAACCATAGTACCGGTTAGTATGTCAATAAAACCTAAAGGAATGATAATAAGCGCATAAATAAGCATAAAATTCCAATATTCCTTCCTTCGTGCCCGCCCTTCAAAGTCTGAATATTTTTTTAAGACGGCCATAAACCAACTGATACTTTCATTCATATAATTCCCCTTGTTTTGTGCCCCGGTGATGGACTAATCAACCTTAGGAGCTATTTGGGTTGATTGGTAACGTGCATAAAATAACGTGATAAGTTTTGGTAAAATGCGGACTGCCACATAGACACAATGTGAGTTTGTCGTATTTATAATTGTTTGGGGTTACGCGTCCGGCAGGCTAACGTCAATTATCATTCAGCTTATCGGTATTTGACTTATGGTTCAAGTTTAATGAGTGTATATTCAGTTCATTTTTTCATCTGACGTCAATACACTGTGACATTCAATACTCAGTATATTAAATCTTATGGACTTGGCAAATGTGCGTATGCCTTGATTATGTTTTACAGGCTTTTGATGCTTGCGTGGACAAAAAAACTAAGTTCTTGCAATAATAATAGATAAATTATTACCACCAAACGCAAACGAATTACTCTGGCAAACCTGAAGTTTTCGCCCCAAACGTTCGCCCTGTTTAACCAAATGCAACGGCGCTAAACCAGCATCCACTTCATCATCATTAATATTCGGGATTAAATCCCCGCGCTCATTTTCGGTGAGCAGCATCCAGCAAAAACCTAACTCCAAAGCTGCCGCAGCACCCAAAGTATGCCCCGTCAATCCTTTGCTGGAACTGGCTGCAACCTGGTTTCCGAATAAGGCATTAACGGCCTTGCTTTCCATTGCATCGTTTAAAACCGTGGCCGTGCCGTGCAAATTTAAATAATCAATATCTTCCGGCCGCTTACTGGCATCGCGCAAAGCTTTTTGCATGGCGATAATAACAGCAGTACCGGCAGGGTCAGGTGCAGAAAAATGATAGGCATCGCTGCTAGCGCCTATGCCTAACAATTGCACAGGTCCTGGTTGTTTGCTTAATACAAAAAGACTGGCCGCTTCGCCGATATTAATGCCGTTACGATGCAGTCCAAATGGCTTGCAGTAGCCGGTACTCAAAGATTCCAGCGCCGCAAAACCGTTAATGGTCAGGCTGCATAAACTGTCCGCACCGCCCACAATCACCGCATCGCATAAATCCAGATTAATCAACCGACGTGCTGAGGCAAAGGCCTTGCCGCTGGATGAGCACGCTGTGGAAATAGTGTACGCGGGGCCGGTTAAACCTAGATAACTTGCCAAAAAATCAGCACCTGCGCCCATTTGTTGCTGCTTATAATGGAATTCATTGGGTAGCATTCCAAATTTTGCCTGATACGCTAATGCAAGCTCAGTGTTTCGGACTCCGGATGTACTCGTCCCCAACACAACACCCATACGGTCAGCGCCATATCTTGCAATCATCTCATTGACTGTTGCGCTGATCTGGCTTACCGCTGCCAGCAGCAAGCGATTATTCCGGCAGTTGTACCTACTGTAACGTTGATCTATTTCTGGAAGTTCGCTGGAGACTTGTCCAACAATCGTATGAATACCAAACTCGTCGCTTGCAATTAAACCGGAACGATCCCCCGCCAATAAACGCGCTAAAACTTCTGCTCTGGAATTTCCCACCGCGCACAACAGACCTAGGTCATTCAGGTACAGATTCATAACTAATAGTGTTAATGTGCAACTGGTAATGATAGCGATGATTGATCAGCTCTACCGTTTTAGGCCAGCTTGCATCAGGCTGTAGATAATTAACCTCAACGCACAATACGTTATTAAAATACAAGCGGCGATGATGATTATCGGCTTCTAAGCGCCATTGCTGAGGCAATAGCTTTTGTAATTCAGACGCCGGCCAATAGACCAGCTGCAAATCTTTAATGATCAATTCGGGAGAAAAGCTCTCTGGCAGTAAGGGACTTTTATCCAGCACCAGCTTTTTGCCGTCATAACTTAAACTAAACAGACTAATGCCGTCACTGCTTAAGCCTGCTATGGCAATGCGTTGTCTGTCCAATTCTAATACACACAGCAGGGTTTGTTGTTTTCCTGGCCAGATAGCGGTTAATTGCTGTACCACCCGCCGCGCAGGGCCGATGGGTTGTGCTATCGGCATAAACTCTTCTTGTTCAGAATGATGGGATGTCGGCAATATTGCACAACTGCTTAAGCTGACCAATAGCGCTAAAAACGTTAGTCCGCGCGGCATAGTTCAACCAGCGTATCCAAACGGCTACGGGCATTTTTGACATAAGGATTGGCTTCATCCCAGGCATAACCGGCCAGTATTGAACAAATCATGGCTTTGATTTCCGGTTGCTGTTTGGCATGAAATATTACATCCTGAAAACGCCCGTCATACCAGGCATCAACAAACACCCTAAAGGTATTGACGCCGCGCTGCAAAGGCGTGGCATAGGCAGCTTGCCAATCTACGTTTTCGCCTTTAAATTGACGATCTAAAATGGCAGCGGCCAAACTTGCTGATTTCATGGCAATGGTTACCCCGGAAGAAAATACCGGATCTAAAAATTCACCGGCATTACCCAGCAGCGCATAACCTTTGCCATATAAGCTTTTTACATTAGCGGAATAACCGGTAATGGCATTGATGTTGTCATCAAATACCGCATTTTTCAGAATTTTGTGTAAATTGTCATCTTCGTTAAGAAGATCTTGCAAAATAGTTTCATTGCTGCCTGATGAGGGATAAAAATCAGCTTCTGCTACCACACCAATACTGCTGCGGCCATTGCTGAACGGAATCAACCAGAACCAAACGTCTTTGTGTTCAGGATGTACGGTGATTAATATTTTGTTGCGGTCAAAACCTGCGTCGTCAATATTATCTTCAATATGGCCAAATAAGGCTTTACGCACCGGAAAACCCGACGGTGATTCCAGATTCAGCAAACGCGGCAAAATGCGCCCGAAACCACTGGCATCCAGTACAAAATCGGCTTCAAGATAACTGATGTTGCCATCTACATCACGCACATCAAGCTTGGGTTTGTCACCGGAAAAATCCACAGCGGTAACTTCACTTTGCCAGTGTATACTTACACCCATTCGGGCCGCTTCGTTAGCCAATATTTCATCAAATCGGCCCCGTTGAACCTGAAATGTAGTACCGATGCCGTCAGTAAATTTTTCTTCAAAATTAAATGCTGTATGTTGATCACGATGGACAAAATAAGCGCCGTTTTTAAACTGAAAACCGGCATTAACAACGGCATCCATCATACCGGCCTGTTTGACGAATTCCATACATTGCGGCAACAGGCTTTCGCCGATGCTAAAGCGTGGAAATTTTTGGCGCTCCAAAATGGTAACCTGGTAGCCCAGATTGTTTAATAATGCGCCGGCAATGCTACCTGAAGGCCCTGCACCTATAATAATGACTTTTTGCACTCGACAATTTTCCATGTTAAATAATGTTTCTTTTTGAGACTATGCCTTAAAAACGGGGCTAAATGGTGGGGTTTACTTTCTTCATCAGCTGACAATAAAACGTGTAACACTCGCTTTTGAGATATGGGGACAGATTATACTAAGCTTAAGAATATATCGGATTTGTTTTAAGCAGGCTTTGCGGATTTATTGAAGTAAAATGAAGCTTGGTGAAATTTTAGTTCTCTTAAAACTCATGTCTATACACGCAGTAAATTCCCCCCCATTTGTTTACTATCCGGCCAAAAATGCCTTATTAATTATAATAAACCCTATCATTTAAACAGCGCTTAAGGAGACACAATGAAAATAGTTGTAAAATTTTTATCTTCAGGTGTGATGTTGTCTTTGTTGCTATTAACAGCCTGCGCTGAATTTAAAGAAGCGGGCAGATCAATCGGCAATACCACAAAAAATGTCACAACAGATATTGGCCATGGTTCACGCGATACGGTACACGCTATAGGTAGAGGCACAAAAAGGGTGTTTAAATCAGTTACTGAAGAGCCTGCACAATCCAGCCAATAATTAACATCGTACACAGTTTGATAAATATGAATACTATCCTAATGAGGAATTAATGCAGCAAAGATTTTATGTGATGAGAGAGAATGTCAGATTTTATCTTGTGTAACTGGAGCGCATGGGCTCCAGGTTTAAACTGTACGCATCACAGCTTGGTTAGTGCTGATAACGTTGTCGTGCTGGAATGGATACCTAAGCTGCTACAGCGCCGTTTAACGCCTTTGGCCAGAGCTGTTTTTAATGTTGCCGACCACTGTATGGAAAGCGGCAAAACATTGCCGGTGGTGCTCAGTTCCTCGCACGGTGAAATATGTAAATCATTAGACATGCTTAAAGCAATTCAGGCTGGCGATGAACTCTCACCTACCGCATTTAGTCTATCAGTGCATAACGCGATTGCAGGGTTATTTTCTATTGCTTATGACAATAACCAGGAAATAACCGTCATTGCTCCAGGATTAGAAGGCATTGCCCCGGCTTTTATAGAAGCATTGGGGATGCTGAATGAAGGGGTGAATGAAGTGCTGATGATTTTATACGATGAACCTTTGGCCGACTTTTATCCGACTGCGCCTTTCAATCTTAATGTCTGTTTTCCTTGTGTATTGGCGTTAAGAATGTCGCTAAACGGCGACGGTATGCCGCTTCAATTATGCCGTATTCCACAATCTCGTAATGATGGTGAGCATCCTATACAGTTACTGGCTTTTATAAAATTTCTTGTTACTGAGCAGCGATTATTGTGTTTAGGTAATTACGGGCACAGCTGGACATGGCACAAAAAGTAATCCAAAAGTTAAACTATTGCTGGCGGCTTTTTGCTACCGGTTTTAGTTTTTTTACTTTTGGAATGGGCGGTTTACTATTGTGGCTTGTGGTTTTTCCGGTGTTAGCAATTTTACCTGGAACGCGTTTACAAAAAATCAGCCGTGGTCAGCGCGTTGTTCATTATAGTTTTTATTTTTTTATCGGTTTGATGCGCAAAATGGGTATCATGACTTATGAAATAAACGGCTTTGAAAGATTAAATCGCCCCGGTCAATTGATTATTGCCAATCACCCCACCTTAATAGATGTCGTATTTTTAATCAGCCGGATCAAACACGCCAATTGCATTGTCAAAGAAAGTTTATGGCATAACCCGTTTATGCGCAGCGCTATTTTAAATGCAGGCTATATTAGTAACGACGATCCTGAAAAAATGATAGCCGAGTGTGTCGCTTGGCTACAATCAGGCGGAAGCATGATTATCTTTCCGGAAGGTACGCGCTCTGTGTCGGGTAAACCCTGCCATTTTCAGCGGGGCGCTGCCGCCATCGCATTGCAGGCCAATAAAATAGTAACGCCAGTAACACTCTCATGTTATCCCAGTACCTTAACCAAAGCCGAGCACTGGTATCAAATTCCTGAACGCCGCTTTCATCTGGCAATGCACGTAGAGCACGACATTGCCCTGGATGAGTTTATTCAAATACAACCCCACTCAATTGCTGTACGCCGGTTTAATCAGTACTTGCAGGATTATTTTACCCAACAAAGAGAACGCTATAAGCACTATGGAAAATGAATTAAAACAATTAATCATTGATGCGCTGGATTTAGAGGACATCAGTGTCGCTGATATAGACAGCAACGCCCCCTTATTTAATGACGGTTTGGGGCTGGATTCAATCGATGCATTGGAGCTGGGTTTGGCTATCCGCAAAAAATACCATGTAAAAATTGATGCTGAAAAGGAAGATGTGGTGAAGATTTTTTCTTCGGTTACCACCTTGGCTAACTATATCCAATCAGTACAGGGTTGATGTTGTGATGGAAACCCGTGAAGAAATTTTAGTCGCCATTAAAAGCATTATGGTGGAAATGTTTGAAATGAATGCCGAGGCGATTAAGCCAGAAGCGCGCCTTTATGAAGATTTGGATTTTGACAGCATTGATGCGGTCGATATGATCGTGCGACTTAAGGAAATGACCGGAAAAGCTGTTAAGGCTGAGGATTTTAAATCTGCGCGTACTATTGGTGATGTGGTTGAGGCGGTTTATAGTATGTTGCATGATTGATGAAGTGCGCAAGGTAAAAGATGGACAGAAAATGTAACTCAGTGATAACTTGTTATTCATGCGTAACGGTACGTCATGCCCTTCTAATGGAGCAACACGCTTATGCTGTCTGAAAAATATATAAACCCTTTCACTGATTACGGGTTTAAACGACTTTTTGGTGAAGAAGCCCACAAAGATTTATTACTCGATTTTCTTAACGAATTATTACGCGAAGAGCAAGGCGAAATTAAATCGATAACTTTTCTAAAAACCGAGCAACTAGGCTCAACCGAAGTCGATAGAAAAGCCATTTTTGACTTATATTGCGAAAATGAAAAAGGCGAAAAATTTATTGTTGAATTGCAAAAAACCAAGCAAAACTTCTTTAAGGACAGGGCATTGTATTATTCAACCTTCCCGATTCAGGAGCAGGCTAAACGCGCGAATTGGAATTATGAGCTAAAAGCGATTTATACCATCGCCATTTTAGATTTCGTCTTTGATGAAGATAAGCATGATCCGGATAAATACCAGTATTTTGTCAAGCTCAGTGACATTCAAACCAATAAGGTGTTTTACAACAAATTAACGTTTGTCTATCTGGAAATGCCTAAATTCAACAAACAGCTATCTGAAATAAATACCCATTTTGAAAAATGGCTGTACGTATTAAAGCATTTAAACGAATTAGAAAAAATTCCTGCCAAATTAACTGAAAAAGTATTTAAACGTCTGTTTGAAGTGGCTGAAATAGCCAAGTTTAATCATGAGCAGTTGATGCAATATGAAGACAGCTTAAAGTATTACCGAGATTTGAATAATTCGTTTGCTACGGCACGGGAAGATGGTAGGACGCAAGGACTAGAGGAAGGATTGAAGGAAGGTTTGAAGGAAGGTTTGAAGGAAGGATTAGAGCAAGGACTGGAGCAAGGACTGGAGCAAGGTTTGGAGCAAGGTTTGGAGCAAGGAAAAACAACAGCGAAAATAACGCTGGCTATTAAAATGAAGGCTAAAGGTTATGAGGTAGCTGAAATTATGGAGCTAACGGGCTTGGATCAACAGACGATTGAGAAGTTGTAGAGCCGTAATTGAATAAAAACATCTGTAGTATTCCTGCTAAATCATTAACATGCGCACACTAATAAACAGCCTCATCGGCTTATTAACCATGCTCTACCCGTTTGCCGTTTATTTCGGGATACGTTATTTGGAGCCATGGAAAATAGCCAGTATTCTGGTTGCATTGCTAACTATCAGACTTATAGCCAGTTATGCCATTAAACATTGGAGCAGCCCCCTGTTAATGGTAGGTCTGGTTTATTTCGGTTTTGCCATCTGGAGCAATGAAATACTAACCTTACGGTTTTATCCCGCCATCGCCAATGCGGCCATGTTGCTGCTTTTTTCATGGACATTGTTTTCACCGCCCAGCTTAATTGAACGGCTGGCCAGAATACAGCATCCCGATTTGCCCCCGGAAGGTATTATCTATACCCGTCGGGTAACCCAAATATGGTGCGGTTTTTTCATTATCAACGGCAGTCTTGCGTTGGTGACAGCACTTTGGAGCAGTATAGAAATCTGGAGTTTATATAACGGTTTGATTGCTTATTTATTAATGGGCATCTTGTTCGTTGGCGAATATCTCGTCAGGATAAAAACCCAGAAACATGTCCGATAATGTTATCGCCCTGTCAGATTGCTTGCTGACAGAAAGACACCCTACCCGCAAAATTGCTTACCATGACCGGCAATACTTTCATGCCGATGCTTTTAACGCCACAGTACGTTACTGGGTAGCGCAACTGCAAACACAGCCATTTGAGCGCTATGCGCTATACACGGAAGATGCCTATCCGTTTACCGTGCTGTTATTTGCCATGTTCCATGCGGGCAAACAAGTATGGATAGCGGGTAATAACCGCCCAGGTACCGCGCAGCAACTTCTGCAACACGACTGTCAGTTAATCGGCGATTGGAATACAGCGCAACCGTTTGATTATCAGCTGACAGCAACAGATGATTCTAATGTGACGTTATCACCCTTAAATCTGGCAGAAACCAGTCTGGTAATTTTTACCTCCGGCTCTATCGGAGAGCCTAAACCCATAGAAAAACGCCTGATTCAGTTCCAGCTCGAAATCTCTAACCTGGAAAAGCAGTGGGGATCGCTGTTAAATAAATCGGAAATTTTGTCTACGGTCAGTCATCAGCATATATACGGCTTGCTGTTTCGCGTGTTATGGCCACTAGCGGCAGACCGGTGTTTTCACAGTTCGATTTATATCAACCCTGAAACGCTGATTAACAACAGTCAGGATATTGCCGCCTGCTGGGTTGCAAGTCCCGCGCATTTAAAGCGTTTAGATCAGAATTCACCGTGGCAGGGTATTGCCAGTTTAACCGCTGTTTTCAGTTCCGGCGGTGTGTTGCACGAGGCGGCCAAACAGCAGATTACTGCATATACTGGCCAGCAAGTTATTGAAATTTACGGTAGCACAGAAACTGGCGGCATAGCCTGGCGACAGCACGAACCGCTTTGGCAGCTATTTGATGGCCTGCGCTTAAACTGCGTTGACAACAGATGGTGGCTGCACTCGCCTTATCTCAATACCGAGTCCATTGCATTGGATGACCAAGTCAGCTTACAAGAAGATGGCCGATTTATTTTGCAAGGTCGGCTGGATCGTATTGTTAAAATAGAAGAAAAACGTTTGTCTTTATCTGAACTGGAACGGCATTTAATCGACACCCCTTGGGTAGCTGATGCGTTTACCGTACCTTTAGCCAAAAGCAGGGATGTGGTGGGTGCGGCGGTAGCGTTGACTGAAGCCGGTTTTGAACAACTTAAAAGCGATGGCAGAAACGCCTTCATTAAACAGTTACGCACACAGCTATATCAATGGTTTGAGCCGATAGTCTTGCCAAGAAAATGGCTGTTTCTGGACGATATGCCATTAACATCACAAGGTAAAATTAACCAGCAGCTACTAAACACGTTGCTCAATACGGATAATCAAAAATTCCCGCAAGTACAAAGTGTTTGTGCAAGTCCCAATAAAGTTGAGTTGACACTTAGAGTACCTGAAGATTTAATCTATTTCCCCGATCATTTTGCTGATTACCCGATTCTACCTGGTGTGGTGCAAATAAAATGGGCAGAGTATTTTGGCAACTTGTTTTTTAACCTTGAACAGCCGTTTTTAACAATGGAAGTTATTAAATTTGTAAAACCCATTCAGCCGGGCAATGAGCTAACGTTAATGCTTCACTGGAACACAGCGACTCATAAACTGCTGTTTAACTTCCGTTCAGGTGAGGTGGCGTATAGTTCGGGCAGACTCATTTACACCGCCAAACAACGAGATCACCATGAAACCCTGCATCATCATTCCTGTCTATAACCACGAACACGCGATTGTGCAAGTTATAGAGCGAATAAAAAGCTATCGCGTCCCCTGCATTCTGGTTAATGACGGCAGTTCAGGCGCTTGTTCAAAGGTATTAGATGCCTGCACTAAACAGGAAGCTGATTGGATCACTCTGCTAAACCGGACAGAAAACGGCGGCAAAGGTGCGGCAGTTCTTGATGGCTTCAACGCTGCCATAAAGCTAGGTTACAGCCATGTGTTACAAATTGATGCAGATGGCCAGCACAATACCGATGATATCCCGCGCTTTATTGAAGCCGGACGACTACACCCAAATGCAATGATATTAGGCCAGCCAGTGTTTGATGAATCCGTACCGAAAAATCGTTTGTATGGTCGGCGTGTGACTAATTTTTGGATTGCGATAAATACCTTATCGTTAGCGATAGCCGACGGTATGTGCGGCTTTCGCTTGTATCCATTGACCGCTGTGGAGCAATTAATCAGCACAACATCCATAGGACGCGGTATGAATTATGATATAGATGTTGTCGTGCGCCTGTACTGGCAAGGCGTTGAGGCAATTAATGTTCCGACGGCTGTCCACTACCCTTATGACGGCGTATCCCATTTTAAGTTATGGCAGGATAATGTCCTGATCTCAAAAACCCATGCCCAATTGTTTTTTGGCATGTTGATACGTACCTCGCGCTTAATCCTGCGGCACTGGCGATGAAAAACTCAGTACACTGGGCGCAACTACAAGAACATAGCTTCGTATGGGGCATGCGCTTTTTGTTAGGGGTTTATCTGGTGTGTGGCCGCACGGTTTTACAAGTGTTTTTATATCCTGTAGTAATTTATTACTGGCTGACTAACCCAGCAGCCCGGCAAGCCAGTCAGGATTATCTAAACAGAGTGGCGGCTTTTGCGCCATCACAACAAGTGCGTGGCAGTTTGCTATGGAGCTACCGGCACTTTATCAGTTTTGCCAATGCCATTATCGACAAACTCGCCGCCTGGTCTGGAACACTGTCACGAGCGGATGTGCAGTATTATGGCCGCGATGAACTCGTCGCTATACTTCGGCGCGGACAAGGTGTGGTATTGCTGGGTTCACACTTGGGTAATCTTGAGGTATGCCGTGTGATCGCTGATTTTGATAAAACCATACACATTAATGTTTTGGTGCATACCAAACATGCCGAAAAATTCAACCAGCTGTTAAATAAAACCAGCGACAACAGCCGGTTGAATTTGATACAGGTTACCGATATTAGCGCCGCCACCGCTATGCTTCTGAGTGAAAAAATTGATGCGGGTGAACTGGTGATTATTGCCGCCGACCGAACGCCCGTCAGTAGCCAGCAGCGTGTTAGCAGCGTTGACTTCCTCGGCGCTAGCGCGTTGTTACCACAAGGGCCGTTCATTTTGGCGGCTCTGCTAAAATGTCCGGTTTATACGGTATTCTGTTTAAAACAACACAACAAACACGTCATTTACTTTGATCACTTTAGCGATATGCTGAACTTGCCCAGAAAAACCCGCGAACAAGCCATGCAGTACATCATCCAGCACTATGCAGAACGCCTACAAACGTACTGTCTGAAAGAACCATTACAATGGTTCAATTTTTTTGATTTTTGGCGTGTGGCAGATGACGATAAATAACCTCCCCGTCGTTTTCAATGGCCAGCCGTTAAGTATTGAAGACATCTGCCAAATAGCGTCGCAACATGCACAGGTTGAACTGAGCACTGATGCTGAGTTTATTAAACGAATCGACAAAGGCGCATTATTCATAGACACGTTGTTAAAAGAACAGGGCTTTGTTTATGGGGTAACCACAGGGTATGGCGATTCCTGTACCGTATCGGTGCCGTTGCATCTGGTTGAACAATTACCCAGAAATTTGTATACCTTTCACGGCTGCGGTCTGGGCAGTCATTTTGATGCCCAGCAAACACGCGCTATTTTAGCGGTGCGCTTAACCAGTCTTGCCCGTGGCTTTTCCGGGGTGCGTTATAAACTATTGCAGCAGCTGACGACCTTATTAACACAAGATATTCTACCGCTGATCCCACAAGAAGGCTCGGTAGGTGCCAGCGGTGATTTAACCCCGCTGTCTTATTTGGCGGCGGTGCTGGCTGGCGAACGTGATGTGATGTATCAAGACAAACAACAGGCAACGCACACTGTTTTTGCACACTTAAACATCGAACCGCTAACCTTAAAACCCAAAGAAGGTTTGGCAATTATGAACGGTACTGCGGCCATGACGGGATTGGCTTGTCTTGCTTACCAACGCGCGAAATACCTGTCGCAATTAACCACACGTATCACCAGCCTGGCCTCGGTTGCCTTAAACGGTAACGCTTATCACTTTGATGCCAAGCTGTTTTCGGTTAAACCCCATCCCGGGCAAAATCGTGTTGCCGAGCGCATCCGCTCCGATTTACAAGTTACTGAAACTGCACCGCGTAACGATACCCGTTTGCAAGATCGTTATTCGCTGCGCTGTGCGCCACATATTATTGGTGTGCTGGAAGACTCTCTGCCGTGGCTGCGCCAGTTTATCGAAAATGAACTGAACAGCGCCAACGACAATCCTATTGTTGATGCCGAAGATGAGCATATTTTACATGGAGGCCATTTTTACGGCGGGCATATTGCTTTTGCGATGGATAGTTTAAAAACAGCAGTTGCCAATCTGGCTGATTTGCTGGATAGGCAAATGGCGCAGCTTATGGATCCCAAATTCAATCACGGTTTGCCGGCTAATTTATCCGGTGCCAGTAGCGATCAAGCGATGATTAACCACGGTTTTAAAGCCGTGCAAATTGCGGTTTCTGCCTGGACTGCCGAAGCGCTTAAGTTAACCATGCCCGCCAGTGTGTTTTCCCGCTCCACCGAATGCCACAATCAGGATAAAGTCAGCATGGGTACGATTTCGGCACGGGATTGTTTGCGCATACTGGAATTAACCGAACAAGTAGCGGTAGCGGTGTTGTTCGCTGCGGTGCAAGGGGTGCAACTGCGCGGCAATGTGGAAGCGTTAAGTCCGGCTTTGCAACACACGGTGACTCAATTACGCCAGTTTAGTGCGTTTTTAAGCACAGATCGGGCACTGGAGCAGGAGCTGCGGCAATGTCTGGCCTTGATTCGTACCCAACACTGGCAGCTTTATGAGTAAAAGTACCCATCATGCGGCTGTCGATCTGACTATTCCCTTCCATGATGTTGATATGATGGAAGTGGTCTGGCATGGGCATTATGCAAAATATTTTGAAATTGCCCGCTGCGCAGTGCTGGAAAAAATAAACTACAACTATCTGCACATGCGTGATTCCGGTTACGCATGGCCAGTGATTGATTTAAGAATCCGGTATGTAAAGCCGGCAGTGTTTGGTCAGGTCATTACTATCACTGCCAGTATTGTTGAATGGGAAAATTGTTTAAAAATAAATTACCTTATTACCGATAAAAATACAGGGGCAAGACTTGCCAAAGGCCATAGTGTGCAAGTTGCTGTCAATATGCAGACTGGGAGCATGTGCTTTGAATCCCCCAAGGTTTTAATAGAGAAACTGTAGTACTTCTAACCTCAACGTAACCGTTCAGTCCCCCTCTTTGAAAAAGAGGGGTTAGGGGAGATTTTTTAAATAAATCCCCCTCAATCCCCCTTTTTCAAAGGGGGAGGCGAACGCTACACCTCCACATGTTAGCCGCACTGATATTTTATCGGCGTACTCGTTACTTAGTAGGATGGGTAAAGCCTGATGCGTGCCCATCAATGGACAACGCAAGGTTTGATGGGCACGCTAGCTGCCCCATCCTACAAACTTGCTCAAGTTATTTCATGCACGTCACTTAAGACCTTTACCCTTTAAATAAACCAGCAACTCACGTAACGCTTGCGGTTTATTAACAGGTGATTTTTGACGGGCTTGGTCAGTGGTATTCACACCGTGGCAAGCAGGGCAAGTGCGTATCTCGCCGGGTTGCATGGATAACCAGTTGCGCTCCCTAACCACAAAATTACCCTGCTTGTCCGTTATTTGCCAAGTGAGTGCTCGGCGAGTCGGTAACAACATGGCAACCGAACCATCTTTGGCAATCTTGACACTGCCTTTGGGTGCGCCAGCTGTTAAGGGTGGATTGGCAGTTACACTGTGCAGAGGCTGTGCAAGTACACGTCGGCCTGGTTTAGGGGTTGATGAACAACAGCCTGTCAAACCGCGAATTTGGTCGGCCTGAAAAGCTTGAAAATGCGCGACTTCATAAACTTTACCTTTGCCGGTTACCGTTTTTGTGCCGCCATTTGCAACAGCCAGATTAAAGGGTTGTTGCTTATCTTTATGATCGCGTCGTGTCACATTACGCATGATAGCCAATGCTAAATTTTTGCTTTTTAGATAGTGCCGCAAACTGTCTTCGCTGATGCCTTGTTCCTGTAGCACCTGTTTCTCTGGTGTTTCTAATTTGGGCAAAAGTTTAGCCGGTTTAGGCCGCGCTTTAACTTCAACAGGTTGCAATTCCCATAATTCAGTTGAGTAATGCACTAATTTACTCGGTTCGTAAAAACTGATGCTTTTTTTAATACCTGGGGTCAGTGGCTGATCAGCTGTCCAGATACCATTGGGTAGCTTTTTTAGGGTACGTAACCGAAACGCGTAACGGGATTTTGGGTAAGTATTGTCATTATCTGGCTCAGTGCCTTCATTGTTGTCCTTATGCGCTTCAAAAGTATGCGCAGCCAGGAGGGTACCGTTTGATAATATTAACGGATCACGATAATGGCCGGAATGCTCCGCTGGGGGCGTTGCGCCATCATCGGTAATCAATACGGTGCTTTTATCGGTGAGATAATTGATAGCCATTTTATCGGCATTATGACTAGGCGCTGTGTTAGTCAAACGAACAATTTGTCCTGATGCATGCGTCCTAAATTCGGGCGCGTTAGTGCCGATAAAGCTGTTAGGGTTTGTTGGATCTTGTTTAATTTGAAATAAATTTTTGATGGTTTTGGCGTTGGGAATAGCCGTGTTATTAGAATTAATTAAGTCGAGATCATCATTAAATACCCTATCGACAAACGAGCCTCCCAGTTCATGTCGACCTATATGGTTGACTGACTCCAATTCAGTGCCGTCTTCATGTACCTGCCACGGGAAAAAATGATTGAAATCGTGACCATGTAAATGGCTACCGCCCAGTGAATTAGCATCAAATGTGAGTGGCTCAGGAAATACTTCAGTACGGTCATTTAGCAGTGGAGCATTGGCTGCCTCGCTGGCGTAATTAAACGTGCCGTAGTGGTCTGTACCATTACGATCTCCGCTAGCTTGCTGATCTTGTTGCAAATGATCCCAACGGGTAAAAATCACTCTGCCGTAGCTGTCAACAAAGGGATTAAAATCGCCGGAAGGCGCGTGGGTAAGCATCTGCTGGCTTCCAGTAACAGGATTTATGCTCCATAACCCAGTATTAGTGGGTGCTTCTTCGTACTCATCCAATTGCGGATACAAATGTTTTTGCCCACCACGCGGCTGATCGGAGGCAAAAATAATCCGTCCATCGGTGCCATAAGTGGGGTTAATGTTGTTGTAGGTTATGGGCTGTTTAGCTACTTTGGTGATGATGGGTTTTTCATTTTTAGCTAAACCGGTAATCTCATAAAGCTGCCAATAAAATTTTTTGGCCTGATAACGCAGCGGCGAACCTCTTACCATGCTAAAAATAATTTTTTTACCATCCCAGTGTACAGCGGGATCACGTACTTGTATGGATCGTGCATTTTGTAAACCCGCTTGCCCAAAGCCTGCGGCTAAGGTCAGGTTTTTTAAGGAGCCGTCAGGATAACGTATCCATAAATCGCCGCCGCGCCCTGAGTGATTAACATCGGTCTCTTGCGTGCAAAAAGCGGAATTGGTGGTGCAAAAATCTGTCGGGATAGGTATTTGAGTAACAAAAACAATGGGGTTATTAATGGCTGCCTGGGCAGGTAGAGAAAATTGGGCGAGCAATGCCAAGCTTAATGGCGCTAATTTTTTTATCAAAGTATTACCTATGTAATTGGTGTTTAGACGTTTTTAAAGAATATTTTCCAAAACGCTGTCTAGGCACTACGCCATGAGACTTGTAGGTTAAAAATAGGGGTTTTCTTGGAAAGAAAATAACGTTTTCTTATGAAAATCTTATTGATATGTATAGTAATTTTAAAGTGAGTTGTCTTAAGTGCGACTTAAATTAAACTTTATAATGTCACTTTAGGCTTGTTAAAGCTTTACAAACTGTAGACTCGCTTTTACGACAGAAATAGTTTTTTTGAACCCAAAACATTATTATTGGATTGAGATTGCACGTTATGAGGTTTAATCGCTGAAATTGAACATCTCTGCAAGAACGCGTCATTTTGCTCAATGATGCCGATTTTTTCGGTACGCCAAAACGCGCTATGGAAGTCATGAAAGCTTTTAAAGGAAGAGGGTTGCAATGGCAGGCGGCGGTTAATAGCCGCGATGCGAATGATGATCGTTTGCTGGAATTAGCTGCCGAAAGCGGTTGTTTCATGTTATCGATAGGGTTTGAATCGGTATCGAAATCCACGTTGCGGAATGTGCATAAATGCCAAAATAATCCGGATGATTATGCCGCTTTGGTAGAAAAGCTACACAAATACGGCATTATGGTTTTAGGTTTATTTATCTATGGCTTCGAAGGTGATGAGCCTTCTGTGTTTGAAGAAACATTAAAGTTTAATATTGATGTTAAATTTGATATGTGCGGCTATTCGTTGCTTACACCTTATCCCGGCACCATAAATTGGTTTGAAATGATGCGCCGCAAACAAATCGTGTCTTTTGATTGGGACAAATACGACCAATCGCACATTGTTTTTAAACCCAATGGCTTATCTTCCGATCAGCTGTATGACGGTTATCTGAAAACGTATGACGGGTTTTATACGGCTTCTTCCATGATGAAACGTTTTCCGTGGGATGGTTCACGGAACCGGTTGAATTGGACGATTTACAATGCCTTTTTCCGTAAAGGCGGTGTGGTGACTCGTGATAAATCTTTACTGGTAGCTCCTCCCACGCCAGAACCCGAGTTTGTTGCAGTTCCGCCCATTATTCCGCAAAAAGCCGCATGGCGAGAACTGGTTATGAATGCAACAGGTGGGCAAATGGAAGGGATGATTGAGCCGGAAGTTTTAGAGTCTTAAGCAGATAATTTCTCATGTTACAGCATGGCTAGTTTTAATAGCTGTGCTGAAACGCATCATTCGTTACAAATTGTTCCCGTTATATTTAGAAGCTATGCAGCACTTCAGGAAGTGGACGCGCAGTTGGTAATTGCTAATCCTTTTGTGAATTAATCAAGTATCAAGTAGGCATCCAAGTTTTCAGAATTCCGAAGCTCAAGTTAACTGCGAGCTTGGAGTAGTTGCCGTTCGATTTAAAAAATGGGGATCTAGTGTACTTGATTTAAATTTTTATAGATGTGAAATAGTTCACAGATAAATTATTTAAATAGTTTTACACTCGTCCACACCTTAACAAATTATATAAATAAATTTACACTTATTTATATTTTAATGTTCCAGAATTTAGCTTTCTTTGCAATAAACTTGGTTTTGTGAGATGAATCTCATTTAGTTAGCTTATGGCTTTTGCTTATCGTCTGCTCTTGTCCGATGAACTTTTATGAAGGGTCAGCTTTATTTATTTAGGATGAGCTAAATTTTTTAACTCAATAAAATTTAAAATATTTTGTTTTTTAAAATTATTTAGTCAACTGTTTGGCGCAATATCTTACGTCAAATAGGACGCCTATTTGACGTTATGCTTTTTCTTTAACTGTTACAAAAATTAAGGAATATAAAATGTACAAAAGTAGTCTTTTACCATTAACCCTTCTGCTATCTATAACTGCTACAGCGCAATCCTCACAAAATTTATCTAATTCATTTTTGAAAAATATACCTTCTTCTGACTGGGACGCAAAGATGTATTCTGTAAGCGCGGGTATTAGTATCGAAGAGGCTAAGCAGCGATTTAAACTAACTGATAAAATAGGAAACTTAGAGGAAAAACTAAGCCGGGAAGAGTCTGATACTTTTGCTGGACTTTGGTTAGAACATAAACCGAAACTTCGGCTTGTAGCACAATTTGCAGGTGGAACAAAAAAGGATATTTCAACCTATATGCCTGAAGAATTGATGGCGATTAGTGAAGTACGCGCTGCCAAAGTATCTTTAGCCGGGCTTAAAAAAATGCGGACTAAAGCAATAACTTCATTTACTAATGCTGGAAATATACCTATTGAATCGGATATTAACGTGAAAGAGAATCGTGTTGATTTGTTTGTAACCAATCAATTTCGCATGAGGGGGGCCGATATCCTTAAAAAAAGGAATTTGCAATTTCCGAAAAATGTAAAATTAATCACGGTATCAGCGCCCAGCATACGCCAAGCTTCTTTTTATGGCGGTCTTCCGCTATATCAAGCGCTACCCCCAATATGCGCCAACACTCCTTCAGATCCATCTTGCAAAGCCAATTGTACCACCGGATTTTCAGTTATAAATACCTTGGGCATAAGAGGTATTACTACGGCTGGACATTGTACTGATGCAAGGAAATACAGTGGGATTGTATTTCCATATAAAGCAGGGTCAATTACAGGGCCTTACGATATTCAGTGGCATACTACGCCAGGTTATACGCCGACTAATATAATTAAAGTCTCAAATGCTGGGGAGATACGCATCATTATAGCGGCTAAACCCAGCAGTGCCCAATTGATTGGGGAGCTTGTCTGCAAGTATGGTGTAAGCACTGGCTATACTTGTGGCTATATCACGACAAAGACGTTTATACCAGCAAATCACACTGCAACTTTTATTAGAGTTGACTCCTCACCACCTCTTAGCGGCTATCCTGTGAAAAATCTCTCCAACAGCGGCGATAGTGGCGGACCTTGGTTTCGGGAAGGAATCGCTTATGGTTCTCATGTTGGACAACCGCCTGATGATGGTAATGACGCTTACTATATGCCAATCAATTATGTATCTGGAATTGGTGTCAGCGTACTAACAATTCCGTAAAATTGCGGCAAGGTAGTGCAGTGCAGTTTGAATATTGTTAGCCAACTAAGGTGGTCGAACGCAAGGGTATTTGTTGCACGGCATTATTAATACACCTTATTAAGTTACGTTGAAATACCTATCAATACATACACTTGAGAGCGTAAATATGTTTTTAATACAAAATAGTCTTAAATTCCGTAGTCACTTACTTATGGTGATGGCGGTCATGCTATCTACAGGAGTAGAGGCGAAAAATCCGAAAGATATGTTGGATGATCCTCTGATAAATGAGTCCACACCTGGCTATGACACAATAACTTATGCGCTTGACCGTGGCATTAGTTATGAAGAAGGTAGTCGGCGTTTTGCATTAAGAAATAAAATAGAAAATTTAGAAGAAAAACTAACACGGGATAACCCTGATACGTTTGCTGGCCTATGGTTAGAACACACACCAGAATTTAAAATTGTGGTGCAATTTGTGGGTGAGCCAAAAAAAGATATTTCTACCTATTTGAGCAAAGAATTAACCGCAATTACTGAAGTACGCCAAGCCGAAGTCTCTTTAGCAGACCTTGAAAGAGTGCGGACTGAAGCGTTAGATGCCGTTGCCAACGAAGGAGACATACCTATTGAATCGGATATTGATGTGAGGAAAAATCGTGTTGAATTATATGTTACCGATGAAAATCACCTCAGAAGTAATAGAGCTATTCAAGATATGGGCTTGCAATTTTCGGGAAATGTAGCGGTACTTAAAGTTCAGTCACTGAGTGTGAAACAAGCTTTATCTATATATGGGGGGCTACAGACACAGATAATTAACAATATAACCGGATTGTTGAAACTTGACTGTACGACCGGTTTTTCCGTCAGAAATACTGTGGCTTTTACAGCTGTACCAGTGGGCACAAGAGGTATTACTACAGCTGGTCATTGTCTTGATTTTCAATATTACAAAGGAACTTTTTTACCCTATAAAAAAGGCGCATATACAGGTCCTTACGATATTCAGTGGCATACTACGCCAGGTTATACGCCGACTAATAAAGTCAAAGTTGGTACGTATCTAAATGGTACCGATGTGACGCGTACTATTACAGGGACTAGAGCTTCCTCATTACAACTTGTTGGGGAATATGTTTGTAAATATGGTAGGGTTTCCGGCTACACTTGTGGTTATATCTCAAGCAAGATTTTCAAACCAAATAGCCCGTCTAATGCTTCGTTTTCTTTTATTAAAGTATCTAATTTTGGTATCGGTGCTTCACCTGATTTATCTAGTGGTGGTGATAGTGGCGGACCTTGGTTTGTGGAAGGATTCGCATATGGTTCTCACGCTGGTGAGCCATATGACGGTTTTGATCCAATAGCTTCAGCAAATAATGCATTTTATATGGCAATTAATTATATATCTGGTATTAGTGTCGCTGTACTGACCACTCCGTAAAATGTCTCCCATAGTCATAATCCATCAAAAGCTTGCGACTATGGGTAACCTACCCGAAGTTAAAGTATCGGAGGAAAGAATGGTGGCAACTTGTATTAAAAGTCGGGTAATATCTCAATGGTTGTTCAACCTTATGTTTTTTATAACCCTAATATCCTGCCAACAGAACACACCTACGCCTACACAGTTGGGGTATATAGGTGAAATGAAGTTGCCTGGATCACGCTGGATACTGCAATCTTCCAAAGGCCGTACAACAATGGAAAATACCGGCATCACGCTAGAATTTTTGGATAGTAATCAATTGAGCGGTGAGGATGGGTGTAATTTCTATGGTACCAATTTTACTCTTCATCCTAAGAATAGAATTCAATGGGAGGCAGGAGGCAGTAGGACTCAGATGGGATGTGATTGGCAAAGAACGACGCAATCAATGATATATTTTGGCGAATTAGCACAAGCGGCTCATTATAATATTGAAAACACCACATTATCCTTGTCCAATGAAAAGGGCGAAATTCTCTTGCAATTTGAGCTACTGCCTAAAACCGGAACTAACCATGGGAATTTAATTTATAGAACATGGCACACTGCTAATGTACCAGGATTTGAATCAAAAGTTTTTACATTACGATTTGATTCCTATCAAGCCGGTGTTATTTCATTTCACGGGACAACCCCTTGCAGAAGCTATAAAGGCACCTATCAAATCATTGATGATGGTTTAGGAGTTTTGCGGTATACAGGCGTTACGATAGATTATTTTGACTTTTTTTGCAGCAAAGAAGATTTACTGGCAGAAAAAAATTACATTGATTTTTTAAAAAACGTAAGGAAGTTCGAAGCGCGGATGGGTTCTATGGCTCTTTACGCGGATCATGGCAAAAAATTGGGTTTTGGTTTAAGACCATAAGATGCGTTAAGCATAAGGATGTGCTGAGGTACGAAGCACATCGTTCGAGAATATACAAACTCGCCCATCGTTTACACATTTCAATCGACGGGAATTGCTACCGCGTGGCCTCTTCAATCAGTACGTTGTCTTCCTCCAGTCCCGTTATTTCTGCGTTGCTTTTGTACGGTGTATATTTGGCTTGCCGTACGTTATGCCGTATCCAAATAATCAAAGTTGTGCTTTTCTAATAAAGGGCTAATATAAGCACTTAATTTGGTACTTATTGGAGTTGCACATGCAACAAATATTCGCTTCTTTTAGCGCAAGCATCTCTGAATTAAAGAAAAACCCAACAGCCTTATTAAACAAAGCTGATGGTGAAGCGATTGCTATTCTTAACCACAATTTGCCTACAGCCTACCTTGTTCCTGCGGATACCTATGAATCGCTAATGAGCAAATTGGAAGATTATGAACTAGGCGAAATAGTCAAAGCAAGACAGGCAGAAAAGCACTTAGCGATTGAAGTTACGCTTGATGACTTATAAATTAAAATTCCTACCGAGCGCAAAAAAGGAATGGGATAAACTAGATAACAGCATCAAAAAACAATTTAAAAACAAGCTGAAAAAGTGCTTAGAAAATCCTCATATTGCAGCCAATCGATTGAATAACTTTGATTGTGCTTACAAAATAAAGCTACGTTCGGCAGGTTATCGGCTTGTTTATGAAGTTGATAATCAAGACATCATTGTTTTTGTCATTGCTGTTGGCAAAAGGGAAAATAACGAGGTTTACAATACAGCAGCAAACAGGGCTAAAGTTTAGCTTTTCACGATGCGCTGAATTTACCCGCAGTATAGAGCGAGTAAAAATTATAGATCACCTCCTAATCTAGCTTAGATGAAGCCGATAGCCAGCTGGATGCCTTTGAGCGGGGTGAAATTAGAAGTATTCCACTTGAAGATATTTTGGCGCGTTTTCAGAAAACTACATAGTTGAGGCATTTTAACTTGGCTTTATTATACGAAAAATTACAGCAGCAAAAAATCAGCATTATGGAAATTGCAAATCGTTACCACGCGGCCAACGTCCGTGTATTTGGTTCTGTGGTGCGTGGTGAAGAGCGTGAAGACAGCGATATTGATTTACTGGTTGATTTTATGCCAGGCTCAACTTTATTAGATCACGTTGATCTGATTGATGCGCTATCGACAACGCTAGGACGCAGAGTTGATATAGTCAGCGAACGGGCATTGAACAAATATTTACGTCAACGGATTTTGCAAGAAGCTGTCGCGTTATGAAGGATCGGTTTGTTTTCATTGCCGCCGCACTGGAAAGCATTGGATTAATTCAGTCTTATACCGAAGGATACGATTTAACAGAATTTTTGGGCGATAGAAGAACTCAAGATGCAGTGATTCGTAATCTGGAAATTATTGGCCAAGCACTTAAAGACTTTGGTGTTGAAATATTGCTAGAAAAACAACCTAATATGCCTTGGCGACAAATTGCTGGTATGCGTAACGTATTGGCACATGAATATTTGGGTGTTGATATTGTAATGGTGTGGGAAACCATACAAACCCATATCGATGGACTACAACAATCACTTGAAGAAATCATGGAACTGCCAAATCCGTGAGTTGTAAATATTACAGTTGATTTTCAGTGGCCATGCATAATACAAGCTGCAAGCTCTGTGCTTTATTAAGCACGATAATCTCTTACAAAACCTCAGATGTCTATGCCAACTAATCTAATACTGTATTACGTGTATGATCCCATGTGCAGTTGGTGTTACGCTTTCCGGCCAACCTGGAAAGCTGTTGAAAGCCAGCTTGGCTCTGATGTCCATGTTAAATATGTACTGGGTGGGTTAGCACCGGATTCAGATGAGCCAATGCCATTGAATACCCAACTTTACATTCAAGGCCAATGGCATAAAATTATAGAATCAGTTCCAGGCACTGTTTTTAATTTCGACTTCTGGGAAAAATGCCAGCCAAGACGATCCACTTATATTGCCTGCCGTGCCGTTATCTTGGCCCGCCATAACCATCTTGAACACGAAATGCTTGAGGCAATTCAGGATGCTTACTATCAAAAAGCACAAAACCCATCAGACTCCGAAACATTGTGTGAACTCGCATCTCAGCTTGGGATTGATAGTAAAGCGTTTTTAGAGAACCTGAACACGGAATCTACACAAGCTGAGTTAATGGCTGACATCAATTATTCGCGTAGTCTAGGCGCGAGTAGCTTTCCTTGTCTTTTTCTTCAACGTGGCTCCTCATTAAAAAGCATTCCGCATCATTACACCAACGCTGATAAAATTTTAGCGGCAATTTATGCGTAATCAAATTACTTTGTTGATGCTTGCACCCTAAAATAAAAACCGCTAAACTCTATAATGTATCAACAATTGTATCTACATTGAGGCAAGCTTATGACCGTGCAAATTTTAAAAAAATGGGGCAATAGCCCAGCAGTGCGCATTCCATCTGCGGTTATGCAGTCCGCACAATTAACGCTGGATCAAGCTGTTGAAGTGCGTGCTGAAGAGGGCCGCATCATTATAGAGCGCGTTGCACCTGCTTATACGCTGGATGAATTACTCAATGGCATTACTGCAACAAACCTGCATGACGAAGTTGATTTTGGTAAAGCACAGGGGCAGGAACAGTTCTGATGCCTGCACCGTATATTCCAGAAGCAGGTGACATTGTATGGTTGGACTTTACCCCGCAAGCTGGACATGAACAAGCAGGTTATCGCCCCGCTGTTGTGTTAAGTCCCAAGGCCTATAACGCAAAAACAGGACTTTTGGTGTGTGTTCCTATAACCAACCAAATTAAAGGCTACCCGTTTGAAGTTCAGCTTTCAACGTCGGATGCAATCGGGGTAGCATTAGCAGATCAGATTAAAAACCTCGATTGGCGAAGTCGGCAAACGCAATACAAAGGTAAAGTCAGTTCAGGTGAAATGCAGGAAATTAAAACCAAACTGGCGGCGCTACTTAGCCTTTAGCTTTGTTCAGTCAAGCGTTGGCTACAATTATTGCCAAACGTTAAGGTGAAATCGATGGTCAGGCAATTCGTTATAAATAGGGCAGTACTGCTTAATCGAAATAATGATAGCGAAGTTGTGCAATAAGAATAGCGTCATCTTGAACCTTATAAACAATCCGGTGTTCATCATTAATTCGGCGCGACCAGTACCCCGCCAAACCGTGCTTTAAAGCTTCAGGTTTGCCAATTCCTTCATAAGGTGTTCGTTGAATATCTCTGATAAGTAAATTAATGCGTTTAAGTATTTTTTTGTCGGTATCTTGCCAGTAACAATAATTATCCCAAGCTTTTGTTGAGAATATCAGCTTCATTCGATCAGTTCTTTTTCAATTCCATTACCCGCTTCCAGCTCCGCTATAGATGCCAATAAGTGTCGGGCATTAGCAGGTGAGCGTAAAAGGTAAGTGGTTTCTTCCATTGATTTATAATCTTCTAAGGACATCATCACTACAGGGGGTTCATTTTTGCGCGTAATAATGACGGGCGCATGATCCATGCATACTTTTTCCATTGTTTTAGATAGGTTAGAGCGTGCAGCAGTATAGCTTATAGCATCCATATTAACTCCAAGTAGTACAGGTACGGTTTTAAGTACTCTTAGTTTAATCTTTAATTTTATATCGGTCAATGCCACTAAAACTCTATTGACTATACCAATAGGTGGAACTTTTATTTATGCACTCCATCTGTCTGCCTGGCATCAAACCGGCGCTATAATAGCCCCTTGAAAGCCATTAAGTGAATATGATGAACGATTACAGTGATATTGCCGCATTAATCCCGCACAGTGGCCGTATGGTATTGCTGGATAGGATTATTGATTTCGATGGCCACACGTTATCAGCTGAGCTGGTTGTCCGTGATGACGGCTTATTTAGCGATAACCATAGTGTGCCTGCCTGGGTAGGGATTGAATATATGGCGCAGGCCGTTGCCGCCTATGCAGGTATCCAATCTAAGTTAGTCGGCGAACCTATCAAGCTGGGTTTTTTACTGGGCACGCGCCGTTATGCCAGTAATATTGCCTATTTTGCTGTCGGTACGCTACTGACGATACAAGTCAGTAATATTATTCAAGATGAAAAGCTAGGTGTTTTTGATTGCAAAATTTACGGCGCAGATATTGAAATCAGCGCTAACCTCAATGTTTATCAGCCTCCTATAGAAACCAAGCTAGCAACCAAGCCATGAATAAAACCATTTTAGTCACCGGTTCCAGTCGCGGCATAGGTAAAGCGATTGCATTATATCTGGCCAAACAGGGCTATGATTTAGTAGTGCATTGCCGTAGCCAAAAAGCCCAGGCAGAAGCCGTGCTAGCGGAAATTGAACAGCTAGGTTCAACCGCCAGACTGCTACAGTTCGACATTAGTGATCGTGACCAATGTGCCGCACAACTCAATCAGGATATGGAACTGCACGGCGCTTATTACGGCGTAGTCTGCAATGCCGGAATTACCGCCGATAACGCCTTTCCCGCATTAACAGGCGAAGAATGGGACAGTGTTATACACACCAATCTCGACAGTTTTTATAACGTCTTGCAGCCCGTGATTATGCCGATGATTAGACGGCGAGAGCCTGGGCGTATTGTCACGTTGTCATCGGTTTCCGGCATAATGGGCAATCGCGGCCAGGTTAATTACAGTGCCGCCAAGGCGGGTATTATCGGTGCTACTAAAGCGCTGGCATTGGAATTGGCGAAACGTAATATTACTGTTAACTGCGTGGCGCCGGGTTTAATTGCCACCGATATGCTGGATGAATTGCCTTTGGAGGAGATTAAAAAAATGATACCGGCAAGGCGTGTGGGGGAGCCTAAAGAAGTCGCTGCCGCAGTGGCTTTTTTAATGTCGGAAGATGCCAGTTATATTACCCGGCAGGTATTATCGGTTAATGGTGGCTTATGTTGAAACGTGTTGTTGTGACTGGCATGGCCGGTATTTCGCCCATAGGTAATTCTTGGCAGCAGGTTTCTGCACGGCTTAAAGCGCAATCTACCGGCATTCGCTTTATGCGAGATTGGGATAAATATGTTGGCCTTAATACCCGTTTGGGCGCTCCGGCAGATTTTGTTAAACCTGAACATTATTCCAGAAAACAAACCCGTAGCATGGGACGTATCGCTTTAATGGCCACGTATGCGACCGAATTGGCGCTTATTGATGCCGGTTTATTAAATGATCCCATTCTGAGTAGCGGACAGATGGGCATCGCTTACGGCAGTTGTGCGGGCAGTTTTGAAGCGCTGATCGAATTCGGTAATATGCTGCTTAACCATAACGTCAATGGCTTAAACGCCACCTCTTACATCCGCATGATGGCGCATACGGCTCCGGTAAATATTGGCTTGTTTTTTGGTATCAATGGCCGGGTTTATACCACCTCCAGTGCGTGTACATCCAGTAGCCAAGGTATAGGTTATGCTTATGAGGCCATTAAATACGGCCACCAAAAGTTAATGGTGGCAGGTGGCGCAGAAGAACTTAGCGCATCGGAAGCGGCAGTGTTTGATACTTTATTTGCCACCAGTCTTCAGGAGTCACCTGAAAAAAGCCCAAGACCGTTTGATAGTGATCGAGATGGCCTAGTGATAGGCGAGGGCGCAGGTACCTTAATTCTTGAAGAACGCGAACATGCACGGGCTCGCGGTGCTACTATTTATGCTGAAATTGTCGGCTTTGGTACTAATTCAGATGGACTGCATGTTACCCAGCCGGACAGCAAAAGTATGCAAACAGCCATGCGCCTAGCGTTGCAAGATGCTCATCTGGATGCTTCAGCGATTGGTTATATCAGTGCCCATGGCACGGCGACGACGCATGGCGATGTCGCAGAAAGCCACGCTACGGCGGCGGTATTTGGCCATCATATAACCATCAGTGCATTAAAAAGTTTTACCGGCCATACCTTAGGGGCGTGCGGTGCGCTGGAAGCGTGGGTGGCGATTAATATGATGAATGAAGGTTGGTTTCATGCCACGGCCAATCTTGAAAATATTGATCCGGCTTGCGCCCAGCTGGACTATATTAAAGGGGGGATTCGTACCTTACATTGCGATTATGTGATGAGTAATAATTTTGCTTTTGGGGGGATAAATACGGGGCTAATTTTTAAACGGGTAACACAATGAGGACAATAATAATGAAAAAAATTTATATCATGTTGGCATTATTGATGATGGTGGGTTGTACCACGACTGGCCATTTTAAAGTGCCTGAGGGTTCTAATTTGTATATTTATAAAAGACCACAACCGGTTGATGTCAGCGCTAATGGCGTGGTAACTACCAAGCCATTTTTCTGGACAGCGGCAGGCGTACCGCCTAACGGTGGTATCCCTTATCGTTTGGAACAAAATGGACAAGTGCTTAAAGAGGGTAGATTGCGTACGAAATTCCGTTTTGTATCCCTGTTTTGGCCACCTTTTGCTCAAATTTATTGGCCTATGGGATTTAATCCTGATATCACTTATGATTTGATTAACGATACTCAAGAGTAGTGCGGGGGGAGAGCGGTTAAGATCCGCTCTCTAATAAATGCCCATGCAGTGAGGCGGTTTTTCTAACCTTTGCCAGTTTTATCATCTTTATTCCGCCATTTAGACAAGCGATCTGTCATGACGTAAAGTACCGGTACAAACGGTATCGCCAAAAGTGTGGAAGATAGCATGCCGCCAAATACTACGGTACCAATCGCCTGTTGGCTGGCAGCGCCCGCACCTGATGCCCCCAGCAACGGTACAACCCCCAAAATAAATGCAAACGATGTCATTATAATGGGACGAAACCGCCGTTGAGTAGCTTCCACCGCAGCTTCTACCGCAGATTTACCTTCAGACTGTAATTGGCGGGCAAATTCAACAATCAGGATGGCATTTTTGCACGCCAGCCCAATCATCAAAATTAAACCTACCTGGGTATAAAGATTGTTATCAAAATTGCGTAATATAAGCGCCAAAAGTACACCTACCAACGCCATAGGAACTACCAGAACCACCGCTAAAGGACTGCTCCAGCTTTCATATAACGCCGCTAATACCATAAATACCAAAGTAATAGACAGGGCATAAATATAATAAGCTTGGTTACCCACCTGTTTTTCCTGAAATGAGGTTGCCGTCCAGTCAAAACTTACGCCCTTGGGCAGAATATTTTTGCAGACCTGTTCCATTAGGCTTAATGCTTGGCCGGAACTAAATCCTGGCGCGGCCGCACCGTATATTTGTGCGGAAGGATAAAGATTGTAACGCAGCACCAGTTCGGAACTTAAGATTCTTTTTACCTCCATTAGCGTACCCAGCGGTACCATTTCGCCTTGGGTATTTTTTACATACAGGTTCTTGATATCTTCAGGTTGCGCACGGAAAGACGCATCGGCTTGCACATACACCTGAAAAACCTGGTTGAACTTGTTAAACAAATTAACAAAAGAAGAGCCAAGATAGGTTTGCAGCGTGGTAAATACAGAGCTAAGAGGAATATTAAGTGATTCCACTTTGGTACGGTTAATATCCAAAAAAAGTTGGGGGCTATTAGCGCTGAATGTAGAGGTCAAGTTTCGTAAACCGGATTGCGAACTACCGGCTTTAATGACTTCATTGACCGCTTTTTGCAACTCGACTAGACCCAAACTTTGGCGATCCTCTATCATCATCTGAAAACCACCGCCTTGACCCAGTCCACGGATGGGCGGCGGTACCAGCACAATAGATCCGGATTCTTCTAAAGTCCCTAACTGACGGCGTAAATTGGCGATAATGGCATCTTGTTTTAGGTCTGTTCCGCGCTTGTCCCAATCTTGGTAGACAATAAAAGTGGTAACAAAATTGGAAACATTGGCATTGTCCAAAAGCGATAAACCACCAATATTAATCCAGGCTTTAACCCCTATTGCTTTTCTAAGCACGTCGTTTATTGCTTTAGTTGCAGCAACAACTCTGGGTTGAGAAGATGCATCGGGAAGTTTGGTGACGACTATGGCATAGCCTTGGTCTTCGGTAGGTAAAAATCCGGTAGGATGCACAGCAAAGCGCCAGCCCGTGACGGCGATGATTAGCATTAACAAAAATAGCATGGCGACTGCGCGATCCACCATCCAGGTTACCAAGCGCATATAGGTACTTTCAATCCAGCCATAGCCTTTGTTAAAGCCTTTAAAAAACCAATTGGTTTTCTCTTTGTCAACGGGACGCAGCCACAAGGCGCATTGGGCAGGTTTTAGGGTTAGCGCATTAAGGGCACTGATAATAGCGGTAGAGGCAATGACCAAAGCAAATTGACGGAACAATTGTCCAGTGATACCCGGCAAAAACGCAGCCGGTAAAAACACAGAAACCAACACCAGGGTAATGCCAATAATAGGGCCGGTAATTTCCTGCATGGCTTTAATGGTGGCTTCTCTAGGGGTCAGACCTTGTTCGATATGATGAGAAGCGCTTTCCACGATGACAATGGCATCGTCCACAACAATGCCAATGGCGAGCACAATCGCAAATAATGTCAATAAATTAATACTAAAGCCGAGCATGGCCATGGCGGCAAAAGCACCAATTAAGGTGACCGGAACTGTGGTTGCGGGCACTAGGGTAGCCCGCCAATTTTGTAAAAATATCACCACCACCACAAGCACCAATATGCCCGCTTCAAATAAGGTAATGTAGACATCATGGATTGCACTACTGACAAATTTGGTGGTGTCATAATTAATTTCGTAGCTTAAACCGGGAGGAAAGTCCTTGCTCATGGTGACCATTGCCGCCCGAACTTCTTCCGCTACCTTAATAGCGTTAGCACCTGGCAAGGTAAATACCGGTATTACCGTGGCTTTATGACCGCTGGATTGGGAAAAATTACTGTAACTTTGGCGGCTAAGCTCGACGCGGGCCACATCGCGAATACGCACTATTTGCGCCGCTTGCCCACGGGTACTTTTAAGCACAATATTTTCGAATTCTGCTACATCGGCTAAACGCCCCAAGGCATTAACAGTAAACTGGAAGGCTTGGTTGTTAGCAACCGGTGGCGCGCCTACTTGCCCTGCGGCGACTTGCAAGTTTTGGCTCTGAATAGCGATGATCACTTCTTGAGGGTTTAAATTGAAGTAACGCAGTTTTTCCGGATTCATCCACACCCGCATACTGTAAGGCCCTGCACCCCGGACTGCAATTTGACCTACCCCAGGCAAACGCGCCAATGGATTTTGTAAGTTGATGACCGCATAGTTAGACAGATAAGTTTCATCAAAGCGGTCATCTTTTGCAAACAACCCGACCACCAGCAAAATATCAGTAGATACTTTTTTGACCGTAATGCCTTGAACTTGTACTGAGGTGGGCAGCTGTGGCAAGGCACTGTTAGCTAAATTTTGTACCAGTGCCACTGAGGTATTAAGGTCGGTGCCTACGTTAAAAGTAATCGTGAGCGTATAGCTGCCATCGCTGGCGCTGGTCGATGACATATACAACGAGTTTTCTACGCCATTAACCGCTTGTTCAATAGGAATACCGATGGTATTGGCGACAATCTCGGCATTGCCACCGGGGTAACGGGCGGTTACTTGCACGGTGGGTGGCACAATGGATGGGTACTGCGCCACGGGCAAGTTTATGAAGCACACAACCCCTATAATAATCGTGACCAGGGCGATAACATTGGCAAATATCGGCCGGTCGATAAAATATTCAGAGATCATGGCGTTGGTTTTCCTTGTTCGGCAGAATCTGCTGAAATGCGGTCGTCGCTTTTTACGTCGCGAGAAGCCTTGCCTATCGGATTTACCGTACTGCCTGGAATGGCGCGTAACAGGCCATTGACAATCACCCAGTCCTGATCTTTGATGCCTTCCAGAACTACCCGATTATCCTCAACTTGTGTACCCAGTTTTACCGGGCGGCGCTCAACGATATTTTTATCATTTACCACCAGCAGGTAAGCACCCAATTGATCGTAACCAATTGCTATTTCGGGTACAAGTAACGACATTTTTTCAGAATTGACCACCAGAACCCGCACTCTTGCGAACAGGCCGGGTAATATTTTACCGCCTGGATTAGGGTAAATAGCCCGTAATAGCAATGTGCCCGTTGTTGGAGTCACTGAGATGGCGGTAAAATCAAGAGTTCCCATATACGGGTAACCCTTGTCATCCGATAATGCCAGCGCGGCCGGTATCTTCAGTTTTAATGCCTCGCCGGGGCCAATGTTAGTTTGCTTAATAACCCTCAGTAAGTCCGTTTCGTTAATGGTGAAATACACATACATCGGGTTTATCTGGTTAATTTCCGCCAGTAAGGTAAATTCGCCAGCGCCAACCAGATTGCCTGGATCTTTTAACCGGCGGTCAATACGGCCATCAAAAGGGGCAACTACCTGGGTATAATCAAGATCTAATTTGGCTAGGTCGCGATTAGCTTTAGCGGCGGCTTGCGCTGCTTTAGCGTTGTCACGCTGGTATCGCCAATTATCCACATCGGTTTGGGCGGCAGCATGTTGTCTTACCAAATCGGTAAAACGATTAAATTCAGTTTGTGCGTGGTCTAGGCTGGCTTTTTGTTGTTGCACTTGCGCCTCAGCTTGGTTTAACCGCGCTTGATAAGTATCTTGCTGAATCAAAAATAAAAGTTGGCCTTTTTTGACTAAATCGCCATCATGAAAATAAACTTTTTTTAAGTAGCCTTGTACGCGTGCGACTAATTGCACGGTATTAAAAGCCTGGGTATTGCCGGTAAATTCTAGATATTCACTGACTTCCTGTTTAATAGGTTGCTTAACATTTACCTGGGCTGGCGGTGGCGGAACAAACTTGTTTTCCTCTTTGCACCCTGACCCTAGCAGTATTAATAAACTAAAAATCCCCGCCATATAAGGTTTTATTATGCGCATGTCCCTTGTCCTTACCATTTTGGCAAACCTATGTCAGACGGCCTGTGAGTTTCAGGTGCCGACTGGGTGGTCACTTTTAATAAGTCTCCCCAGTCCGTGCGTTTTGCCATCTGTTGCTTAATCTCATCAGGGATAAGCTCTTTACCTTCCCGAATCTGCCAGCCACCACCCAAAGCCCGGTATACGCCAACCAGGTTAGTGGAGATATTGCCAAGCGTGCTGGCCAGATTATCCTGCTCACTGAGCAACGACTGCTGGGCAGTCAGTACGGTAGTAAAATCGGTGATACCTTCGCGGTATTGGATGGTGGCTAAATTTAGCGAGCGCTGCGCCGCAGCAGTGCTCTTACCCAATAACTGGGCGCGTTCCTGGGAGCGCAAGAAAGCAATGAGATTGTCTTCCACTTCCCGTTGCGCGGTAAGCACGGTATTTTGGTAAGTAATCAACAATTCTTGTAGCCGTGCATCCTGTACCCGCACCTGATTCGTGATTTGGCCATAATTGAATATATTCCATTGGAAGGATGGCCCGAAGTTGGCGGTTCGGCTTCGCCACAAAAACACATCCCCTAGAGAAAACGTCCCTACATCGGTAGATAACAAGCCAAAAGTACCGGTAAGTGAAATAGCAGGGTAAAGATCAGCCTTGGTGACGCCAATGCTGGCAGACTGTGCGGCGGCTTGTAATTCGGCATGGCGAATATCGGGGCGGCGGCGCAACAGTTCAGCAGGAATGCCTACGGCCACTTGTGCGGGAGGCGGAGGGATTTGCCCCGATCTGGTTAACAATTCACTGATCTGATGCGGAGGCTTGCCCAGTAATACACTTAACGCATTGACTTGCTGCCGCAAACTGATTTCCAGGGTAGGGATGGAAGCCTGTGTATTGGCCAGTACTGTTCTGGCCTGTTCCACGTCGCGTTCAGAAGTGGTGCCGCCGTTGTAGCGAATTTGAGCAATGCGCAGGCTTTCTTTTTGTGTCTCTGCATTTTGCCGTGCAATGGCTAAGCGTTTTTCCAAGGTTCTAATAGTAATATAAGCCTGCGCCACATCGGCAGTCAGGCTGACCAATGCAGTATCGTAATCCGCCACGGCAGCCTGTAAACTGGCATCGGCTGATTCAATGGCGCGGCGAAATTTGCCCCAGAAATCGATTTCCCAACTGGCGGTGAAGCCTAATTGCGATTGGGCATAATCAAAAATATTGGAGAATGCAGCCTGCGCGGCACGTCGGCTAAGATGAATTTGGTTTAGTGATCCCGTTAATTGTTGATTTTGGGGGTAGAGATTACCGGCAGCAGTTCCAAGTTGTGCCCGGGCTTCAATAACACGTAGCCCTGAAACGCGTAGATTAAGATTTTCAAGGTAAGCGCGGTTAATGAGCTGGTTTAAAACGGGATCGTTGAATGTTTTCCACCACAGTTTATCGTTGCTGGATGTGGTTTTGAGCCGCTTATCTTCGGCTTCCATCCATTGAATAGCTGTTTCGGTAGGCGGCCTAATATAGTCAGGTCCAATCTTGCAGCTTGAAAGAACAGCAAGCATAAAGCCTCCTAACGGCAAGACTACGGCGAGGTTAAGGCGCTTTTTTATTTTGCACGTTGCATTCACATTTCACTCGTTTTTTAGGATAAATCGATAGCATTGAATGTTAAATGCGGCCGCTAACTTTTCAGCAGCTTCATTGTATTTTGTAGAGGAAAATTAAGTCTGTGCGGTAAAGCACATAAGACACACCGTTCGGCCTGAGCTTGTCGAAGGGTGTGCGGTGTGCCGCTCATGGTTCGACAAGCTCACCACGAACGGCACACCTTCACCTGTCCCGCCTTAAGTTGGAAGCCAATTATTGTAAGGCTAGATTCGTGTGGCTCTCAGTCAGCGTACGGCATTCGCGTAGGTATTGGGTATCGCGTAAACTCCAGTATTTATTTTTCAAGTTATTTAAAGTCACCGTTAATTATTAATGAACCCTACACAACTCCACGCATTCTTGATGCAGATAGGTTTGATGTTAACAGTAGCTTGGCTATTTGGTTATCTGATGAAAAAACTGCGTCAGCCAATCGTTTTGGGTGAATTGATCGGCGGCGTTTTGTTAGGGCCGACACTACTGGGAACGATCTGGCCGGAAACATATGCCACGTTGTTCCCGGTCGATAAAACTATCACTACCAGCGTTGATGCGTTGCTTAAAGTAGGGATGCTGTTCTTTATGTTTGCAGCGGGACTGGAGATTAACTTCGATCGCTTCCGGCACGGTAAATTGATTATTGCTGCCACCAGTTTAGTGGGTGGCGCGTTGCCGTTTGCTTTGGGTTTTGGCATGGTTTTGCTGTTTCCAGAGCTATGGGGGCACAGTGATCGTCCTTTATTGATGGCTTTGTTTATGGGTACGGCATTGTCGATCTCAGCTCTACCGGTAATTGCCCGCATACTGATGGATCTGAATTTGATAGGCACACGGATTGGCATGACAATTATGACTTCCGCAATGATTAACGATTTGGTCGGCTGGACATTGTTCGCCTTCATTTTGCGTAATTTGGGTGTAGAGCATCCGGCCGGAAATGTTTTTTCTACTTTGGCTTTGGTGCTTGCCTACGCTGCGTTGGTTTTAGGTCTCGGACGTTGGATAGTATTACCTTTTCTGCACCGTATTGGCTTTTTTAAAGATTGGCAAGGTGGTTTGCTGACTTTTTTGTCCGTGCTGGTTATGTTCGCGGCAGTCGGTGCTGAGAAAATCGGTATTCACGCTATATTTGGTGCTTTTTTGGTGGGTATGGCATTTGGGCAATACGACGATCCCAAGCAGGAAAAACGTATCAACTCAATGATCCAGCCCTTTGCCCTGCATTTTTTCGCCCCGCTTTATTTTGTGTCCATTGGCCTTAAAACGAATTTTTTCAGCCACTTCGATGGCACGTTGGCGATACTGGTCTTTCTTATTGCCAGTGTTGGAAAAATTCTGGGTGCAGGATTGGGTGCACGTATCGGTGGAATGCGGGGGCGAGAAGCATTGGCTGTGGGTGTGGGTTTGAATGCGAGGGGCGCTATTGAAATAATTTTGGCGTCAGTGGCCTTAGAGCATCAACTTATCGATCAGCGGATTTTCGTGGCTTTGGTGATGATGGCTTTTGCAACGTCTATTATTAGTGCTGGCTGGTTAAAATATTTGGTTAGGTAACGCGTTTCAGCAATGAGTTTAAATTTTAACGGCGATCATGCTGGCAAAATTAAACCATTTAAAATAAGTATCGATGCGTGCAAAGCCAGCACGTTCTAATAAGGCATAATTTTCATCTAGGCGATAAGGAATAAGTACATTTTCTAAGGCTTCACGCTTTTTTTGGTTTTCAGCATCGCTGTAGCCGCCCTGTTCTATTTTAAACTGTAGATAATGCTCTATATAAAGACGATTTAATACTGAATCGTTACTTAATATTTTTTCTGATAACAATACTATGCCGCCAGGATGTAGGGCGTTAAAAATGGTTTTTAACACCTGTTCACGTTCTATAGGCCTTACAAATTGCAATGTCCAGTTAAGAATAGCGACATTAAATTTGGGTAAATCTTGAAGGTGACCCAGATCAGCCAGCCGTAACGATACTTTTTTGGCGGCGATAAGATCGGCAAGCTTAATACGTGCTTTATCTAACATCGCATCAGAGTTGTCGTAGCCAATCAACTCAATATCGGTTGGACACTTAGGATGTTGGGCGATATGTTCCAGGGTTGTGCCAGTCGAGCAGCCAAAATCACAAACTATTGCTGCATTTTGGGGTAAAAAACCGATAATTAAATCGGACTGAATGCGCTGTAGTTCGTTGTAAAACGGTACACTTCTTGACACCATGTCGTCAAAAACATTGGCAACGCGCTCATCAAAAGCAAAGTCTTCGGTGCGGCTCGTTTGTTGAAATAGTTTATCGTGATCAGTCATATCAGATTAGCGTGATGAATAAAATTTTATTTTAGTGCGTGAATAACGGAGCCGTATCAGCGCATGGATTTGAGTCGTTCTGTTTTTTTTAAAAAACGCACAATGCCATACGCTATTAAAATAAACACTGCAATGCTGCTTAATAAAAACTGGTAATCATTCACTTTATTGGCTAAGTGTAATTTCCAACTGATTAACCCCAGCGGAATAATCAACGATGTAAAAAGCGTGCCATATTCTTTGACCGCAACCGCTGGCCAGTCAAATTCATAATTAGCAATCGTTTTGCCAATACCTTCAAGATTAGGTATCCAGCGCGGGACGTTGGCGCAAAAATCACGGTAATCTTGCCCGAATTTGCTTTCTAAAAACGCTTCTTCACTGTAAACAATCAGGCGATAAATTGCAAAAAAACTAACTGAGCCAATAATAATGCCAGACACGTTGCCAGAGATAAATAAAAATCCACTCACAATCAGGATATTGCCGATATACAGGGGATTTCTACAGTGGGCGAAAAAGCCATCGGTGATCAGTTTATCGGCATAAACGCGTCTATTACGGCCACCGCGAACAATATAAGCAAGGCCGATAGTGAGTATTCGAATGCCTTGGCCGATGATAATAAGGCACAAGCCAATGAATAATAAACACATACTGAGTGCGCTGTCTATTGCCACAGGAGGGAATAACAATAGAATTCCGCTCACAAGAATAGGAAAAAGAACATTACGGGTGTGGAAAAGCGAATTACCCCATTTAATAAATAAATTTTTCATATTTTTTATTATCTCCATCCCTGAATGTAGCGGTATTAAATTTCCAGAGTTTGTAGGGTGGTTTCGCGCCAGCAAACCGCCAATCAATCCAATGCCGATGTCCAGTAAATGTATTGTGGCGGATTGCCTAGCGGCGAATCCACCCTACATTGCCTGTGTACTAGGTTATGCAATTAAAAGTTTAGGCTTAGATTTCGGTAAGTGACATTTTAGCCTACTGATTAACGCTTAGCACGAAAAAAATCTTTCAGTAGGGTTGCACATTCATCGGCTAAAATTCCACCTTGCCACGTAATTTGATGATTCAAAAAGCTGGCATCAGCAAGCGCTAGGGCGCTACAAACAGCACCGCGTTTAGGATCGCTTGCGCCAAACACCAGGCGGTTAACCCGTGCTTGGCTAAGGGCTCCCATGCACATCACGCACGGCTCTAACGTTACATACAGCGTGGTGTTGATTAAACGATAATTGCCCAGCGCTTTACCGGCCATCCGTAACGCAACAATTTCCGCATGGGCACTGGGGTCATGCAGGCTAATCGATGCATTCCAGCCTTCGGCAATACACTGGTCATCTTTGACCAATACCGCACCTACCGGCACTTCACCCTGCTGTTCAGCCCGTTGCGCCAAGCGTATCGCATAACGCATCCAGGCTTCATCGTTGCTGGGGCTTATTCCCATTCAATGGTGGCAGGTGGTTTGCCGGAAATATCATAAGTAACGCGTGAGATGCCCGCGACTTCGTTGATAATGCGTCTGGAAATTAAATCCAGAAATTCATACGGCAAATGTGCCCAGCGTGCGGTCATAAAATCAATGGTTTCCACGGCGCGGATGGCGATGACATAATCATAACGCCGACCATCGCCCATCACGCCGACCGACTTAACCGGCAAAAATACCGCAAACGCCTGGCTGACTTTGTCGTATAAATCATGGCGATACAATTCTTCAATGAAGATTGCATCAGCTTTACGTAATAAATCGGCAAATTCTTTTTTTACTTCGCCCAGGATGCGTACACCCAAGCCAGGGCCTGGAAACGGATGGCGGAACACCATATCAGCGGGCAAGCCCAGCTCTAAGCCTAGCTTTCTGACTTCATCCTTGAATAAATCCCGCAACGGTTCAACCAGCTTTAAGGTCATATTTTCCGGCAAGCCGCCGACATTATGGTGCGATTTTATCAAATGTGCCTTGCCGCTTTTAGAGCCTGCCGATTCAATCACATCAGGGTAAATGGTGCCTTGTGCCAGCCATTTGGCATTATTAAGTTTTCCGGCTTCCTCATCAAAAATATCAATGAACAGGCCGCCGATGATTTTGCGCTTTTGTTCAGGATCGGTAACACCTTGCAAGGCCTGTAAATAGCGTTGTTCGGCATCCACGCGGATGACTTTAACGCCCATGTGTTGGGCAAAAGTGGCCATAACTTGGTCGCCTTCGTGCAAACGCAGCAAACCGGTATCGACAAACACACAAGTGAGCTGCTCGCCGATGGCTTTATGTAGCAGGGCGGCAACTACCGATGAATCTACGCCGCCGGATAAGCCTAAAATAACCTGATCCGTACCGACTTTCTCCCGTACCGCTTTGATGCTGTCTTCAGCGATATGGCTGGTTGTCCACAAGGCATCGCAGCTGCAAATATCCAGCACAAAGCGTGACAATATGCGTGCGCCTTGGTGAGTGTGGGTAACTTCGGGATGAAATTGCAGCCCATAAAAATTCAGTTCTTCGTGAGCAATGCCGGCAATCGGTGCGCCATCGGAGCTTGCTATCAGTTTAAAGCCTTCGGGTAATTGGGTTACGCGATCACCGTGGCTCATCCATACGTCCAATAATCCGAAGCCTTCGGGCGATAAATGGTCTTCTATCCCGGTAAGTAATTTGGAATGTCCACGCGCCCTGATTTGCGCGTAACCAAATTCTCGATGATTAGATGTTTCAACCTTGCCGCCCAGTTGTTCAGTCATGGTTTGCATGCCGTAACAAATGCCTAACACCGGAATGCCCAGCTCAAAGACGCTTTGTGGTGCGCGTGGTGTGTCGTCACCTGTTACCGAGTCTGGGCCACCGGATAAAATAATACCTCTGGCGGCGAAGTTATTAATTTCTTCAGCGCTGCAATCGTAAGAATATATTTCGCAGTAAACGCCGATTTCTCGGATGCGGCGGGCGATTAATTGGGTGTATTGCGAGCCAAAATCCAGGATCAGGATTTTATGCTCATGGATATTTAGGTTGTGTTGATTCACGATAAATTTATTGGCAAGGAAGATAAAAGGTCATTATTGGGTAACAAATATACGTCTGTACGCGGATATTTTGTAGGGTGGTTTCGCGCCAGAAAACCGCCATGCCTAGCGTAACAAAGGTTAAACACGTTATGGCAACCGTTTGAAAAGTTGGGGCAAAGATCGATTTTGCCTGTTCCGGCCAGGTGGTTTGCTGGCGCGAAACCACCCTACGGTCTTGGCAATATTAATGTGTATGACTACTCGGTACGATAATTCGGCGCTTCTTTAGTAATGGTCACATCATGCACATGGCTTTCGCGCATGCCTGCTGAAGTCACACGCACGAACTGGGCTTTGTCATGAAATTCTGTGATCGAGCGGTTGCCGGTGTAGCCCATGCTGGCACGCACACCACCCAGCAATTGATGGATTACCGCCAGTAAGCTGCCCCGGTAAGGCACACGGCCTTCAATGCCTTCCGGCACCAGTTTTTCCACGCTGTCGGTGGTTTCCTGAAAATAACGGTCACTGGAACCTTGGCGTTGTGACATCGCGCCCAATGAACCCATACCACGGTACGATTTATACGAACGCCCCTGAAATAATTCGACTTCGCCGGGGGCTTCTTCGGTGCCAGCAAACAAGCCGCCCAACATCACTGCATGAGCGCCTGCTGCCAAGGCTTTGGCGACATCGCCGGAGTAACGAATACCGCCATCGGCAATTAACGGTACACCGGTGCCTTTTAACGCATCAGCCACGTTACTGATGGCACTTATTTGCGGCACACCGACACCGGCAACAATGCGTGTGGTACAAATAGAGCCTGGGCCTATGCCGACTTTAACGCCGTCCGCACCGGCTTCAACCAATGCGAGTGCGGCATCGGCGGTAGCAATATTGCCGCCAATCACTTGGACATCAGGATAGTTTTGCTTTATCCAGCGCACACGGTCTAAAACACCTTGGGAATGGCCGTGGGCGGTATCGACGATGATGACATCAACACCGGCTGCAACCAGTGCCGCCACGCGATCTTCTGTGCCTTGGCCTGTACCGACAGCGGCGCCAACGCGCAAGCGTTCTTGTTCATCTTTGCAGGCTTGTGGGTAATCTTTGGCTTTTTGGATATCTTTAACGGTAATCATGCCGCGCAAATGAAAGTCGTCATTAACAACTAAGATTTTTTCGATGCGGTGTTTATGCAGTAACGCGATGGCTTCTTTGCGATCAGCGTGTTCGTTGACGGTAATTAACCGTGCTTTCGGAGTCATGAGCTTGGAGACGGGTTCATCAAGACGGGTTTCAAAACGCAAATCTCGGCTGGTAATAATACCGACTAATTCCTCGCCATTCACAACCGGCACGCCCGAGATGTTTTTAGCCTGGGTTAGGGCGATGACCTCACGGATACTGATGTCAGGAGAAACGCTAATCGGATCTTTGATGACCCCGCTTTCGTATTTTTTGACACTGGAGACTTCATGCGCCTGTTGTTCAATTGTCATGTTTTTGTGAATGATACCGATGCCGCCTTCTTGCGCGATGGCAATGGCGAGTCTAGCTTCGGTAACAGTATCCATGGCTGCTGCAACTAGCGGAATGTTAAGTGTAATGGTACGAGTCAGCTGCGTTACCATTTCCACGTCACGCGGCAACACATTCGAGTATGCGGGCACTAATAAAACGTCGTCAAACGTCAGTGCTTCTTGAATAATTTGCATAATCTACACCTGGATTGTTAATTTAACCGGATATTGTACTACTTTTGTATGGCTTAGACATTGCACAAAATAGATAGCTCACCAAATGGGTATTTTTATTGTGTCTAAATAATTTATGGGGTAGCACTGTGTGCGGCAGTATATAACCGGATTATGACAATAGCATTACGCCAATATCCTGTGTGCACGGCTTGGATCGCTTGGTGTACAACGTCACATCTGTGGTTAAAGTTACTATAACGTGGCGGGACTGCTGTTGGTAGCGGTATTTGTGGGCGCGTAGCTTTTTACTTGCATGACTTGCTTTTTTATTTGGTTTTCTTCAGTTAACCAAACCAGCAAATCATAATAGCCTCGTATATTTTCAACATATTGAACCGGCTCGTTGCCACGGGCAAAGCCGTATTTAGTTTTGCTATGCCATTTTTCTTCTGCAAGCAAGGGTAGGCGCTGCTTAACATCCAGCCATTTGTTAGGATCGCCGCCTTGTTGTTTAGTTAACAGTCGCGCATCGTAAATATGCCCCATACCGACATTATAGGAAGCCAATGCCAACCAGGTTCGATCTGGTTCACGGATGGTATCGTCTAGCAGCTTAATCCGTTGTTGAAAATAACGCGCACCGCCTTCAATGCTTTGTATGGGATCTTTGCGATTTTTTATTTTTAATAAATCGGCAGTGTCGTTAGTGAGCATCATAATGCCTTCAACACCGGTAGGCGAAATGGCGTTGTCTTGCCAGTGGGATTCCTGATAGCCAATGGCAGCTAGCAAACGCCAGTCAATTTTGTATTGCTTTGCTGCAGCGGCGAAGTGTTTTTGGTACAGCGGTAGCCTGCTTTTTCGGTGTTGACGAAAGGTACAGTTATCAACATAGTTTAAGGTGTCGGCATGACCATAATGTTTTTCGATCAGTTGTGCCAGTGTTTTATCTTTTTTAATGCGCTCAAAGAAGTGCGTGACTTCATCGAACAAGCTGTTGTCTTTTGATGGGCTAAGTGCCCAAGCGAGTTGGCGCGGTTTGGTGAGATCAAAAGCGATGTTAAGTTCAGGGTAAAAACGTTTTATTAACAGAGCCTGGTTAGAGTCGGCGATGGTGTAATCAATAAGCCCTTCGTTAACCAAATACATTAAGCCATTGGTGTCGAGTTCGCTATTGACACTCCAGCTTAAGGTGGGAACTGTCTTTTTTAAAGCCGCTAAGGTGTCTACATGGCTGGTGCCATCAGTGACTTCAATAATACCACCCGCCAATTGGTCGGCATTTTTGGGGCGTGGATTGCCAGACCGATAGATGACTTGCTCAGAGGCTTGGTAATAACTGGGAGAGAAGCGCATTTTTTGCAAGCGCTGGGGCGTCACAGTAATACCGGCAGCGGCAATGTCAGCGGTATTTGTAGCAATGTTATTCAGAATGTCACTGAAAGTATCAGGAATAATAAACTTAACTTTTACGCCGAGGTGTTTGGCAAATAACTGCACTAAATCATGTTCCAGCCCCGTATAAACGTCTGCATTTTTATAATAGGTGGTCGGATCTATGCGTGTTAGCACTGTTAAAACGCCGTCGTGCTTAATTTTTTCTAATTGATTACTGGGTTGCGCTGCTGTTCCCATAGGAGCTTCCTTGCTGCATGTTGTCAATAAAAACGCAACAAGTAAGCTGATAGCCAATCTGAGTAATTTAATCAAGGGTGTCGTAGTTTTTTATAAGCGTTAATGAGTGCATTGGTTGAACAATCATGGCTGTGTATATCCTCATCGTTTTTAAGTTCGGGCAAGATGGCATTGGCTAGTATTTTACCTAATTCGACACCCATTTGGTCAAAGGAGTTAATGTTCCAAACGATGCCCTGTACAAAAATTTTGTGCTCGTAAAACGCCAATAAGGTGCCCAGCGTTTTAGGTGTCATTTTTTCAAATAAAAACGAGTTGGAAGGCTTATTGCCTTCAAATACCTTAGACGCTAATAGCACCGCATCTTGTTGTTGCCCAGCTGTCAGCGATTGCTTGACTTCTTCTGCGGTTTTGCCGCGCATGAGCGCTTCGGGTTGCGCTAAAAAGTTAGAGATTAACACATCATGGTGCTCGGGCAGATGGTAATGGCTGTTTGCTGCGGCTAAAAAGTCACACGGTACCAGTTGCGTGCCTTGGTGCATGAGCTGAAAAAAGGCATGCTGACCGTTAGTTCCAGGCTGCCCCCAGACGATCTGGCCGGTACTATAATCCACTCTGTTGCCCTTCAGGTCAACACTTTTGCCATTGCTTTCCATGTCACCTTGTTGAAAATAATCCGCAAAATAACGCATGGATTGATCGTACGGCAATAGCACATAAGAGCGAGCTTCAAAAAAGTTGTTATACCATATCCCCAACAATCCCATAATAACAGGAATGTTTTTTTCAAGTGGCGAGGTACGAAAATGCAGATCAGCTTCGTAAGCACCTTGTAGCAAGTCTTCAAAATTATCCATGCCAATGTACAGGGCAATCGATAGGCCTACCGCTGACCACAGCGAATAACGACCGCCCACCCAGTCCCAAAACTCAAACATGTTTTCGGTATCGATACCAAATTTTGCTACGTTTTCGGCATGGGTAGAAATGGCGACGAAATGTTTGGCGATAGCATTAGTATCTTTAGCGCTGTCCAAAAACCAGTTTCGTGCCGAGTTGGCGTTAATCATGGTTTCTTGGGTAGAAAACAGTTTGGAAGCCACAATAAACAGTGTGGTTTCCGGTGATAAATCTTTTAACTCTTCAACAATATTGGTTTGATCAACATTGGAAACGTAGTGAACTTTGAGGTCATCTGAACCGTAAGGTGTGAGTGTCATGGAGACCATTTTAGGGCCAAGGCCAGAGCCACCAATACCTATATTAACCACATTGGTAATTTTTTTCCCGGTATAGCCTTTCCATTCGCCTGAGCGTACCGCATGGCAGAAGTGACGCATTTTTTCCAAAACCGCATTGATTTCAGGCATAACATCTTGACCATCGACATAAATGGGATGGTTATTGCGGTTACGTAAAGCTGTATGTAAAGCCGCTCTTTTTTCGGTAGTATTAATAGGTAAGCCGGTAAACATGGCTTCAATTTTGGCAGGCAGCTCAGCGTAATTAGCGAGATCCATCAGTAAGGGCATGGTTTGGTTGTTTATTCTGTTCTTGGAATAATCGAAAAGAATATCGTTCAGTTGCAATGAGTATTTGCTATGGCGGTCAGAGTCGTGTGTAAACGCTGCAAGCATGGAATCGTTTTGGGTTTGCTGATAATGTATTTGTAATGCTGTCCACGCTTTTGATGCTGTCAAAGATGACATAAGTTACGACTCCATTTTATGTGTAGTGATCTAAGTCTACGAAAACTAGACGAGGATATCAATAGAATATGCCAGGACATAACTGTGGATAGATATTGAACGATAAGTGTAGTTTGCTGTCCTTTATTTGTCTGGACTGATGTGCTAGAGTGCCTCTCTGCCGTTATATAATGGCTAAGAGCGGTTATTTTAGGTTGATAGTTTAAAGGCATGTAAATAAACGTCGAATATATTCTAAAAATAAAAATTAGAGGGTCTGATGATGATCAAAAAAAACAAAATAACAAAAATTTCCTCGGGATTGCTGGCGCTGTTGTTTTCCGCTACTTTGTGGGCTCACGGTGGTGCTGCTGGAACGGATACTGATCAGTGTAAGTTTGAGCTAGAAAAAGACCACTGGCTACATTATACCGCCTACCAACCAAACTCGTTTCCAGCGGAAGAATTTTGTGCCAGCCTTCCTAAAACAAATGAGAAAATTCTGCTGGTATTTGATTATCAAGACCAACGATATAGAGGCAATACCGTTGAATTTGAAGTAACTAAAGAGCCTGAAGGTACACGCGTATTCTTTTTGCCTGGTGCTAAGCACAAAAGTGGAACTGTGGAATTAGTGTTACCAAATGGGGTTCCTGAGCCCGGCAAGTACTTAATTCATATTACTTTAGTTCCTGACAAAGGGGAAAGATTAGACGCGCACATGAGCTTTAGTGCTGGCGGTGGCGCTGCTACTGCTAAAACTACTTACGCACTTTACGTCCTGGGTCTATTTGGAGCCCTCTATATGGCCTACTTGTCGAGTGCCGGATTCAAGCGTAAGGTTGATGAAATTTTTGCCAAAATTGTAAGCTAAGTAAAAAATCTGTAAATTTTGTTATAAGTGCCATTAAATGCCACTTAAAAGATTTTTTGTGACGTAAATGGCGCTTTATTAAACAAAGAGGAAATAAATCATGTTGAAGTTGTTGTCTTTAGGGATGCTGGGTTTGGTGTTTTCTGGCTCGCTGTTGGCTGCTGAGGAATTTGAAGATCATACTCCGATGCTCATGAACCACGGTGATGGCCATTTAATGGATATGGCTGGTGGTATGGTGATGGGCCAAAATACCGATGTTTTACCCGGTGGCTGTGATAGCATTTCTGAAGAAAAGGAAATAACGGTTCATGCTGGCCATAAATATGCGGAAAAATTTCCGGGTAGAATGTACGCATTCGATACACAGGAACTTCAGTTTGAGCCGTGTACCAAATTGACTATCCATTTTATAAACGAGGACAGTATCAGGCATCAATGGATGATGCATGGTTTGCCCAAGTATTTGTATGCTAAGGGCATGTTTCATCTTGAAGTTTCTGGGCCTGCAAAAATTTCCGGTACCTTGATTTTGCCCCCAGGCGATAAAACCTATTTAGTGCATTGTGATATTGCTCAGCACATGGAAAAAGGCATGAAAGCCCAACTTAAAGTGGGTAAAGGTGATGGGGATTTGCCGAGTATTCCAGGCGTAACCGCTAATGCGTGGCTAGATGATTATACGGGTGGTTTAACAGAAGTGGCTGCCGAATTAACGGCTGCTGCGGCGGAAGTTAAAAAAATTGAAGAAGATGCGGTTGTGGCTGCAGCTGCTAAAAAAGCAGGTGCTGCTGCGGCGGCAGCCCAAGAAGAATCTGTGTTTTCGGGTATTACCGTCATTGGTATCGCGTTAGGGCTTATGGCTGCGCCTTTTCTAGCGAAAAAATTTAAAGGCATGAGCGTTTCAGAAGCGGTTGCTTATAGTTTTGATAGGCTAAGAGCTGGATTTTTGTTGGTAGCCAGTATGATTTCTGGCTGGGTAAGCCGGATTGTATCGAAAAAGAATAAACTGCTATCAGAAAAAAAGTAAGTGGTTTAACATAAAAACCCTGCGCTCTGTTAAGGAGCGTAGGGTTTTTTTTGAGAGAAATAATGCAAGACACATTAACAGGGCTTTGGGCGCTTTTTGGAAGTGCGTTTATATCAGCAACCATTGCACCCGGTGGTTCTGAAGCTGTTTTGGCTTATATGGTTTCACAGGGAAGCTATCCGGATTGGCAATTACTGAGTATTGCAACACTGGCCAATACGTTAGGTGCCATGACAACATGGTGGTTAGGCTGGATGGTGGCTAAAAAAGTACCTGTTGCTAGTCAGCTGTCTCAAAAACAACAGCGAGGGCTCCAGGCTGTAAAAGAAAAAGGCGCATGGGTGCTGCTGTTTTCTTGGTTGCCTGTTATCGGTGACGGTTTTTGTTTTGCCGGGGGGTGGTTAAGACTGCCGCTATTGCCGGCCTTTTTGGCTATTTTGATCGGTAAATTTGGGCGTTATGCCGTCATAACGTGGCTGTTTAATTAGGCTCGTTAATAATGATCGATAATAAATTATATGGGATTTAAATAGTGCTACGTCATTTTCCAAGTTCCGATATTGCTTATGTTCATAAGCAGAGAGATTACATTATCGCGGCCATAACGTTTTTTTGCGTCGCTTTTGCCTTGGTGAATGATGCTGATGCAACGCTGGCAGAACAGAAAGTATTAGGTGGATGTGCGTGGATATTCTTACTGTGTTTTTTACACGGCGAATCTAAAGAAATTAGAGTGCAAGTCGGTATTGCCATATGCTTTGCGACGGTAGGTGAGCATTTTGCCTCCCCCTTTATGGGCGGTTATACCTATCGATTTCACAACGTGCCCGCGTACGTGCCACCAGGACATGGCATGGTTTATTTAACGGCCGTGGCCTTGGCGCGTTCAGGGTTATTTTTGAAATATGCCAGAAAAATTGCCACGCTTGTTGTTTTAACCTGTGGCTTATGGTCACTATGGGGAATCAGTGGTTTAGGGCAGGGTGATGCTGTTGGCGCGATGCTGTTTTGTGTGTTTTTGATCTACCTGTTTAAAGGCAAATCCCCTTTAGTTTATCTAGCGGCCTTCTTCATTACCACTTGGCTGGAAATTATTGGTACAGCTGTGGGCACTTGGCAATGGGCTGCTATTGATCCGGTATTGGGTTGGACACAAGGTAATCCGCCCAGTGGTGTTTCTGCGTGGTATTGTTGGGTGGACTCTGTGGCAATGGGGGGTTCTGCACCGGTTATGCAAGGATTAAAAAACATCAAGCAATGGTTAAAATCGGTAAAAATCAGAAAAAATGCCTATCAAGGGGCGAGCGATGAATAGTTAAAACGGGCAATAATTCGACGCTGACAGTTAACTTTCTTTGATTGACTTTTGTTGTTGAAGCTCTAATAATCGCGGCATAGCAGAGTTACAATTTTAAGACCTGATGCGATGGATTTCTTTTTCAATCAGGTTGTATTTTCCATTAATAGAAGGGAGAGAAGTGTGGAGCGTCGAGATTTTATTAGGTTAGGTGTTGTAGCGGGTGTGGGCGCAGGTATTGTCGCGCCGTCAACAGTGTTGGCAGAAAAATCCAAACAGATTGTTATTAGCGATATCTATTATACCAAGGAGTCTCCAGGACGCTGGAGCGAGAAGGTTGCAGGACATTTGCCCAGCATAGGCATAGAAAAAAAAGAAGGTAAGGTTATTGTTAGGGTGGTGACTGCCCATGAAATGAAAAACTATGAACACTATATTGTTAAGCACGTGCTATTAGATAAAAATTATAAGTTTATAGACGAATACTTGTTTAATCCAACTAAAGATAAAGCCGCTATGTCGACTTTTACGCTGGATAATTACAGCGGTGATCTTCATGTTTTAAGTATGTGTAATAAGCATGATCTTTGGTTAAATTCGACCCAAGTATAAGGCGGTGCTTAACATTGTTTTGCCTTGTTTCAAGTATGGCTCTGTTATTAATGGCATATTAGCCTAAATTATTATGGTCAATTGCCAGAGGTTGGAACCTAAACCAAAACGGATTTTGGTAGTTGTCATGCGCTATCTGGGCGATGTTTTATTGGTCACGCCGTTGTTGCGTTCTTTGCGCATTGCATACCCAAGTGCGCAACTAGACGTTTTGGTCTATGACAATACCGCTGCAATCTTAGAAGGTAACACTGATGTTGATAACATCATTATTACCCCCTTGCGTATCGGGTATCGTCAATATATGGCTTTATTGAAACGCATTTTTAGGCGTTATGATTTGGCGGTAGTGACACAAACAGGAGATCGCCCCTTCTTATATGGCCTAATGGCTGCCTCCTTTAGAATTGCAGTGGTGCCGCCTAAAGGTGCAACAGGTTGGTGGAAGCGGTTATTGTTGCAACGCTGGACAGAGTTTGATAACGAGCAAAGCCATACGGTTTTGCAAAATCTAAAGCTACTGGATTTGATTGGTGTTCCCAAAGATTTTACGCTCGTTGCACCACAAACTGATAATGCTGAAAGTTTAACTCGATTTGAATTTTTATCAGACGATTATGTGGTTTTGCACCCTTTCCCTCAGTGGAAATATAAGCGTTGGACGGTAGAAGGCTGGGTCGAAATAGGCTGCTACCTTAGAGATCAGGGCTTTAAAGTCGTTCTTTCAGGAGGAGGTTTGCAAGAAGAGCTGGATTATGTCGCCGCGATTGCCCAACAATTACCTGTTGATACCGTGAATTTGGCGGGACAAACATCACTGGCCCAACTTGCCCATATTTTGGCGCGGGCGAAATTATATATTGGCCCAGATACCGGAATTACCCATTTAGCCACTGCCACTGCTGTTCCGGTGATTGCGCTGTATGGTCCGACTAACCCCATAAAGTGGTCGCCTTGGCCATACTTTTTTGCCCAAGATAAAAATCCTTTTAGCAGCATAGGCAGTCAAAAAGTGAATAATGTCAGCTTGATTCAAGGTAAGGCGGATTGTGTGCCTTGTCAGATGGAAGGCTGCGAACGGCATAGGCAGAGTTATAGTCGGTGTCTTGATACCTTGACTGTTGAGCAGGTTAAGTCTTTTATTAAACCACTATTGAGAATATAAGTTTTGCCTGTTAGTGATTATATTGCGTTTACCTCCCCACCCTTTGAAAAAGGGGGACTGAACGGTTACATTATATTCACTGAGATGCTATTTAAATGGATTATGATAAAAAACAAGTATTGTTTTAGCTTTCTTGCGCAATCACCAAGTGCAAACCAGTTTTATTTTAATATGGTTTTATTGGGTTTGCCTGTATTTGTTATTTTTTGGTTGCCGGGAGTATGGGTGTGTTTAGGCGCTATGATATTTCTATATTATAGTCATAGTTACGAGTCTAGCTATTCGGATGTAGTAAAAGAATTTTATAAAGTAAATTATTACCGATATATAGCCTACAGTTATCTTGCTTATCTTGCTTTTACTGTGATATCAATATCATTTTTTAGCAGTCCTTTAAAATCAATAGATAATGCCTGTATTTTTTTGATATGGCTGGCAATATCACCGCTCATGGCAGTATTAAAACCCAATAGTGACATATTAGGTTACGGTTGCTTACTTGCTGTTTTCATGGCATTTTTGATGGCTACTACACAGTTCCATTTTTTTAAGATTGCCAGGCCGTATGGTATGTACGGGGCTGTATTTCCAGGAACCGGTGCCATAAAATTTGGCGATATTTCTCTTTTAACCGGCGTTCTTTCTTATATTTTATTAGCTGAAAACAAGCTGCGATGGTTAGGGGCTTTGGGTGCATTGCTCGGATTTTTAGTGTGTTTATATGCCAGTGCGCGGGGCGGAGTACTTGCGTTAATGCTTTGTGTATTAGTATGGTACTTTTTTATTAACACTAAAACAATATCAATAAAAAATGTTTTGATTGCTATTTTTTTTGTAGGGTTAGTGATTTTTATACTTAATATGGTAACCGATAATCACGTATTTGGTCGAGTTAGAGCAACAATAAAAGAGCTTTTAAATATTGGCAATCATTTTAATGCTTCAATAGGGGTTCGATTTCAAATGTGGCAAGCTGCCATTATTATTTTTGAAAATAACCCCATTTTTGGTATTGGTTTAAATAATTTTGACGATGCTTTGTTAGCATTTTACAAGCAAGGCAGCGTATCAAAGTCGATTATTAAATATTCTCATGCTCATAATGAGTATTTGTGCGCACTTGCCACGGGAGGAGTTATCGGTTTTATAATAACGTTAGCTTTGTTCTTTTTGCCAATGAGTTTTTTTAAAACAAAATATCACGAAAATGTCTGGGCTAGAGCGGGATTTTGGGGAGTTTGCCTCATGGTGTTTTTTGCTTTAACGGATTGTGTTTTTGACCGGCGTATGACAGTGATGGCTTTTATTGTATTAATTTCAATTTGTATTTCCGGCAATATGTCGCTCAATAACGTGCCCACATTAAAAAATAAACCCGCTACGCCTTAACAAATTTGCCAATAATGAACTCAATATCGGTTATCGTAACCACTTATAACTGGCCGGCGGCCTTAAAATTATGCCTGGAAGCGCTGTATATGCAAACTGACAGTAATTTTGAAATTATTGTTGCCGATGATGGCTCAACTACAGCGAATGTGGCAATGAATAAGTCTGTTTGTGCCCAAAGCCCTATGCCGGTTAAATATGTCCATCAGGAAGATCAGGGCTTTCGAGCCAGTACAATCAGAAATAAGGCGGTTGTACAAAGTGCGGGTGAATATCTGATTTTTCTTGATGGCGACTGTGTTGTTCGTCAAAATTTTATTAGTCGTCATCGGAAACTTGCTGTTCGCGGCTGTTTTGTACCTGGTAACAGGGTGCTGATAAGTCAAAGCTTTACAGAAAATGTAATTAACCACAGCATTGCACTGTATAAAAAGAATGCTTTGGATTTTTTTATATTAAGCTTGCAAAGCAAAATCAATCGAAGCCTGCCTTTTTTGACCCTCCCGTTAGGCAAGCTTAGGCTGTTAGCGCCTAAAAAATGGCAAAAAGCGATGACTTGCAATTTGGCCATGTGGCGAGATGATTTTTTACGCGTCAATGGTTTTGATGAGTTGTTTGAAGGCTGGGGATTTGAAGATTCTGATTTGGTTATTCGCTTGATACATGCGGGCATCAAACGTAAAGAAGGACGTTTTTCTGTGCCTGTATTGCATCTTTGGCATTCGCAAAATAATAGAAACAATCAGGATTTAAATTATCAGCGTCTATTGAAGCGACTTCATCAACAAGATTTTATTTTCGCAGAAAAAGGCTTATCCCAATACCTTGCGCATTAGCTCAAAGCAAGACCATCGCACGTGCTTAATTAACTTTATTCCACTATGTCAAAATCCCCTAACGTAAGTATTGAAATATATAAGCGATTATTAGTTTATGTAAAACCTCATATTGGTCTTTTTTCGATTTCTATTATGGGGTTTTTGCTGTACTCAGGCACGCAAACTTTATTTGCGGCCATGCTTAAACATATTGTGGATACCTTGCAAACGCAATCTCGTGAAGGTATGTATTATTTGCCATTATTATTTAGTGGTTTGATTATGGTGCATGGTATTGGGGCTTATTTAGGTAATTATTTTTTGGCGAAGGTATCTTCAAATGTAGTACATGCTTTACGCTGTGAGATATTTGATCAATATACCCGTTTGCCAGTTGCCTATTTTGATTCGGTTAATAGCGGCTATCTGATTTCGCGCATTACCAATAATGTAGGGGAGGTGACGAAAGCGACCACGGATGCGGTAAGAACTTTTATTCGGGAAGGTTTTACATCAATTGGCTTGTTGATTTATTTATTTTATTCTAATTGGACGCTGTCTTTGGTTTTTATTGGGGTGGCGCCGATTATTATTATTTTGGTCACTTATGTCAGTAAGCGCCTGCGCATGTTAAGTAAGCGCATACAGGAATCTATGGGCGACATGACCCATATCACTTCGGAACTGGTGACTGGCTACCGAGTCGTGCGCAGTTACGGTGGGGAAGATTACGAACGGCAACGTTTCTTGGAAAGTAGTTTATATAACCGTCGGCAATCTTTAAAACTGGCAACAACCATGGCGATACATAATCCAGTGATGCAGTTTATTATTGGTATTGCATTGTCTGTTTTGATGTATTTGGCGCTATTTTTTATGAAGCAGGCCAGTGTTGGAGAGTTTGTCGGTTACTTAACGGCGGCTTTTTTATTGCCTAAGCCGATTAGGCAATTAAGTGATGCCAATGGCGATATTCAAAAAGGCATTGCGGCGGCAGAATCTTTATTTGAGATTCTTGATGAGCCTGAGGAATCCGATGACGGTACTTATGAGGTCGAACGTTGTAAAGGTGCGTTGGAATTTAGAAATCTTTCTTTTCGCTATGCAGGCGCCAATGATTTTGCCCTGAGAGACATTAGTTTTAAAATTGAACCCGGACAAACGGTTGCTTTGGTCGGTGCATCGGGTGGTGGCAAAAGTACACTGGCCGGTTTGGTATCTCGATTTTATACCCATAACATCGGTGAAATATTGCTCGATGGCGTCGAAATAAACGCTTACACGCTGGCAAATTTAAGAAAACAGCTGGCTTTGGTAAGTCAGCAGGTCACTTTATTTAATGATACTATTGCTAACAATATTGCCTACGGTGCGCTAAGTCCTGCCAGTCGAAGTTCGATTACCCTTGCGGCTACCGATGCCTATGCCATGGAGTTTATCAGCAAATTGGACCAAGGCCTTGATACTGAGATTGGTGAAAATGGCGTTAAATTATCTGGAGGGCAGCGACAGCGTTTGGCATTGGCTAGGGCCTTATTAAAAGATGCGCCCATACTTATATTGGATGAGGCGACTTCAGCACTGGATACCGAATCTGAGCGTTTTATACAGGCAGCATTGCAAAATGTAATGACTAATCGCACAACGTTGGTGATCGCACATCGATTGTCTACGATTGAAAATGCTGATGTTATTTTAGTGATGGATCATGGGCGTATTGTCGAACAAGGTTCTCATGCAGTCTTGCTGGAGAAAAATGGCGCGTATGCTAGATTACACAAGATGCAGTTTAAAGACAAAACGGAAAAAACATAATGGGTTTAAGCCAGTCTGTGGTTAAGGAATAGGTATTTTGAATACTTTTAATAGTGTATTGCAAGAACATCAGGCCGTTATTGAGCAACTCATGGCATGTTCTGCTGATATTGAGGTCGCCGCAGATAGGTTGACGGCTACTTTAAAACAAGGTGGCAAAATATTGTTATGTGGTAATGGGGGCAGTGCGGCTGATTGTCAGCATATTGCAGCCGAGTTTGTGGTGCGCTATGAAAAAAAGCGTCGAGCATTAGCTGCGATCGCTTTGACTACAGACAGTTCTATTTTAACGGCACATGCCAATGACTTTGATTTCGAAACAGTTTTTTCCCGCCAAATTGAAGCCTTGGGCACTGAAAAAGATTGTTTAATTGCTATCTCCACTTCTGGAAACAGTAAAAATATATTGAAAGCGGCGGAAGTTGCCATGCTAAAAGGCATGACTGTTATTGCCCTAACCGGAGGGGATGGCGGTGAGTTGGTTAAGCAATCATCACTTTCAATAGTTGTGCCCTCGCAGATAACAGCAAGAATTCAGGAGGCACATATACTGATCGGTCATTGGTGGTGCGGTGTTGTCGAGGAGGCATTCAATGATAGCAACCACGCCTGAGTTTGGATTGGCGCATATTGTCGTTATGGGCGATGTCATGCTCGATCGCTATTGGTCTGGTAAAGCCGCGCGTATTTCCCCTGAGGCACCGGTGCCGGTCGTTCAGGTTGATAATATAGAAGACCGTGTTGGCGGCGCTGGCAATGTTGCGCTCAATATCGCTAAATTAGGCGGTAAGGTTACCTTGCTAGCGGTCATTGGTGACGATACTGAAGGCGACGTCATCAAGAAGCTGTTAGAAGCGGAAGGTGTAATATGTGATTTTGTTACGGTTGCAAATGCCCGCAGCATTTGTAAGTTACGCATTATGGCTCAACATCAACAGCTTATACGTATTGATTTTGAAAAAACACCGCTGGTATTTAATAAAGAAGCGTTGTTTGCAAAATTGCAACAGACGGTATGCAGTCATTCCGTCATCGTATTTTCGGACTACGGCAAGGGCACGTTAACTGATATTGAACGCTATATTACCGAAGCCAATCGGGCTGGGCTAAGTGTTTTGGTTGACCCTAAAGGGGGCGATTATACGCGGTATTCGCACTCGCATTTAGTAACGCCTAATATTGTCGAATTGGAAGCGGTGGTGGGTGCTTGCAAAGATGAGGAAGATCTGATTGATAAAGGCAGGCAACTATTACAGCGTTACGGCATTGAGGCGCTGTTGTTGACGCGTGGCGAAGCGGGTATGACGTTGATTCAAAGTCATGATATTCACTCGCTGCCCGCGCAAGCCAAAGATGTTTTTGACGTTACAGGCGCAGGCGATACGGTTATTGCAGTTATGGCATTAAGCGTTGCATTGGGCATGTCTTTGTATGATGCCATGTATTTAGCCAATCTAGCGGGTGGAATTGTTGTTGGCAAACTGGGTACATCTACCGTGTCTATTCCTGAATTAACGCGCGCCATGCATGGCGATCGCGATTTTCTGTACGGGGTGGTTTCAGAAGATGAATTGGTGGGTTTACTAGCCAGTGCTAGAGCGAATGGTGAACGTATCGTAATGACTAACGGCTGCTTTGATTTATTACACGCAGGTCACGTCACTTATTTGGAGCAAGCTAAGGCATTGGGTGATCGCTTGATTGTGGCGGTCAATGCGGATGCGTCTGTTAAACAGTTGAAAGGTAATACTCGGCCCATCAATAAATTATCTGAGCGTATGGCAGTTTTGGCGGCATTGGCCTGTGTGGATTGGGTGGTCGCCTTTGAAGAAGAAACTCCAGAGCGTCTGTATTGTCGAGTGTTACCCGATATTTTAGTTAAAGGCGGGGACTATACCCCAGAGCAGGTTGCTGGTGGAGATTGTGTGATAAAAGCCGGTGGTGAAGTGCGTATTTTAGCGTTTGTGGATGGACAATCGACAACGGCAATGATTAACCGAGCGAAGGAAAAAGCATGATTGTTGTGACTGGCGGTGCCGGCTTTATTGGTAGTAATCTGGTGCATGCTTTAAATTTAAGAGGCGAAACTGATATCTTGGTTGTTGATAATTTGACCAATGGCCAAAAAATGCACAATCTGGCTGATCTTAATATTGCTGATTATATGGATAAGGCGGAATTTATCGCCAAAATTGAAGCACCAGATTTTTTTAAGCATGTTCGTGCCGTGTTTCATCAGGGAGCCTGTTCGGCAACCACGGAGTGGGATGGTCACTATGTCATGCTGAACAACTATGATTATTCTAAGCGCTTGTTGAATTGGTGTGCATCAAAAAAGATTGCTTTTTTGTATGCCTCATCGGCATCGGTTTATGGAAATGGTCAAAACGGTTTCCAAGTCGATCGTAGTTGTGAGCACCCCATTAATATGTATGCGTATTCAAAGTTTCAGTTTGATCAGTATATTCGTAAAGTGAGTAGTGGGATTAAAAGCCAGGTGGCAGGTTTTCGCTATTTTAATGTCTATGGTCCTAGAGAGCAGCATAAAGGTGCCATGAGTAGTACTATTTTTCATTTCAATCAACAAATTATCGATAATGGTCGAGTTAGATTGTTTGAAGGTTGCAATGGTTTTGCGGATGGTGAGCAGCAGCGTGATTTTGTTTATGTGGATGATGTGGTTGATGTCAATTTGTGGTTTTTAGATCATCCCGAGCAAGCTGGTATTTACAATGTAGGAACGGGTGCGGCGCAACCTTTTAACGCAGTTGCGCAAGCGGTGATTGATTGGCACGGACAAGGGGATATTGAATATATTCCTTTTCCAGAGCATCTAAAAGGCAGTTACCAAAGCTACACGCAAGCGGATATTTCGGAGCTAAGACAGGTTGGCTATGATAAGAATTTTTCGGATGTTAAGGAAGGTGTAAGCCGATACTTGGATTGTTTAAATGGAAATGTAAAATAAGTTCAAACTAATGTTGACTTAATTCGTGTATTGATTATAATAGACCTTCTTTGCAGAGACGGCATAACATCTTCACTGCAAAATAATAAGGTGGCATCAGATGCCTTATTTAGCTCTTTAAAAACCTAGATCAAAATAATGTGTGTGGGTACTTGTGGTGGATGTTTGTGATGTTATATTACATTCGGCATAAGATCAACTCATGTTAATT